>QHQE01000152.1 GCA_003219265.1 Verrucomicrobiota bacterium
CACGAGAATTTTACAAGAGCATCAACGCACCGCGGGATCTCGATTGACTCCGGGGAGCACAGGCCGCTGGCCTGTTGTTCGGGGGTGGCTCGCCGCGAACCTGTTATGTTCTGCATCAGATTGGATAAGGGATTTTGCGCTTACGTGCAAAATTGCATTCGGCAGGCTGCCGCATGCTGCGGGCTCGCCGCCGGACGAGTCCGTCCGATTGGCGGACTGGCAGCCTGCGCTCCCCAACATCAGACTTTCTACGCGCCGTCGTTGCCGATCGCTTCGACCGGGCAACCTTCCATCGCTTCTTTGCAAAGCGCTTCCTCTTCGGGCGTCTCGGCTTGCTTGTAAACGTAGGAGTAACCGCCGTCGTCGTTGCGCTTGAAATTGGCCGGCGCTGTTTCGCGGCACAAATCGCAATCGATGCATTGTTCATCGACATAGGATTTCCCCGGCACATTTTCCGGGTATTTGTTGGCAACGTCCGCCATAATCGCCCGTTTATACTGCAGGAACGTTAAAAAGCAACACCGGCCACCCGGAGAATTTGTTTTGCTCGCCTGTCCGAGGACGATTGCCACGCTTTTTATGAGCGTCCCCTCAGATCCGAAGCGAGCGAATCAGCTTAATGGCGCAATAAAAGGCGAAATCGACCTCGCGCTCGGCGCAATCGGACAAGTTCAAACACCAAGCATAGCGTGTTCATCCCGCGCAAATTTGAAGCCGGCGAGTGGTGCGGTAACCCCGACAGCTGTCGCGAGCAGTGGATCGACCCGCTTCACGTCCGAAGGACAGCCGATTCGTGGAATCGGCTCGCCGCGGGGAGCTCCTTCTACCGGTCTCTTTGCGGTCAGCGTGTTCTTTTGGTTAAAGGAGCTGTCCGCCGCGGTGGATGCGGCGACATCCTTCGCGAGCGCGAGCACTTGGAAAGCGCGGCCGAGGATTTCTGGATGCAGGAGTGTTTGTAGCGCGCGCTTCGTTTTTGCATCGGCATCTTCCAATGGCGCCGCCAATTCGGAAATTATTCCTGTAATGAAATGATGTTGATCGGTGAAACCACCCACATGCAGGCCATGTGCTTCAGCGCGCTCGGCTACGCTTGACCAGTCGACGTGCGCGCTAATATCGGCGTGACCGATCTCGTGAAAAGGTGAGGTGAACAGCCGGTGCTGCGCCCGGCATTGCAATGTGCCGTTAGTTCGATGGTGGGCGTAAAATTCAGCGCGTGAATGGCCGTAGTCGATCGCGAGCGCGTAACCGCGTTCCAATTTTGTCGCGAGATTGTCGATCCAATCAAGCGCAGCGAGGTTGACTTCGGTTTCGTAGCCGGCAGGTCGCGAAGGCAGCTTCGTGATGAACGCTCGCAGAGCCGGATCGACAATCGGTTGCTCGACAAATGCAAATTGATCATTACGCCAGCCCACAAATTTTTCGTTCCATTGCGATTCAGCGGTGGCGCCGGCCATAGGCCCGCGGCTACAGATCAAATGCACCGGCATAGCATCGAGCAGCTCGTTGGAAAAATGAACGCCGGTAAATGGTTCGAGCGCATCGATGGAATCGCGCCATTCGATTTTGCCTTCATATTCCGCGAGCGTTTGCGATTGGCGATCTTGCAAGATGGCAAACGGTTCGACGATTCGATAGCACAAAGCGGCGAAAAATTCCGGCCAGCCTTTGCGCGCGGAGCCGAGCACGTCGCGCGCAAAGTCGCCGTGATGCGCGCCCTGTTCGACGATGACGAAGTTGTCGATCTGGTCGAGTCGCTCCCACATTTGCGCGAATTGTGCGGCCAGCAATTGCCCGAAGAGCGGACCGATGCTTACACTGGTGAAATAATCTCCGCGGCGGCCAATTGATGCTCGACCGCTCGAATAATATCCGTGCTCGGGATGATAAAGCGCCTGCTGCATGAACCAGGCGAATGATTGCGGGCCGCGTGTTCGAATCGTATCGCTAATGAATTGGACGAGTTCAGTCTGCAATCAGAAAACGTCCAACGTCCAACGTCCAACGTCCAATGAACAGAAAATGCTGCGGTTTGAAATCGACGTTGGATGTTGAGCGTTGAACGTTGGGCGTTTGCTTTCGTCTTCTTCGACTTGGATTTTGGTTGGACTTGCACCTAAGTTTCGCGACCGATTCCTTTCGTCCCACCGCTTGAGAACGCCAGCTACACACCTCATGCCGCCGCCCGGTTACCGTTTCCGGCGGCCGTGGTACGCTAGGCCGCAATTCTGCGTCCCGGCCGCCATTGTTGCGGTTCTGATCAGCGGTTTCGCGATTTACCTTTCGATCCTGGCCTCTCATCTCAAAAGCCAGGCCGCGACGTTCGACCTGGGCAAACTCGAGCAAATGGAATCGGCCAGCGTAATTCTCGATCGAAATGGGAAAATCTTCGGTCAAATCTACGTCGAAAATCGGGAGACGGTGCCGTACGACCAGTTGCCACGCGATCTGGTCAACGCGGTCGTGGCGGCGGAAGACGCGAAATTTTATCAGCATGGCGGCTACGATTTGTTCGGGATCACCCGTGCGGCCTTGAAAAATTTCGCGGCCGGCCACGTCCGGCAAGGCGCGAGCACGATCACGCAGCAACTCGCGCGCAACAGTTTTTCGCTCAAGGAAAGAACATTCCACCGCAAGCTGCTCGAAATTTTTCTGGCGCGCCGAATCGAGCAGAGCTTGGGCAAACAAAAAATCATGGAGCTCTATTTGAACCGGATTTATTTCGGCGGCGGCCTTTATGGGGCGGAAGCTGCGGGGCGCGGTTATTTCGGCAAATCAGCGCGTGAAATGTCGCTGGCAGAATGCGCCACCCTTGCCGGTCTGGTTAAGAGTCCGAACAGATTATCGCCCTGGACTGATAAAGCCGCCTCCCGCGAAGGGCGCAATTACGTGCTTAACCGGATGCGCGATCTCGGTTTCATCGACGGCGCGAAATCGGCTGCCGCCCAGGCCGAAAATCTCGTCATCGGCAACCGCCAGAATGCCCAGGGGCAAACTTACGCGGTCGATTACATCCGCCAGCAAGTGATCAACGAGGTCGGGTGGGACCGCGCCATGAACGAAGGATTTCGCATTCACACCACCATCGACGCCGATTTGCAAAAGGTGGCGGAAGATTCATTGCGCACGATTCTGGAAAAGGCCGAAGAGCGTTCCAGCTACAATCATCAGACCTACACCCAGTACGCGGCAAATTTCCGCAAAGCGAAAGCGAGTGGCACGATGTCGAGCCAGCCGATGCCGGAATATCTGCAAGGCGCAATCATCGGGCTCGATAACGAAACCGGCGGCATTCTCGTGCTCGTGGGCGGCCGCGATTTCGAACACAATCAATACGATCGTGCTCTGCAAGCTAAGCGTCCCGCCGGCACAGCGATGAAGCCGTTTGTTTACGCGGCTGCGTTTGAAAATGGAATGTATCCTGGATCGGTCGTGGAAGATGGACCGCTCGATAATCGCGCGGTCATGATCGGCGGCACGACCGGAATTCTCGGCGAATGGGGGCCGGAGACCCCGGAGAACCGTTACGAAGGTGCGATGACCGCCCGGCAGGCGCTGGCAAAATCAAAGAATGGCGCAACTGTTCGCATCGGGATGGACGCGGGACTCGATGAAGTCTTGCAGCTTTGTCGCACGGCAGGGATTCGTTCCCCATTGCGTCCGTATCCGGCGACGTTTCTCGGCAGCAGCGAGATCACGCTCGCCGAGCTCGCGCTTGCCTACACGATATTTCCAAACGGCGGCTGGCGACCAAACGCGCCCCACATTTTGGAGCGCATCGAAGAAAAGGACGGCACGGTCTGGCACGCGCAACGGGAGCCCGGCAGCAGGCAAAACGTCATCAAACCGGAGACAGCTTATGAAGTCCATTCTTGCCTGGTCGATGCGCTTGAGTCCGGAACGGGAAAGGCCGCGCACTCGCAATACGGCTTGAAAAAAATCCCCGGCGTGGCGGGCAAGACCGGCACTACCTACGATTTCACCGATGCGTTTTTCGCCGGATACGACAGCAATTTTACCTGCGCGGTTTGGGCCGGCTTCGACAAGCCGCAAAAGATTTATCGCGGTGCGTTCGGTCATGAGCTCGCGATGCCGGTTTGGACCGACATCATGAACGCGGCGGCCGAGCATTATCCGCCGCGAGAAACCAAACAGCCGGCAGGTTTAAAGAAGGTGGAGATTTGCTCGAGGTCAGGTCTGCTCGCCACCGACAAGTGTTACGACTCTGTGAAAACCCCGACCGGCGACCTTGTTCAGCGACGCACGACTTACATGGAAATTGGCACCGCGGCGCAGTTGCCCACTGAACCTTGCAGCGTTCATGGCGAACCGCGCACTCGGCTCGTCCGCGATCTTCCATCCGAAGGAGAATTGCCGCGCGCAAAACTTGC
Organism: Verrucomicrobiota bacterium; assembly: GCA_003219265.1. Taxonomy (GTDB): domain Bacteria; phylum Verrucomicrobiota; class Verrucomicrobiia; order Chthoniobacterales; family UBA10450; genus AV133. Next base: position 4,392 of record QHQE01000152.1, read on the forward strand.
GGTCGATCTGAGCCAAGTCACACCGGTCGTCGTGAATAATCCCACGCTGCTGGCGGAGAAAGATCCTTACAACTCCGTAAAGGCAAGCGTGAAACCGCAGCCGGAGCCGGAAAAAGAAGCGGCGGAAAAGCAAAAGATCGATGATCAAACGCCAGAGTCCGGCGTGCCGATTAAGAAGGCGATCCCGGTCGAGCCGCAGGAAAAAAAACCGGTCGAAATCCGCCGGGCGGAACCAGTTGGTCCATTGGATGAGGTGCCGGATGACTCGCTCTTAAAAGCCCAGACGCCGCCCCCGACGGATCTGGGCGACTAAGTCATGGCGTCGCATGGCGCAGACGACTTTCGCTTGACCGTTCTCAACCCGGGCGGTCGCGACAGGGAGCAACATTTTCGCGACGCTGCCGGCCCGGCCGCGCAAGTGCACCCGCCGGTCAATTTCCACGGTTACGCGGCCTGCACGCGCGGCTTTTTTCATCACGACACCCACCGCGCGATCGCGGAGGCAACGCCGGTTCTTCTTTTGTTGCGCGGCGATCTTCGAACTTCAGAGCGCGCGTTGACTGAACTGAAAAAGCGTGGGCGGACGGTCGCTGTTTCCTTGAAGGAGACCGGTTTACATCAGATCGCGCAACAGTTGTGCGATCAAGCCAAGTTATCGCGCTTCATGAAGATTGTCGCACGAGCCGATGGCTGCATCGCGACGACTCCGGAAGCTGCGGAAATCTATCAGCGCGCGCGTTGGAAGCGCGATCCTGCCACGGTCGCTTTTATTCCCACGCCCTACCCGCTCGAAGATCAGCACTGGAACTTTTCCGTGCCGCCCGACGAACAATCGGGAATTTTTCTCGGCACCCGCGAATGGGACGTGCCGTCGCGCAATCATTTCGCCGCCTTGCTGGTGGCGCGGCAGCTTTTCGAGGCGACAGGAGAGCCGGTCACGGTCGTTAATCTGGATGGACGCCGAGCCGGGCGATTGCTTTCTGAATTAAAATTTCCGGATGCAAAATTGCGCGTGATTGAGAAACGAAAGCCGTACGCGGATTATTTGTGCGAGATCGCGAGGCATAAAATCGTTCTGCAACTGGACCGCAGCCGCGTGCCGGGGCAGGTCGCGGGCGACGCGCTTCTTTGCCGGACAGCTTGCGTGGGCGGAGATGGCGCGATTGAACGAATCGCGTTTCCGCAAAGCTGCGGCGCTGGACGCACGATCGACGAAATCGCCTCCGTCGCGCTGGAGTTGTTGAGCAGTGTCAATTCCCGTGCCGCGCTCGTTGCCGAATCGCAACGGCGCGCGCTGGAGCGCATTTCGTTTCAAGCCGCGCGAAAGCAATTGTCGATCTTCTTCGCGCGTATCGGAACATAGACTTCCAGTCTATGCGCCTAGCCCCCAAAAGCTTTCGGGGCTGAATCGGGAACAACGGACAAAATTTCCCATGGGCGCGCAGGCTAAAAGCCTATGTTCTGGCCGACGGCGCAGCTAACGCTTCCAAATACAACTCCTCGAGCGTTTGCACTTGCACGCGCCGGTCGAACTTTTCCGCGACCACCTCGGCCCCGCGGCGCGCGATGCGTGAGAGAAGATGTCGATCTTGCGAGGCCTCGAGCAAGGAGCGCGTCAACGCTTCGTGATCGCGCTCGCGAACCAGAACCCCGCTCACGCCATTCTCGATCGCTTCGGGAATCCCGCCATGCTGCGTGGCAAAAACGGGCAACCCGCTCGCCATCGCTTCCAGCATTGAATTTGGAATGCCTTCCTGGTTTCCATCACGACCAGTTTCGCTCGGGTGCAGGAAAATATGCGACGCATAAAAAATCTCGCGCAATTTTTCCTGTGAAATAAATCCGGTAAGCGAAACGCGATTGTTGATCTTGAGTTCGCGCGCCAATTCCTGAACTTCCGCGAGCAACGGTCCGTCTCCGGCGATTGTTAATCTCGATCCAGGATAGCGCGCCGCGAAACCGGCAAAGGCACGCAGGCTGGTGGGCAGACCTTTTTTCTCGATCAAACGGCAGGCTTGTACGAATCGCCATTCTCCGTTTTGCGGGAAACTGCGTTCGCGAAATGGAAATTCATCGAGCGGGATTCCCGTACGCATGATGTCGATCTTGCTTTCGTCGCAGCCAAGATCGACAACTGCGCGTCGCGACGATTCGGAGCGAACCAGCACGCGCTTGACCGCATCGAGCATTTCCTTTGTCGCCTTGCGATAGGCGGGCTTGTCCATGTCCACTAAAACGTCCGCGCCGTGAAAAGAAACGATTGATGGATTTTGCCATGCGCGGACCAGCGGGAGCAGATGTACCGCGATGTGACCAAAGAAAATGTGGAGCAGTCGCGCGTCGGTCTTTCTCAAGATTCGCAGCAACGATTCGAGCTCCATTCGCGAAATCTGCCAGGGCATGGCTCGTAGTTGCCGAAACCAAAATCGACGCAGGAAATGCGTCGGCGGTTTGCCGACGACGTAGACTGGTTCAAATGGAAAGCGATCGACGCCTTCGCGTTTTTGCGCAATCACCACTGGCCGGCATCGCTCCAGCCCAGTGATTTGCCGGTAGATGTGGAGCATCTCCGGCTTTAGAAATGTCGCGCAGTAAAACGCGACAGCGGGAGAAGAAGAAATGCTCAACGCCCAACGTTCAACGTTCAACGCCGAACGTTCAATTCAAACATCAAACTTCGAACTTCTTAGAACCAGATTTCGAAGAGCTTGATTCCTTTCCATTTCCCCGTGTCCGGGTCGAGGACAACGCTTTGTGCGGCCGTGCCGTACTTAGCGGGCGCGTACGGGTTGATCATCTGGAGCGGGTTTCCGCCACGGGTGGCGCGCGGGATCACTCCCTGGACGTTTTCCCGGTAAATCGGCGGCGCTGGTTTTCTTGCGGCGCGTTTTCCCCCAATCGGTGCGACCAGAGTTGGAGGCGCGGCCACGGCGGCGAGCGCCGTCATGATTAACAAGCCAAAGGTCAGATACTTTTTCATAATTGGTTTTCCCTTCTAGCAGCGGCGCGCAAGTTCTTGCCGGTTACAACGCCTCGGCTCACTATATATGATTCGATGGACTACCTTGAAAAGGCCGCACGTGTTTTGGAAATCGAGATTTTCGAGCTCCAGCGGCTCCGTGATCGTTTGAGCGAAAATTTCTCGCACGCCGTCCAGTTAATCAAAGAGGCGGTCGATGCGCGAGGCAAAGTTGTCGTCGTCGGTGTGGGAAAATCGGGGCACATCGGCAGCAAGATCGCCTCCACCCTCACGAGCACCGGATCGCCCGCCGTTGTGCTTGATTCCTCGAATGCTTTGCACGGCGATCTCGGGATGGTGGCCGATGGCGATGTCGTCCTCGCCTTGAGCGCGAGTGGCGAAACGGAGGAACTACTCCGCATTCTGCCGGCCATCGCCCGCTTCCAGGTGAAGATCATCGCCGTCTGCGGTGATCCGAAATCGACCCTCGCCCGAAACGCGCATGTGCTTCTCGATGTCAACATCCAGCAGGAAGCCTGTCCGCTCAATCTGGCGCCGACGTCGAGCACGACGGTCATGCTCGCCTTGGGCGACGCGCTGGCCATGGTGCTGTTGGAGGCGCGCGGGTTTAAGAAAGAGGATTTCGCGAAATTTCATCCCGGCGGCATGATCGGGCGCAGCCTCCTCACGCGCGTGCATCAAATCATGCGGCCCCGGGAAGCAATGGCGCTGGTATCGCCCAACACGCCGATTCGCGAAGTATTGAAGGCGATGACCAGCGTCCGCGCCGGCGCCGCCGTCGTGGCGGGCGAAGATCGGCAATTGCTCGGCATTTTCACCCATGGCGATTTTGCACGGCATTTCCAAAACGACTCGAAAGTCGGCGAACGCCTAGTGGCCGATTTGATGACGCTCAATCCGGTGACGGTGCATCAAGACAAACTCGCGGTGGAAGTTCTGAACTTGCTCGAACGCCACCGGATCGATGACCTCGTCGTGGTGGACGACAACAAAGTGCCGGTTGGAATCGTCGATTCACAAGACCTCACGCGCTTGAAACTCCTTTAATAGAGCGTGCCGCGCTCTCGGCGTCCAAATATTGGGGACATAACGGCGCGTGTCCCTCCAAGTTGCGCCAGCGCCATCCGCAAGGTAATGTCCGCGCTCGCTTTTTGCGATTTTAACGATTCGACGCTTCAAGGAATTAACGTCTCTGCCATGGCCGCAGCCAACGATCTCCGCAAAGGAATGGCGATTACGTACAACGGCAACACCGCCATTGTGCTCGAGGTGCATCATCGCACGCCCGGAAATTTGCGCGCCTTCGTGCAGGCCATCATCCGCTACATCAACACCGGCAAAAGCGCTGATGTTCGCTTTGGCTCGACCGACAAAGTGGAGTTGGTCGATATCGAGCGAAAACAACTCGAATTCAGCTACAAAGATCACAACGGCTATCATTTCATGGACCCGGAAACGTATGACACAGTCACGTTGCAGGAGAATTTGATCGGCGATGCCAAAGATTATCTTGTCGAAAATCTCTCGGTGCAGGTTCTCTACGCGCACGGCAAACCGGTGCAGATTGAATTGCCCGCGTCCGTGAGCCTTAAAATTGTCGAGTCACCTCAAGGCCTGCGCGGCGATACCGCCAGCAACGTTACCAAACCGGCCGTGCTCGAGACCGGCAAAACAATCAACGTCCCGCTCTTCATCAAAGAAGGCGAAACCGTCAAGATCGACACCCGCACCGGCGCCTACATGGGCCGGGCGTGAAACAATGTCACATTGCTGGACGAAGGTGGATCGCGCGCTCCGCCGCGCGATGTTAAATGTGGCGCCGAAGGCGCATTAATTTTTAGCATCGAGCAAGGGACTGCTCGATCCACCCTAGTCGGAGGCCAATCGATTCGCTTGGAGTGATCGCCCCATCCGTGTAATCCGCGGTTAAGAACTCGATTTCCCTTTTCCAAATCTCCGTCAATCTGCGTAATCTGCGGATAACTTTGGCTGCGACCAAGCAAAGATCGACAACCAATCGCGGAAGACGCAAACCGATTCGCCGCGTAAAGAAAGTCCGAAATGTCGCGCGGGCGAGAAGAATCGTCCCCGCGCCTGATCCACTCATGGTGCCCACGCGCTGGGTGAAGTTTATCTTCGCAATTTTCTTGTTGCCCGCCTGTGCCATTCTCACGCAGACATTTTTCACCGCCTTCGCGCGCGCGGCCGTGACGCAACGGCTTTGGGCTGGCGAAGAATTTTGGTTCTTCTCGTTAGGCGCGGTTCTGTGGCTCATCGCCTTCTTCGGTTTGCCACGCCCGATGCTCGTTTATGTTTTCGGACACGAGCTCACCCATGCACTTTGGGTTTTGTTGATGGGCGGACGCGTCAGCCGATTTCGTGTCGGTCGCGAAGGCGGACATGTGGTGACGAACCGAAACAATTTCTGGATCGCGCTCGCCCCCTATTTTTTCCCGCTCTACAGCATTCTCGCAATCGCCGCTTTTGGCGTGCTCAGCCTGTTTCTGAATATGCAGCCGTACGGGCAGCTGCTCTATGCCGCGATCGGCGCGACCTGGGCATTTCATTTCACGTTCACCTGTTGGATGATTCCGAAGAACCAGACGGACCTGAGCGATCACGGCACATTTTTCTCGCTTGTGGTCATCTACCTGATGAACCTGCTGCTGCTGAGCGTGCTGCTCGTGCTCGCCTCACCGCAAATTACCTTTGCCGCGTTTGTCGCCGATTTGCTGACGAATATCAGCAACTTTACCCAACGGATTGTAGATCTTGGCGAACGCATCAGTCGCGGCGCGCATCACTTGTGATTCTTCTGTAGCGGCGCTCTATGAGCGTCGCATTAATTCGTCCGGCAGTTTACAGATTTGTAATCACCGCAAACGGCAAGATCGACACCATATCGGCTATCGAAACTCGCCGGCCTTCGTGACGAAGCTCGCAGCAGGTGAGAAGTTCGTGCGCGTGGTCGAGCGAAATCGACTCGGGAAGATCCACAACCGTATCTTTCCATCGCTCTCCAACCGGCGGAAAACCGATGCGCGAAGAAAGCCGCGGCGCGATCACGACAATCCATTCGTCATGCCATTGCCGGCCGAAACTAATGCAGCAATCGGCAAGGTTTCCGCTCGCCCTAATCGGCAAATAATTTCCGCACTGGAAAAGATCGGCATGTTCGCGGCGAAATTGCAGCACTCGCTGAGTCAAAAACATTTTGATCCGGCCATCCGGCCAACTTTGCAGAAGTTCTTCCGGTTTTGCTTTTCCGATGGTTGCGAGCATCTCGCGGCGATGTCTGTAATCGACCGGACGCCGATTATCCGGATCGACCAGCGAGAAGTCCCAAATCTCGTTGCCTTGATAAATGTCGGGCACGCCTGGTGAAGTTAATCTGAGCAAGGTTTGCGTGAGCGAATTGATCGCGCCGAGTCGCGCGATCTCTTCCACCACAGGAAAGAAATTCGGGAGGAATTTGTTCTTCGATGACGTTTCCAGGATTTTCGCGACGAAGTCGCGCATCGCGCCGAGCCAATCTTCGTTCGGTCGAATCCAGCTTGTGTTCAGCTTCGCCTCATTCAACGCTTTCGCCATGTAGGCTTGAATGCGCGCGACATATTCCGCGCTGGCAGTTTGCTCAGCTTGACTGTGCGTGTTCACCGGCCAGGTGCCGAGCAACGTTTGATAGAGCAGATATTCCTCGTTCGGGTCCGGCGCCTGCGCCTCGTCGATCGTTCGCTTCCATTTGCGATTCAGGAGACGCCAGCGTTGAATCGAGCGACGCCAGGGTTGCGGTAATTCGGAAATCGCCACCATGCGCGCGCGCACATCTTCGCTACGCTTGGTATCGTGCGTAGAAGTGGCCAGCAATGTCGCCGGCCAATTGCGTTGCCGATCCAGATTGCGCTCATGAAACGCATCGAGGCCGATTCCAAATTGCTGCGGCTCGCCGCCGACTTCGTTGAGCGCAGCCAGCCGGTTGTAAATGTAAAACACGGTGTCCTCGAGTCCTTTGGCCATGATCGGCCCCGTGGCTTGCTGAAACTTGAGGACAAAATGCGTGTGCGCGGCGCGTGCGTCGTCATCGAGATTTTCCGGAAACCGGAAGAGCAGAATATCGCGCAAAAAATTAAAGACCGATTCTTCAATTGCGGGATTCCGGCGCTCGGCTGCCGCGACGGCGCGCTCGACTACTTGTCGATCCTGGTCGTTCACCGGCCGTCCCGGCGCAAGGTAGGTTCGATAAACCGGAAAGCAGGCAATCGTCTCGCGGACGGCGCGCGCGAGCGCTTCGAGCGTGAAATCGCGATACCAGCGGTTTTGCTCGGAAAGCCGATCGACCATGTTGCCCAGAACATTAACGTCGTTGGCGAGCGCCAATCGCATCACGAGCAGCTTCTTCGCGTACGCGAGATGCCCGAAATGCAGAGAGTGACCGAGGAAACGATGGAACGTCTTTGTGATCTCCGTTTCGGCTGAAGAATCGACCAGCAGTTGAGTCACCTGATTCGCGAAATCGTAGCCGGTCGTGCCGTGCACCGGCCAATCTTTCCGCAGCGTCTCAACGGCGGTGAGAATTTTCTCGACGATCATGTACACGGCGCGGCCATCCTGCGGCAACGCCGTCCCCAACGCCTCCGCACAGCGCCGCTGCAATTTCTCGAAATACTCCTGCGGCAAATAAAGACCATCCGGATGATCGATGCGCAATCCGGTGACCGCGCCGGCGCGGACAAGATCGAGCAGAAGTTTGTGCGCCTCGTCAAAAACTTCCGGCAATTCCATCCGAATCGCGGCGAGATCATTGACGTCAAAAAACCGGCGATAATTAATTTCTTCCGCGGCAACCCGCCAGAACGCCAGCCGGTAGGACTGCGCGTTGAGCAACTCATCGAGTGCGTCAAAGCTGCGTGCGGCCCCCGGCTCTCCGTTGATTTGCCGCAGCGCATTTTCGATTGCCTGTTGCACTTCCGGCGCCTCCGCGCAACGGCGTTCCAGACGGCGCTTGACGATTTCCTTCTCGCGGACGCGCTCCGCGATGCGCCGTGGATCGGTTTCAGTGTGCCTCGGCAAATACTCGAGCGCAGTCACGATGCTTTGGAGCTCAGCATAAAAATCTTGACCCTTGTATTCGGCCAGATTTTGCAGCGCGATGTTCAAGATGTATCGATAAGTGCCCGGCGCGATCGGCAGCTTGCGATCGTAGTAGCTAAGATAAAAAGCGCCCTCCTCAAACCGAACGCGCAGCTCGCCCCGTTCGAGCACGCGTCCGTATTGATCGCTTAAAATTGGCAGCAGAACTTTGTCGTGCAGGTCCGACTTGAGTGGATGCCAGTCGATATCGAAGTAGGGCGCGTACATCGAGCTGGGCCCATTTTCGAGGACATCCATCCACCATTGATTGAGCGGCTCGGCGATGCCCATGTGGTTGGGGACGAAATCGAGCACCTGTCCCATCTGGTGGGCGTGCAACTCGGTTACCCACGCGTCATACTCTTCGCGCGAGCCGATCGTCGCGTTGAGTTTGTTGTGATCGGTAATCTCGTAGCCGTGCAAACTTTCTGCGCGCGCTTGAAAATAAGGTGACGCGTAGGCGTCGCTCACGCCGAGTGCGTGCAAGTAGGGCACGATTTCGCGCGCCTGCGCAAAAGTAAACTGCCGGTTAAATTGCAACCGGTAGGTGCAGGTGGGAATCCGTGGGGACTGTTTTTCTGTCATGTCGAACGACTATGCCAGTCCGGCTCGGACAAAGACATATTGCAAATGACGAAATCCGAATGACGAATGACGAATTGCAGAGTATCGATCGCGGCACGGCGCGGCCATTCGTCATTTGGGTTTCGTCATTCATTTGACATTCGACATTCAACCTTCGTCATTTTGCCTTCACATCTTTTCCGGCACTTTGATCCCGAGCAGATCGAGACCCCGTTGCAACACTCGCCCGGCGAGATCGCACAGTGCAAGCCGCGAACTGCGCGCCGGCTCTTCCGATTTCAGAACCGGGCAAGCTTCGTAAAACGTGTGGAAGCTGTTGGCCAGCTCGAACAAGTAGTTCGCCAGAATGTTCGGACGAAAATCATTCAGCACCTGCGGGACGACTTCCGCAAATTGGCAAAGGAGCTTCGCGAGGTTGATCTCCGCTGCCTCGGCGAGAACCAACTGGTCGATCTTTGTTTGTGTCTCGCCGGCTTTGCGAAAGATCGACCGAATCCGCACGTAAGCGTTTTGCAAATACGGCGCGGTATTTCCCTGGAGCGACAACATCTTGTCCCAGGAAAAAACGTAATCGGTCATCCGGTATTGTGAGAGATCGGCGTACTTGACCGCGCCGATCCCAATCTTTTGCGCGATGTCGATCTTCTCTGTATCGCTTAAGTCCGGATTTTTTTCCTCGACGATTTTTCTCGCGCGCGCGCAAGCTTCGTCGAGAAGCTCGCGCAACGGCACATTGTCCCCCGAGCGCGTTTTCATCAGCTTCCGATTTTCGCCCAGGATGCTGCCATGGGTGATGTGGCGGAAGTCGGCTTTGTAACCTTCGCGTCGCGCGATCTCGAAGATTTGTTTGAAATGCAAAATCTGTGGCGCGCCGGTCACGATCCAGATTGTGTCGGCCTTTAAATCGTTGATGCGATAATCCACCGTCGCGACGTCGGTGGTGGCGTAATTGTAGCCGCCATCGCGTTTCCGAATGATGCACGGCTTGTCCGCCAGCTCGGGAATATCGCGAAAGAAAACGCAGACCGCGCCTTCACTGATTTCCGCAAGGCCTGATTTGAGCAATCGCTCGACGACCTTCGGCAGTCGATCGTTGTAAAAACTTTCGCCCCGCTGGATGTCGTAGTGGATATCGAGAAGTTTGTAGGCGCGCTCGAAATCTCCCATCGACAAATCGACGCACTGTTTCCAGATCGACAAATTTTCCGCGTCGCCCGATTGCATTTTGACCAATTCCTGGCGACACGCCTCGCGCACGCTGGGATCTTTTGTCGATCTTTCGTTGGTCTCTTTGTAGATGCGGACCAACTCGGCGATCGGATCGCGCTGGAGTGATTGTCGGTCGAGCAGATTCTTCCAGCCGTAAATCACCATGCCGAACTGCGTGCCCCAATCGCCAATGTGATTGTCGCGGATGACTTCGTGGCCGAAGAATTGCGCGATGCGCGCGAGCGCGTCGCCGAGCACAGTGCTGCGGACGTGACCGACGTGCATCGGCTTCGCCACATTGGGCGAACCGAAGTCGATCACGATCTTTCTCGTCGATGTTGTCTTCGTGACACCGAGTCGTTCATCTTGCAGAAGCTCAGCCGCTTTCTTTGCGACAGCCTCGGCGCGCAATGTGAAATTGATGAACCCCACGCCCGCGACCGTCGGCGGTTCGCAAAGATCGCCAACATCGACTCGTCCCAGAATTTTCTCGGCGACATTTCTCGGATTCTCACCGCGCTGCTTCGCGAGCACGAGCGCGGCGTTGGTTTGATAATCGCCGAAACGCGCGTCGCTTGCCGGCGTCAGCTCACCGGCGTTTGGCAACTTTGCCGCAGTGAGAGCATCAGCTAACTTTTTCGCGAGAAGTGTTTGGAACGTTTCCATGTGTTACGCCACGGAATTGTAGCCGTTTTGCTCTGCGACGCGAAGGTGGATCGGCCGCTCCGCGGACGGTGCTAAACAAATGCGGCTTTGCCGCCTGAATTAATATCGAGGTCGCCGCGGCGACGACTGCTCGATCCACCTACATCAGCGCGCGACTCGGCTTATTTTTGCGGCCGGTCGCGAAAGATCGACAAAATTTCTTCGCCTGATTTCGCCTCCGCCAGACTCTCGCGGGTGGCGCGATCATTCAAAAACTTCGCGATAGAAGCCAGCGTGCGCAAATGGGTCTGAAATTGATTTTTCGGCACGATAAAAAGGACGACAAATTTCACCGGCGCATTATCGAGCGCGTCGAACTCAATGCCGGTGGTCGATCTTCCAAAGGCCGCGACCACTTCCTCGAGCCGGTCCGACGAACAATGCGGAATGGCAATGCCGAAGCCAATGCCGGTGCTCATCGTTTCCTCGCGCTGTTTGAGCGACGCCAGAATGCTGTCGCGGTCTGTGCCCTTGATTTTGCCCAGCCCGACGAGCAGATCGATCAACTCCACAATCGCCGGCCAACGCTCGGTCGCCTTCATCTCGGGGATGATTTGCTCGGCAGAAAGTAGGCTGGCCAACGACATGCAAAATCCCCCGTGGGAGCGCAAGCTTAACGTCCGCCTCCGGGTTGACAAGCGCGATTTGGCCCCGCCAAGGCGGGGCAATCGTCCGGCTTATTTGTCTTTACCGCGCATGCGACGAAAATCCTACGGACGGCTCACTTCGGCTCTGCTCCGTGCAGGCTCTAACCCCGTCTCTATGGTACGAATGAAAGATCACACCTTCACTCTCGGCATCGAGGAGGAGTTTGCGATTGTCGATCCAAAGACGCGCGAGCTGCGTTCGCACATTCAGGAGATTCTCGAAGGCGGAAAAGTTATGCTCAAAGAGCAGATCAAGCCGGAGATGCACCAATCGGTCGTCGAGCTCGGCACGCAAATCTGCCAGTCGATTGGCGATGCCCGCGCTCATGTCATCGATTTGCGCAGCAAGCTCGCGGGACTGGCGGGCCGTAGCGGATTGAAGATCGCCTCAGTCGGCATGCATCCGTTTTCGCATTGGCACGATCAACTCATCACCGAAGGCGAGCGCTACCGGGAAATCGTGAAAGACATGCAACTGCTCGCGCGCGCGAATCTCATCTTCGGTTTGCACGTGCACGTCGGCATTCCCGATCGCGAAACCGCCATCCACGTGATGAACCAAGCGCGCTATTTTCTGCCGCACATCTACGCGCTCTCGGTCAACTCACCGTTTTGGGTCGGACAAAACACCGGCCTGAAAGGTTACCGGCTCAAAGTCTTCGAACGCTTTCCGCGCACCGGCATTCCGGACGCATTCGAAAGCCTTTCCGAGTACGAAGATTACTGCAAGCTGCTGGTCAAAACGGGTTGCGTCGATAACGCCAAGAAGATCTGGTGGGACATCCGGCTCCATCCGTTTTTCGACACGCTGGAGGTGCGCGTGTGCGACGCGCAATCGCGCGTGAATGACACGCTCGCGATCGCGGCGCTGATTCAGGCCGTGATCGCCAAGCTGCACAAATTGCAGTGGCAAAACATGAGCTTTCGCATTTATCGACGCCGTCTGATTGATGAAAATCGCTGGCGCGCCTCGCGCTATGGCCTCGACGGCAAACTGATCGATTTCGGAAAGGAAACCGAAGTTGAAACACGCGGTCTGCTAAATGAACTGCTTGAGTTTATTTCAACCGAGGTGAACGAGCTCGGCAGCAAAAATGAAATGGCGCACGTCGAGCGCATCATGCGCGAAGGCACCGGCGCGGATCGACAACTGGTCGCTTGGGAACACACGCAGGACATGAAAGCGGTTGTCGATCAAATCATCGATGAAACCTACGAAGGGCTGGATCTTGCCCAAGCGCGCTCGGCCTAGTCATCGTTTGCCCGCGGCATCATTTCGCATTAACTCAGACACTTCTCTTCATGCCCGACCGCTTAACCATCGACAAAATCGACGCTGACCTTATGCCTGGCGCGCACAACGCGATCGAGGTTTGCCTTCGAGTTCGGCCAGACGAACGCGTCACGATCATCACCGACCAAGCGACGCGCGAGATCGCGGCAGCATTGCAAGCGGAAGTCGAAGAAGTTGGTTCAGAGCATGCGGTTTTCGTGTTGGAAAATTATGCACGGAGACCCTTAACCGCCATGCCCGAGCTCATTCTCGACGATCTGGCGCGCTCGCAGGTCTCGATTTTTTGCGCCCAAACGCAGCCGGGCGAACTGACATCGCGCACGCAAATGACTGACGTCGTAAACAAGCGCCGCATCCGGCACGCCCACATGGTCAATATCACGCGTCAGATTATGCTCGAAGGGATGCGTGCTGATTTTCGGACCATTGACGCGCTTAGTCAGCGCCTGATCGAGCGCGCGCGACATGCCGAGCGCATAAAGTGCCGCACGCCGCGCGGCACTGATTTCGAAGCGGAATTTTCGCCGAAGCTGAAATGGCTCAAAACGAGCGGCATCATCATGCCGGAGAAATGGGGCAATCTTCCCGGCGGCGAAATCTTCACCGCGCCCGCGAACACCAACGGCACATTCGTCGTCGATGGCGTGGTCGGCGATTACTTGTGCCGAAAATACGGCGACCTGCACGACGCGCCGCTCACCATCGAGGTCGCGAACAATCGCATTGTCGATCTTCGCTGCGAAAACGAGGAGCTGCTCGACGAATTTCGCGCCTACACCAGCACGGACTCAAACAGCAATCGCGTTGGCGAATTCGCCATTGGCACCAACACCGCCTGCACCCACATCATCGGCAACATCTTACAGGACGAAAAAATTCCCGGCGTCCACATCGCCTTCGGTCATCCTTATGCCGAGCACACCGGCGCAAACTGGTTTTCCAAAACACACATCGACTGCGTCGGTCGCGACTTCGACATCTGGTTCGACGGTGAGCAGGTGATGAAGCGCGGGAAGTTTTTGGTGTAGGTGGATCGAGCAGTCTCTTGCTCGATGCCAAAAAAGTGCGCCGTCGGCGCCAAATTTAACATCGACCGCGGAGCGGCCGATCCACCAGCTTTGTGAATGTTTTCGCTCGTGAGTTTCACGCAAAAGCTCGACAAATAAGCCGGACGGTTTGGAGATCCGTCCCTACCCGACATGGATCCACAACTGCGTTCCGCCTTTAACGCTGACTTCACGCCCGAGAAGTACGCCGTGCTCTTGCGCTGCGTGAACGAGAGCACGCGGTGGCCGGCGGATTTCCGCCTTTCCGAGACGCCAATTTTCCTGACGCGAGAGTTCACGAACGAAGCCGTCTACGCCGCGAACAAAATCGCGGCGCAAACGCAAACGGCGGAGTTCGCGAAACACGCCGCCTCAGGGATTCCGGCAGGGTTGGAAGTGCCGAATGAATCAGCGCATCCAAATTTTCTCGTCGTCGATTTTGGGATCTGTGCTGAAGGCGATCGATTGTTGCCGCGATTGATCGAGTTGCAAGCGTTCCCGAGCTTGTTCGGGTTTCAGCTCCTGATTCTGCATTGCATGCGCAAAGCTTATCCGGCGATTCCGAGCAATTGGACGTCGTCCTTCGGCGGAATAAAGGACGAGGCTTACATCAAGCTGTTGCGACGTACGATCGTGGCCGATGCCGATCCGGAAAATGTGATTCTGCTCGAGATCGAGCCGGAGAAACAAAAGACGCGAATTGATTTCGCCTGCACCGAAACACTACTCGGCATCCGCCCGGTTTGCCTGACAAAAATCAAGAAACGTGGACGGCAATTATTTTATCAGCGCGATGGACGCGAAGTGCGGATCGAGCGGATTTACAATCGCGTTATCTTTGACGAGTTGCTGAGGCGACCGGAGTTGGGCATCGGTTTCGATTTTCACGATGATCTCGACGTGACGTGGGTCGGTCATCCGAATTGGTATTTTCGGATCAGTAAACATTCGCTGCCATTTTTGAAAACGGAGCACACTAGCCCGGCATTTTTTGCGGATGAATTCCCGGTTGACGAGCGGATCGACAATTACGTCTTGAAACCGCTCTACTCATTCGCGGGACTGGGCGTGGACATGGAGCCGAGCCGTGAAAAACTCTCGGCGCTCAAAAATCCGCACGAATGGATTCTGCAGAAGAAAGTGGACTACGCCGCGTTCGTTCCAACGACAGACGGTCCGTACTCAAAAGCGGAAATCCGAATGATGTTTATCTGGCCGGAAGATGGTGAGCCAGCGCTCGTGAATAATCTTGTCCGCATGAGCCAGGGAAAAATGATGGGCGTCGATTTCAACAAAGATAAGACGTGGGTCGGCTCCAGTATCGCGCTGCATGAAGGCTAACCGCGGATCCGCGGATTTCGCGGATGAATGTTGGGGAGCACACGCGCCCTCGCGTGTAGTCTCCGGCGCCTCGCCGGGGATTCCTCATCCTAAAGTTCTTTTCGGCGAGGGCGCCGAAAAGTACATGCGAGGCGCATGCGCTCCCATGCCGACATCTTCGATCACAATTGTGATTTAACAATTTGCACCGTCTCCGCCGACGTGCGCACCGGCACGATCTCGAATTCCATCAAATCACTCCAGTTTTCAATCCAGCGATCGAAAAGAGTGACGTTCTCGGTTTGCATCAATTGATAACAAATTTTGAAGTCGTGATCGATCCAACTGGAGATGTACTCCAAGCCATCGGGCATCATACGGCCTTTGTCGCGGAAGCGTTCGTAGATCTCCAGCGCGGCGCCTTCTTTGAATCGCTCGACCACCATGTAAAGCATGGCTTCTTCTGTAGTGGCGGGCGTGTCGGCCGCAATCCTTAATTCTGCAGCCGACACGGCTGCCGCCACAGCTACCTTAATTCTTCGTTCGTTTCGGCGAAGGCGTTGACAGCGAACTCCAGATCTTCGCGGGAATGGGCGGCGGAGACTTGAGTACGAACGCGCGCGGTACCGTGCGGCACGACCGGGTAGAAGAAGCCAATGACGTAAACGCCTTTCTCGAGCATGCGCGCGGCGAACTTTTGCGATTTGGCGGCGTCGCCAATCATGATCGGCACGATCGGATGCGTACCGGGCTTAATCGTTAGGCCGCGTTCGGTCAGCGCGGCGCGGAAATATTTGGTGTTCTCTTCGAGTTTATCGCGCAACTCGGTGGATGCGCTCAGTAGTTCGAGCGCTTTCAACGATGCGGCGACAACCGGCGGCGCAATTGTGTTGGAAAACAAGTACGGACGCGAGCGTTGCCGTAAAAGATCGACAATTTGTTTTCGGCCGCTGGTGAACCCGCCACTCGCGCCGCCGAGCGATTTGCCGAGCGTGCCGGTGATGATGTCGATCTTGCCCATCACGCCGCGGTATTCGTGCGTGCCCCGGCCGGTCTTGCCGAGAAATCCGGTGGCATGCGCATCGTCGATCATGGTCAGCGCGTCGCGTTTTTCGGCGAGCTCGCAAATGACTTTCAAGTTCGCGATTGTGCCGTCCATCGAAAAACAGCCGTCGGTCGCGATCAAACGAAAGCGTGTATCCTTCGCGGCGGTCAATTGCGCTTCGAGATCGGCCATGTCGTTGTGCTTGTAACGAAAGCGTTGCGCTTTGCAGAGACGGATGCCGTCGATGATGCTGGCGTGATTGAGTTCGTCACTGATCACGGCGTCTTTGTCGGTGAGCAACGTTTCGAAGAGACCGCCATTAGCGTCGAAGCATGACGGATAAAGAATCGTGTCCTCGGTCCCGAGAAATTTCGTGAGTGCGGCTT
>QHQE01000094.1 GCA_003219265.1 Verrucomicrobiota bacterium
GGACCGAATCATTCCGCCCTTTCTTATCAAGAGCGTGAATATGAAAATCGACAACCGCCCTTGCGGAAAGCGGCTCTTAGCGTGAATACAGCTCGACGATTAACTGTTCATTGACAATCGGCTGCATTTCGTCGCGGGAGGGAATGTGCGCGACCTTGCCACTGAGCGCATCGCGATTGACGGTCAGCCAGTCGGGCACGGGAGCGATCTGGGTCAGCTCAAGATTGCGCAGGGCCAACTGACGCGACTTCGGTTTGTCTTTAATGGTGATCTCGTCGCCTGCCTTCACGTTATAGGAAGCAATATTAACGCTGCGCCCGTTCACGAGGACGTGCCCATGCGAAACAAGTTGGCGGGCGGCACTGCGCGTATTTGAAAGGCCCAGCCGGAAAACCACATTGTCGATCCTCGTCTCAAGAAGTTGGAGAAGCGTCTCGCCGGTAACGCCGCGCTTGCGCAGTGCGTTTTGGAAAATGCGCCGGAACTGGCGCTCGAGCAGTCCGTATTGATAGCGGAGCTTCTGCTTTTCTCCGAGCGCAATCGCATAATCGGACTGTTTGCGCCGGGAACCTTTCGGGCCGTGCATACCGGGCGGATAATTTTTTCGCTCCAGGGACTTGGACGATCCAAAAATCGGAACGCCGTAACGGCGGCTGACTTTGGTTTTTGGTCCGGTGTATCTACCCATTTACAAGTTCGATGTTGGATGTTCGATGTTAAACGCGGCGCTGTTTTGGCGGACGACAACCGTTGTGCGGCACGGGCGTGACATCACGAATCACGGTAAGATCAAGACCGATCGCCTGCAACGCGCGCACGGCTGACTCGCGTCCCGCTCCGGGCCCTTTCACCAATACTTCCACTTCTTTCAGCCCGTGACCCATCGCTTGCCGCGAAGCATCTTGCGCGACCATCTGCGCCGCGTAGGCCGTGCTCTTGCGCGAGCCTTTAAAGCCGACTTTTCCTGCGCTCGACCAGCCAATGACGTTTCCGTTCATGTCAGTGATCGTCACGATCGTGTTGTTAAACGTCGAGAGAACGTGCGCGATGCCGGTGTGAATGTTTTTGCTGCCTTTGGCTTTGACGATTTTGGGCTTCTCAATCTCGTCGGCCGAAAGCGAAAGGCTCTCCGGCGGAGGGGCGGCCGGCGTGCCTTCTACCTTTTTGCTCCTGGCCGGCTTCTTCTCCGGTTTGGCCGCTGCCTCGGCGCTGGCAGGCGTCGATTCGGAAACTGCTTCGGCCCGGGCGAGCGCGCCAACTGCCGCTCCAGAGGCCGCTTGTGCAACCTCCCCTTTCGAAGCCTTGGTTGGCTTCTTCGCTTTTGACGTCTCCGCGTTGGACTTGGTCGTCTTTTTTAATTCGGCCATTCGAGTTTCTGTTTAAACTTTACCCGCTTTCGCCTCCGGGTTTCGGATCACACCCACGGTCTTGCGCGGGCCCTTGCGCGTGCGCGCATTGGTCGATGTCCGCTGGCCGCGCACCGGCAAGCCGCGCCGATGTCGCAGGCCGCGATAACAATTGATCGCTTGCAAGCGCTTTAAGTTGCCCTGGACCTCGCGGCGAAGATCGCCCTCGATCGGGATTTTATTGTTGGTGATGGCGTGAATGATTTCGTTCAACTGCTGGGGCGTGAGATTCTTGGCGCGCAAATTTGGATCGATGTTGGTTTGCTCGAGGATGCGCCTGGCCGTGCTCAAGCCGATGCCGTAAATGTAAGTGAGAGACGCTTCGATGCGTTTCTCGGCTGGAATTTCAACTCCGAGTAATCTTGGCATGGTAGTTTGTTAAATCGCTAAATGAAATCAGCCTTGTCTTTGTTTATGGCGCGGGTTCTTGCAGATCACGCGCACCACGTTTTTGCGCTTCACAATCTTGCAGCTCGCACAAAGTCTTTTTACTGATGGTCGTACTTTCATAATCCACGAGACGAAAAACGCGGAGACGGCTCCGCGTTGTCACTTTTGGCGAAACGTAATTCGCCCTTTCGACAAATCGTAGGGTGAAATCTCTAGCATAACTTTGTCGCCTGGCAAGATGCGAATGAAGTGCAATCGCATTTTCCCCGAGATATGGGCGAGGATGCGATGCCCGTTCGGCAGCTTGACCCGAAACATCGTGTTCGGCAATAGCTCGACGACCGTGCCTTCTACTTCAATTGCGTCTTTGCGCGCCATGTCAGGATTTCCGGCTCATCCTTCGTGATCAAGACCGTGTGCTCGAAATGCGCCGAGGGCATCCCGTCGGCGGTGCGAACAGTCCAGCCATCGTCCAGCAGCCTAACCTCGGAAGTGCCCATGTTAATCATCGGTTCGATGGCCAGCGTCATGCCCGGCCTTAAGCGCGGGCCGATTCCGCGCTTGCCGTAATTCGGAATTTGCGGTTCTTCGTGCATTTTTCGTCCAACGCCGTGCCCGACAAATTCGCGCACAACAGAAAAATCGGAGCGGCGCGCTTCGTCTTCGATTTCCGCGCAGATATCGCCGAGGCGTCGGTCCTCGTGAGCCACGCCAATCGCGCGCGCGAGTGCGTTTTCGGTCACTCTCAGCAAACGGTCAACGCGCTCGTCAACTACCCCGACGGGCACAGTGGTGGCATTGTCCCCCACCCAGCCATCTTCAATCACGCCGATGTCGAGCTTGACGATATCGCCGTATTGAATGCGTCGCTGGCTCCCGATACCGTGCACAACTTCATCGTTCAGCGAGATGCAAATGTTGCCGGGGAAAACGCGGTGTCCGAGCCGGTAACCGAGGAATGCGCTTTTGACGTTCGCTTCTTGCATGAAATCAGCGGCCGCCTCATCCACTTCTTTGGTCGTGATTCCGGGCCGGATGAGTTCGCTCACGCGATCGAGAATTTCGCTCGCGGTGCGGCACGCTTGCCGCATCCTCTCCACTTCCTTGGGATTCTTGATCGGGATCATGCGGTCGCTTTGTTCTCGATCAAACGCGAGATGTCGCTGAAGACCGCTTCGCGATCACGATTCCCGTCGATCCGGCGCAAGATCGACATCTTCTTGTAGAAGTCGGCCAGCGGTTGCGTTTTGCTTGCGAATTCTCCTAGTCGCGTCTGCAAAACACTGAAGTCATCGTCATTCCGACGCACCAGTGGCCCGTCACAATAAGGACAAACTGGGCGCTCTGCGAACTTGGCGCTGGTAACACTCGTGGTAAAGCCGCAGCCGCGACATTGGAGCCGGCCGGAAATTCGCTCACGCACAGTTTCTTCCGAAACTTCGAGCCAAATTGCCAGATCAAGGGCCGTGCGAAGTCGGGTCAGGATCGACAATAAACTCTCCGCCTGGGGCAGCGTTCTGGGAAATCCATCGAACACAAACCCATGTCCGCCATGCAAGCGCAGCCAGTCTTCGATCAGTTCAACGATGATTTTGTCCGAGACCAAGCCGCCGTGCTGGGTGATTTCAGCAGTCTCCAATCCAAGCGGCGTACCGAGATCCTTTTCCCGACGCAAGATTGCGCCGGGCGATGTAACCGGAATGCCGAACTGGCGCGTGATCATTTCCGCCTGTGTCCCCTTCCCGGAACCGGGCGCGCCCAAAAGAACGAGTCGCCTTTTCACCTAACGCCCGTAAAGAAAAATCGCGACCCCGGCGATGACGAGCGCCGCGATGCCGACATAGAGCCACATGAGGGTGCCACGCTCCGCCGCTTCGCCGCGGCTGTAGGAGGCGCGATCAAATGCTCGCCCACGAATACGCCCTTTGCGCAAAAAACCGTCGTAATGGCGCTGGATCAAATGTGTTTCCACCTGGCGCATGGTATCGAGCATTACTCCCACGATGATCAACAAGCTTGTGCCGCCGAAAAATTGCGCCGTGATGGTCGGAACATGCAATCCCTGACTCAGCAAACTCGGCAAGACCGCGATCAAGGTGAGAAAAAGCGCGCCCGCGAACGTCAGCCGCGTCATTGTGAAATCAAGAAAATCGGACGTCGGTTTTCCCGGCCGGACTCCGGGAATGTAACCACCGTATTTTTTTAAGTCGTCCGCGATTTGCGCTGGTTGAAACTGGGTCGCGACCCAAAAATAACTAAAAAAGAAAATCATTGCCGCCAGAACGACGTAATGCAGCCAGCCGGTGGAGAGCATCTCGACAATCTGCCGCGCGGTCGGGCTGTTTTTGAACGCCGGCGCGAAGCCGACGATGGTTGTCGGAAAGAGCAGCAGCGCCCAGGCGAAAATGATCGGCATGACGCCCGCATAGTTCACTTTCAATGGCATGTACTGCGTCTGGCCGCCGTACATTTTACGGCCGACCACGCGCTTCGCGTACTGCACTGTGACCTTGCGCACGCCTTGGGTGATCGCGATCACCGCCGCGATGACAATAAACAAAAACGCTACCATAAGCACCAGAATGGCTGGGTTGACTTGGCTGGTGCCGGTTTGCGCTGACGGCACAAAGGTTTTCCACGCTTGTGCAAGCGCGGCAGGCAACCGCGCGACAATGCCAATCGTTATGATCAGCGAAATGCCGTTGCCGATCCCGCGCTCGGTAATTTGATCGCCCAGCCACATTAAAAACAGTGTCCCGGTCGTCAACGAAATCACCGTCACGATTCGAAACGTCCAGCCAGGATCTTCGACAAGCGGGACGCCGAGATTTCTTATCGTGTCCGTGATTCCGGGCAGCATCGTGTGATACGATTCCGGGTGCTGAAATGAAACGGCCAGCAGATAGCCTTGAAAAATGCAAAGGCCAACCGTCGCGTAACGCGTCAACTGCATGATCTTTTGCCGGCCGCCATCTTCGCGCGCCAACCGGCTAAGTTGCGGAATGACCGCGGTCAGCAACTGCATCATGATCGACGCGCTGATGTAGGGCATGATGCCGAGCGAAAAGATCGCGCAATTTTCCAGCGCGCCGCCGCTGAACAAATTGAAAAGCGCGGCCACGCCGCCTCCGGATTTTTCCGTGAGCGCACTGCGAAACCACTCTTGCAGCACGGCCTGATTGACTCCGGGCGTCGTGATCGCCGCCCCCAACCGGACGATGACGATCACGGCCAGCGTGAACAAAATACGCCGGCGCAACTCCGGTATCTTGACCGAGTTTAAAAACGCCGAGACCATCCGCTAAATGTGAAGCATCACGCGCTGAGTGCTAGCTCTTCCGTGACGTTTTCTTCTTCGCCTGCGATTTCGCCTTTGCCGCAGCTTTGCTTGTCGATCTTTTCTTCGGTGTTGTTTCCGTCGCCGTTAGATCGACATCTTCAGGCGTTTCTGGCCGAGTTCGACCGTCCCGGAGGGTAATCGTCCCACCGGCCTTCTCGATTTTTTCCCTGGCTGCCGCGCTGACTTTATCGGCTTCGACCTTTAGGTCATGCTTCAACTCGCCGTTGCCAAGAATTTTGATTCCCGCGAAATGGCCGCGCACCAGCTTCGATTCGCGCAGCAACTGCTCGTTTACAATTGTGCCGGCCTTAAGATCGCCGAGGTCATCAAGATTCACGATCGCGTACCGCTTGTGAAAGGCCGCGTTGTTAAATCCACGCTTGGGCAATCGCCTAATGAGCGGCATCTGCCCACCTTCGAATCCGAGTCGAATGCTGCCGCCGGAGCGTGCCTTTTGTCCTTTATGACCTTTGCCGCTCGTCTTTCCGTGTCCAGAACTTTCGCCGCAGCCGAGGCGTTTGACGCGATGCCGTGAACCCGGACGCGCCCGCAAATTATGAAGACGCATCATGTTGGCTCAGCCTTTCCGTCTCTGGATCGAATCCCGCGCACTTTCAGAATTTCGTCGCGGCGACGCAGCGCGCGCAGTGCTTCAATTGTCGCTTTCACCACATTGGCATGATTGCTTGAGCCGAGCGACTTTGCGAGCACATCGCGGATGCCGGCTGCTTCCACAACTGCGCGCACCCCGCCACCGGCAATCACGCCGGTGCCTGGCGAAGCGGGCCGCAACAAGACGCGCCCGCCGCCGTACTGACCGATCGTCTCGTGCGGAATGGTGTTTTCGTGCAAGGAAACTTTTTCCATCGACTTGCGCGCCGCCTCGGACGCTTTCCGAATGGCTTCCGAGACTTCGTTCGCCTTGCCAAATCCGCAGCCGACCATTCCATCGTGGTCTCCGGCCACGATCAACGCGCTGAAACTAAAACGCCGCCCGCCTTTCACCACTTTCGCGCAGCGATTGATGAAAACGACTTTCTCGGTCGTATCGCCTTTCGCCGCGGGAGTTTTGTCCGGGTTGCGCGAATCGGGTCGTCTGCCTGTGCCTGGTTGCGCCATGAGTTAAAATTTCAAACCGCTTTCGCGGGCCGCGTCCGCCAGAACTTTGACTTTTCCGTGATAGAGAAATCCGCCGCGGTCGAAAACGATGTTGTCGATCTTTTTCGCGAGGGAGCGTTCCGCAATCGCTTTGCCGATCGTCGCCGCCGTTACCCGGTTGGCCGCGGCTTTATTTTTACCGAGCAACGAACGTTCCGTTGTCGATGCCGCCGCCAGCGTCCGGCCAGCGTCATCATCGACAACTTGCGCGTAAACATGTTTGCCGGAAAAATGAATGGCCAGCCGAGGGCGTTCTGCTGTGCCTGCAACTTTTTTCCTTATCCGCTGATGAACACGCTGACGCGCAGCTTTACGGGTCGTCGCCATATCTATTGAACGGTCTTGCCCACCTTGCGACGAATCTGTTCGCCCGCGTAGCGCACGCCTTTACCTTTGTACGGTTCCGGTGGATAGAAACGCCGGATATCCGCCGTCACTTGGCCGACCAGCTTCTTGTCGATCCCCTGGATCGTGAGCTTGGTACCTTCGGCGATCGTGATTTTGATTTCCTTGGGAATGGGAAACAAAACCGGGTGAGAAAAACCCAAGCTTAGATTGAGCGTCGATCCTTGCACAGCGGCCTTAAAGCCAACTCCCTCGATCTCGAGTTGCTTGCTGAAACCTTCACTGACGCCTTGCACCATATTGTGCACGAGACTGCGGGAAAGCCCGTGCAACGCTTTCACACTGCGCGTCTCCGCTTCGCGCATCAGCGAAACGCGATTGTCCTTCACACTTCCCTTGATGTCGCGCGGCAACCTCCAGCTTAGCTTTCCCTTCGGCCCTTCCACGGAAACGGCGCCCTCATTGTCGATGTTGACTTTGACCTTCTCGGGAATCTCGACTGCTTTGTTTCCGATTCGTGACATAAATTTTTTACCAAATGTAGGCCAGCAGCTCGCCGCCGACTTTTTGCTTTTTGGCTTCGCGCCCCGAGAGCACACCGCGCGGCGTGGAAAGAATCGCCACGCCCATTCCGCCGAGAACGCGCGGGACTTCATCCGCACCGACGTAACGGCGCAATCCCGGGCGACTCACGCGCCGCAAGCCGGTGATCGCGCTCGAGCGGTTCACCATTTTGTTTGTAATCTTGATCCGCGGATGCGCCGCGCTCGTGTCGATTGAGTATTCGGAAATGTAACCTTCATCCTTCAAAATGCGGACGATCTCCGTCTTGATCTTCGAGTACGGAACGAACATATCGATCTTTTGTGCATGAGCAGCGTTGCGGATGCGCGCGAGAAGATCGGCGATGGGATCAGTAACAGTGCTCATGAAAATCAGGTGGTCGGCAGCGCGGGAGGTTTCCTGGCCCGGTCGCTGAACGGCATTCCCATTTCGCCCAAGAGCGATTTGGCTTCGTCGTTCGTCCGCGCGGTCGTGACGATAGTAACATCAAATCCGATGTTGCGCTTGATTTTATCGAGCTCCACCTCAGGAAAAATCGACTGATCAGAAACTCCCAGTGTGTAGTTACCGTGGCTGTCAAAACACCGCGGCGACACTCCGCGAAAATCCCGAATCCGCGGCAGCGCCGCTTTTATGAAGCGCTCGAGAAATTCGTACATGCGCTCCCCGCGCAGCGTCACCTTCGCGCCAATCGCCTGATCTTTGCGCAACTTAAAATTCGAAATGCTTTTTTTGGCGCGCGTTTCGATGGCCTGCTGGCCGGTGATCAAAGCGAGCTCCATCTTCGCCTCCTCCAGCGCCTGCTTCACGTCCGACTGGGAGCCGACCGAAGTGTTGATCACCACCTTCTCGACCTTCGGAACTTGGTGCACGTTTTTGTAGCCGTGCTGCTTTTGCAGCGCCGGCATCACCCGCTCTTTGTAATCGCGATAAAATTCGTTTTCCATTTACGGTTTCGCTTTCGTCGCCTCCTTCTTCTTCTTTTCTTTTACCGGTTTTTCGTTTCGCTCGATCAATTTCACGTTCGAAATGTGGATCGGGCCTTCGCGCTCGGCGATCTTGCCGCTCGGATTGTCCTGCGACTTGCGCAAGTGCTTCTTGATTATCCGCACGCCTTCGATCAGCACACGTTGCTTGCGCGGCAGCACTTCGAGAATCTTTCCCGAGGAACCTTTGAAGTTTCCCGAAATGACCTCGACCTGGTCGCCTTTTTTAACATGGAATTTGATGCGGTTCATAAAACTTCCGGGGCGAGCGAGACAATTTTCATAAAATTTCTCTCCCGCAACTCGCGCGCGACCGGCCCAAAAATGCGGGTGCCGCGAGGGTTCAAATCTTTGTCGATAATGACGATGGCGTTATTGTCGAAGCGCAGGAGCGAGCCATCTTCGCGCCGGATTGGCTGCTTCGTCCGAACCAGGACCGCGCGCACGACTTCGCCTTTCTTTACCGTTCCGGTCGCGCTCGCTTCTTTCACATTCGCTGTAATCACATCGCCGATCCCGGCATAAAGCGTCGATTTCCCGATCACACCGATCATCGTCGCCATGCGCGCGCCCGTGTTGTCCGCCACATCCAGTCTGGATCGAAGTTGCACCATAAGATTGACAATTTACTCACGCATCATTTCGGAGTGACTTTTGAACCACTTTCAGCAAACGCCAGCGCTTGAGTTTGCTCAGCGGGCGCGTTTCCATGATGCGCACTACGTCGCCGGTTTTTGCCTTGTTCTCCTCATCGTGCGCGTAAAACTTTTTCATCTGCTTGACGATCTTGCCAAACTTCGGATGCGGCACGCGCGTGACCGTCCTCACCACGATCGTCTTGTTCATGCTACTCGAAATCACTTCGCCGGTGCGCGTCTTGCGCGAAGCGCGGGTCAGCGACGCTGGCAGTGGTGGCGGTTGGGAAAGTGATGGTCGGTCTTGCTCAGCCATAAATAATTATTTCTGCACCACCGCTTTGGCTCGCTGCGAAAGCACCGTCTCGATGCGCGCGACGTCGCGTCGCACCAACCGCAATCGGCTCGGTTGTTCGAGCTGGCCGCTTTGCTGTTGCAAACGCAGGTGCAAGCTCTCCTGACGCAAGTCGCGTTTCTTCGTCAGCAACTCATCCGTGCTCATCTCGACAATTTCCTTGATCTTCATGATTCGTTAGGCCGCAGCCACGTGATGCCGGCTGAGAAACTTGGTCCGCACCGGCAATTTGTCCGCCGCCAGCCGCAGCGATTCGCGGGCGACCGACTCGGTCACGCCATCCAACTCGAATAAAATATTTCCCGGCCGCACCGTTGCCACCCAATATTCGGGCTGGCCTTTGCCTTTGCCCATGCGTGTTTCCGGCGGGCGCGCAGTCACCGATTTGTCGGGAAAAATCCGGATCCACAATTTGCCTTTGCGCTTCATGTTGCGGGTCAGCGCGACTCGCGCGGCCTCCAGCTGCGTGTTTGTGATCCAGGCGCGCTCGAGCGTTTGCAGCCCGAACTCGCCGAAGTC
>QHQE01000095.1 GCA_003219265.1 Verrucomicrobiota bacterium
GAAGGATTCAACCCCGATGAATACGATAAGATTCTGGATCTTGCGGCCAAGGGTCTGGCGTCAGTGGTTTGTTGCGCAGCCGGTTATCGCGCGCCCGGCGACAAACATGCAACGCAGAAAAAAGTGCGCTTCAGCCGCGAGGACGTGATTCACATCGTGTGATTCTACCGTTTGTCCTCGTCGAGCTTCACTTTGAGGGCAGCCTCGATTTCCTGGTAGAGCGCCTGGTCGTTTTTCAACGCTTCTTTGGCGGCATCGCGGCCTTGCGCCAGTTGGGTGCCCTTGTAATTCAACCATGACCCGCGCTTCTCAATGATTTGCTTTTCGAGCGCAAGATCGAGAAGTGCGCCGGTCGAAGAGATGCCCTCGTTGTACATGATGTCGAATTCCGCCTCCGTAAACGGCGGGGCGACCTTGTTTTTCACGATTTTGACGCGCGTGCGATTGCCCGTCACCACGCCGTCGGTTTGTTTGATGGCGCCGATGCGGCGAATATCGACTCGCACGCTGGCGTAAAATTTCAGCGCTTTGCCGCCCGGCGTCGTTTCCGGGTTGCCAAACATCACACCGATCTTCTCGCGGATCTGATTCGTGAAAACGCAACACGTTCGCGCTTTTGAAATCAGCGCAGTGAGTTTGCGCAAAGCAGCGCTCATCAGTCGCGCTTGCGCGCCGACGGTGGCGTCACCGATTTCGCCTTCCAGCTCCGCTCTTGTGACCAGCGCAGCCACCGAATCCACGACGATGACGTCGAGGGCGTTTGAGCGGATCAACGTCTCGCAAATGCGCAGAGCTTCCTCGCCGGAGCTCGGCTGGGAAACGAGCAGGTCGTCCAGATCGACGCCAAGCTTCCTCGCGTATTGCGGATCGAGCGCATGTTCGACGTCGATGAACGCGGCAAGTCCGCCGCGTTTCTGCGCCTGTGCAATAACGGTGAGCGTGAGCGTGGTTTTGCCGGACGATTCCGGACCGAAAACTTCGACGACTCGTCCCCGCGGAAACCCGCCTACCCCAAGCGCGCGATCGATGAGAATGTTGCCGGTCGGAATGACATCGATATCGACAATCTTGTCGTCACCTAGGCGCATGATCGCGCCGTCGCCGTAATCCTTGGCAATTTGTTGAATCGCCAGGTCGAGATTTTTATTTCGCGCGGCCGTCAATTTATCTGCGCCGGTCTTCTCTTCGGTTTTGGTCGCCATATCGGGATCACTCTAAGTAAGTCTCTGGCTACAATTCGCCAAGCACAAAAGCTCGCCTGCGGCCCGATATTGAATCAAGCGGTGGTTCAATATGTTACAGGCTAGCGGATTTTCGTTGAAGGATATGAGACAAAATCGCGCAATTTTTCTCGAAGGCGGGTTTGCTGTAACGCGCGCAGGTGGCTATTCATCTCCTCATGTCTTTAGCAAGAACCGATGAGCGCTTTATGCGCGCGGCGTTGAAGGAAGCGCGCAGAGCGTTGGGGCAAACGAGCCCCAATCCGGTTGTTGGCGCCGTGCTGGTTATTGATAATCGAATCGTCGCCAAAGGCCATCATCGCCAGGCGGGCTGCTTACATGCGGAGATCGTATGCCTGCGCGACTTTGGAAATGCTGTCCCAGCGGCAGCGACATTGTACGTGACGCTGGAACCGTGCTCCACGACCGGGCGCACTTCACCATGCACGGATGAAATCATCAAAGCAGGCCTAAAGACCGTTGTGATCGGCACTGTCGATGTAAATCCGCGCCACGCTGGACGCGGCGTAACACTTTTGCGGGGCGCAGGAATTAAAGTGCGGGTCGGCGTTTTGACCGAGGAATGCACTTCCCTCAACGAAGCTTTCAATAAATGGATCGTCACCGGGCGGCCTTTTGTTATCGCCAAATGTGGGATGAGCCTGGACGGACGGCTGACGCGGCGTCCTGGTGAGTCGCGTTGGATAACGAGCGCTGCCGCGCGCCGGCATGCGCACACGCTGCGCGCGCAAGTTGATGCAATCGTTGTCGGTGCAGCGACGGTTAGGATCGACAATCCTCGACTGACAGCTCGTAGTGCGCAGCAGGCCCGGCAACCGTGGCGCGTTGTTTTAACGCGCTCTGGAAAACTACCACGGCGCGCGCACTTGTTTTCCGATCGCTTCGCTGAGCGAACGCTAGTTTATCGAGGCAAATCTCTCAGAACAGTTCTCACCGATTTAGGAAAACGAAATGTGACCAGTGTGTTGCTCGAAGGCGGCGGCGAGGTGCTCGGTCAAGCATTGGAGGCACGCCTCATCGATAAAGTGCAACTTTACGTGGGTCCGATCTTGACAGGCGGTCCGGTTGTCGCATTCCCCGGCCGGGGAGCCGATGTCACGCAAAATGCGGTGTATCTCGATCGGATCGCTTACCAGAGGCTCGGCCAAAATGTCTACATTACTGGTTACTCCAGATTTTCAGAAAGACATCCAGCGGCCTGAATAGCCTGAATAATATGTAGAAACTTCTCGTCTTAAATGGAGTTAAATGTTTAGGAGGTAAAATAATGAACGGGAAAAAGCTTCTGTTGATCGCGCTCGTGGCGAGTGGATTCGCGTTTGCTCCGGCACCACGCTCTGAGGGAGGCGTTTCGGTTGGCATCGGAGTCGGGTTTCCGGTGGCATATCCTTATTACGGCTATCGGCCTTACTATTACCCTTACGGGTACTATCCGTACTACTATGGGGGACCGACATTCTACTGGTCGAGCGGACGTCGCCACTATTACAGACACCATCGCCATTACTATCGGGGATACTAAGCGGCTCTAACTTCTCCCGAGTTGGCTGGGTCCGATGCCCGGCCAGCTCAATTTTCTTCGCTGCGAGGCGGCGTCACGAGTCCGTACCGGTAGCGCAAAGGAGCGGTTAGCGAATGGGCGTCACGGAAACTGACGGAGTCGATGTCGATGTAGCGCCCGGCGCCGACTGGCGCGACTGAAATTCTTTTTTCAATCGCTCGTTAAGTTGCGGCACCTCCTGGTCTCGCTTCGTCTCGAATTGTTCTCGCAGCTCCCGCTCGATCTTACGTCGCTCTTGGAGATAGCGCGCCTCGAATTGGTCTCGCGCGCTCTGATCCAGACGAAGACCAGACTGACGCAGGGCCGCTTCAGCTTCATTTTTTAGCTGTTGGCGGTGCAAATTGTAGCGTTCGCGCAGGAACTTTTGCTGCTCGGGATTCATGCGAAGCCAACGCTCGGCATTTTTCCTGAACGCCTGGCGCTCCTCGGGCGAGAGTTGAAAGAAGCGCTCGCCTGGGCCCCGACGCTCGCCTGGGCCCCGAAACTGGTTGTTGTGCCGGTCAAGGCCGGCACTACGTCCACTCGATTTTTGCGGCGGTCCCTGGGCGAAGCTGAAATCCCACGCGAAGATCGACAGCGCGATAGTCGCGCTTATAAGGTTGAATCTTCGTCCCACAGGTTGTTTTCGTCCGAGGCCAACAGTTCGTCCAAATCTGCAACAACTTCATAATCCTGCGCGTCGATCTTTGCCACCGGATCGGGCTCATTAGCGGCCGGTTTTTGACGCAACGAAGGATTGTGGGCGAAAATAATCGCCGCGATCACCACCAGTGCCAGCCCCGAAGCGGGAACGAGTCTTCGCAACCTCAGCCGGCGTCGCGCGCGCTCGAACCAGCGCGGTTCTTGCCGGATTTGTCGCAAGACGTTACGGGCAAAGAATGGTGAAAGCTTGGATTCAGCTGCCTGCCCAAGGAGATCCCATAATTGCTGGTCATCTTCGCGTTTCATAGTTTCCCGCGAATTAAACTAACGGCGCGGTTGAAAGTTGCGCTCGGAAAGAGGTCGCAAGATCGACCTGCTTCGCGCCAGAGGCAGCCGATTGGATCAATCGGCTGGGTCGCCCAGCTCCTTCCGTTCATACATTGTGCAAATCGCGTCGCCTGTACTACTGAAGGAGCTTCCCGGCCTGGCCGGGTTCGGCGATATCTACGGTTCAGGCGCTTCCAGAAAACCTGTGAGCTGGCGGATACGGGTGGGATGGCGCATTTTGCGCAAAGCCTTCGCTTCGATCTGGCGAATGCGCTCGCGGGTGACCTGGAATTGCCGGCCCACTTCTTCGAGTGTTCGGCTGTATCCATCGACCAACCCGAAGCGTTGCTCCAGCACCTGGCGCTCGCGCTCCGTCAGGGTCTCGAGCACGTCTTTGATTTTCTCTTTCAACAAAACGATTGCTGTCATGTCGCTCGGGTTTTCCGCGCCTTTGTCCTCGATGAAATCACCAAAATTGGTTTCCTCGCTTTCCCCGACTGGCGATTGGAGCGAGATTGGCTGCTGTGCCATTTTCAGAACCGCGCGGACGCGATCGACCGGCAACAAAATCTCTTCCGCCACCTCTTCCGGCGTAGGCTCACGACCATATTCCTGGACCAGTTGTTTCTGCACACGCATCAGCTTGTTGATCGTCTCGATCATATGAACGGGAATGCGAATAGTGCGCGCTTGATCGGCGATTGAACGCGTGATGGCCTGGCGAATCCACCAGGTGGCGTAAGTGGAAAACTTATAGCCGCGGCGATATTCAAACTTCTCGACCGCTTTCATCAACCCCATGTTTCCTTCCTGAATCAAGTCGAGAAAGGAGAGACCGCGGTTTGTATATTTTTTGGCGATCGAAATAACGAGCCGCAGGTTGGCTTCTACCATCTCGGTCTTGGCCCGGATCGCCTGGAGCAGCCAGCCTTTCAGCGTTTGATACTGCTCGACATAGCCATCGAACGAAAGCCAAAGACCTTTTTCTAATTCACGCGCTTTGGCCCCGAGCGCTAAACGTTTTTTTCGTTCGCGCGGGCATTTCGCCATTTCCGCCTGGAGATAGAGCAAGAGGTGGTATTGTTCGTCCGCCAGGTGAACAAACTCTTCCGTGACCTTCTGTTTGAAATAAAACTTGGGGTAATAATTTTGCAGGGACGCCACTGCTCTCTGAAACGATTTGGGCTTCTTGGTCTGCTTTTTTGAAGAGTTGCGCGAGAACTGCTCATATTGCTGGTTGATGGACTTGCTTAACTTTTCCACCTGGCGGCACAACCGCGGGAGCATTTTCATATAGCGCTCACGGCTCTCGATTTTTTTGTCGAGAATGACACGATCGAACCGTTCCCGCCCCTCGGTCAGCTTCTCGGCGAGATCGAGATGAGCGCGCGCGATAAAACCGAATCGGTTGATGTGCTTCTGCACCATGTTTTCGGCTTCCTCGATTCGTTTGGAAATTTCGACTTCCTGTTCGCGGGTGAGCAGGGGGACCTGGCCCATCTGCTTGAGATACATGCGCACGGGATCATCGAGAATATCGAGCTTCGCTTCGCGCTTCTCCTCCTCTTCTTCTTCCTCCTCCTCAACGTCCTTTTTCCCGTCTTTGTAACGGTCGACCTCGGATGCTTCGATGATGTCGATCTCCATCCGGCGCAGTCGCGTGAGGATGGCGTCGAGTTCATCGGCGTCGGTGATACCTTTCGGCAAGGAGTCGTTCAGGTCGTCGAAGGTGAGGTAACCTTGTTCTTTCGCGAGCTTGATCAGCTCACGAATGCGGCTCTGAATTTCAGTGGCGGTACGCGAAGGCACTGCCATTTCGCTCCGCGGTCTTCCCGGCCTTCGGCCGACAGGCCTCCGCGCTCGGACCAGAGCGCTGATGCGCCTGGGTTTGAACGCAATAATCTTCCCCTGCCTTTTCAATTTTCGCCAGAGTGTCGAAGCTATCGCTCGGGAATGACGGCGAAGGCGTTTTGGCTTGGGTCGCTTTAGCGACGACCCTCGGGCCCCCGTCTTTCGTGTCGAATGCCTGGCCAAGATTACGCGGTTAAGATTTGACTGAGACGCTCGATGACTGCCCCTTAGATCGACAATTAAATGTCGCGCACCGGGGCAGGCGAAAGAAGCTTGGAAAGCTCGTGGAGCTGTTCTCGCAGGTCAAGGATTTGTTTCTGCAAATTAACCACGTCGCCCTGGCTCAGTTGCGGCAACCTCATCTTGCTCTTAAGTGCCTCCAATTGTCGTCTGACGGACTCCGCTGCGAGGCTGTACCACCACTCATGGGCAAGATTCCGGTCGGTATAAGCGATTCTTTTCGACGCGATCCAACCGGAAACTACCGCTTCCTCATGAGGTTCAAGCGAAGCCAAAAAAGATGAAACCGTAGCTGAATCTTCCACGTGTATGTCAGCGCTCAGGATTCGTCCGAGTAATTCGGCGCCGGGCGTTTGGGCTAAAACCTCGCGCCACTCTTGTGCAAGTAAAAAATCGCGGACCTCTGAGTCGCGCAGAGCAAGAACGCTTAGCTGTTTTATCGTTTGGGACGGCGCAATTGAATCCATATCTCGCGGCAGTTCTGCCGTTGGCCGCGGTACTGATCTTGGAACAAGATTTTCGAAATCCGAAGTCGCAACACCAAGCCGCGCGCTCACTTTGCTGACGATTTCTCCGCGCATCATCGGATCGTGCACCCGCGAGACCGTCCCGGCGAGCTTGCGCGCGAGCTGCATCTTGGCGCCTAACGAACTCAGATCGACAATTGCCACTTCGTGCTCGATCCAATAATCGAAAAAATCACGCGCCGCCGCGACGCGTTTTTCGAATTTCTCTTTTCCTTCCCGCCGAACAAGTGAGTCTGGATCTTCACCCGCCGGCATTTCAGCAACGCGCACAATCAAATCATTCTGAAGCAGCGCGTCGAGCGACCGCTCGGCCGCTTTGTTCCCCGCCGCGTCCGCATCGAAGCACAGAACCACTTCGTCCACAAAACGTTTTAGGAGCCGGGCTTGGTTTTCCGTAAACGCCGTCCCCTGCGGCGCGACCACGTTCGTGATCCCAGCTTCGTACAAGGTGATGAGATCGAGCTGACCTTCGCACACGATCGCACAGTTCGCTTCGATGAGGCCGCGCTTGGTCTTGTGCAGGCCAAACAGCACGTTGCCTTTTCGAAAGAGCGGCGTCTCCGGCGAATTGATGTACTTTGCGCTCTCGGCTTCGTTCTCCAGAAGGCGGCCGCTGAACGCGATCACTTCGCCCACGTCATTGCAGATTGGGAACATGATCCGTCCGCGGAAACGATCGTAGGACGTTTGAGGTTTGAGCTTCGAGGTTTGATCTGGCGCGCGATCTGCGTCGTCTTTCGTTTTGACCAAACCGCTCGCGATTAGTTCACGCGCGTCATGACCGCGCCCGCGCGCCCAACTGCCGAATGCATCCCACTCATCGGGCGCAAAGCCGAGCTGCCAACGTTTCGCAATTTCCGCCGAAATGCCGCGCTTCTTCAAATAGTTGCGGGCCGGTTCGGCCAACTCTTTTTTCAGCAAGTTGTCATGAAACCATACGGCGGCTTCCGCATGCAGTCGCAACAAGACGCGGCGTGCTTCGTGTTGCCGATCTTCGCCGTGTGGCCCCCGCTCTTCGATCACCGGGATGCCTACACGCGCCGCGAGCTTGCGCACCGCCGAAGGGAAATCGATGTGCTCGTAATCCATCACGAAGCGGAAAACGCTTCCGCCGGCGCCGCAGCCAAAGCAGTGGAAGGTTTGCCGCTGCGGGCTTACATGAAATGATGGCGTTTTCTCCTGATGAAACGGACAGAGTGCTTTGAAATTTGCTCCCGCGCGTTTCACTGGAAAATACGAGCCGATCACCTCGACGATGTCATTCGCCGCGGCGATTTGCTCGATCGTATCTGACGGGATCGTCCCCATGAAACACTGGATTTTTCGCTCGTTTGGTTTGGGAAGCGATGTCAAACTTACGCAGTGGAGCAGCGCTTCCAACCGATGAAAAAGATTCTCTTGTTTCTGGTGATCGCCTGTGTTTCTAGCGGGCTCAATCATCCTGCAGTCGCGGGAGCACGCGACCTCATTCACAAAGGCGACGTCGTCGTTGTCCCGCTGCGCGGCGAAGTTTCTCCCTCTCTCCTAATGTTCCTGCGTCGCGCCGAGAAGGCAGCGGAGAACAACGGCGCCGCGGCGATTATTTTCGAAATGAATACTTATGGCGGCCGACTCGACACGGCGGAAGAGATTACGAGCGTGCTCAATCACGCCACCATTCCCACCTACACGTTTATCAATTCAAACGCCGGTTCGGCCGGCTCGCTCATCGCGCTCGCCACCCAACACATTTACATGGCGCCAGTAAGCGCGATCGGCGCGGCCGCGCCCGTGTTGCCGACGGGCGAAGATCTTCCGGCCACTGAACGGGAGAAAACAATTTCGTATTGGTCCGCCCTCATTCGCAGCACTGCCATTCGGAACAAACATAATCCCGATATCGGCGAGGCGTTCATGAACAAGGACAAGGAAGTGAAGATCGGCGATCGCGTGATTCATCCGAAAGGCACACCGCTCACGCTTAACGCGCAGGAAGCGACCGAGCAGATCAACGGCAAGCCGGTGCTCGCTGACGGCGTCGCCGATTCGATTGTCGATCTAACGCAAAAAGCCGGACTCAAAGGCAACATCGTCTCGCTCGACCCGAGTGGCTTCGAGCAACTCGCCTTTTGGATCACGGCGCTCGCGCCGTTGCTGCTCCTAGGCGGAATCATCGGCGCCTATCTCGAATTCAAAATTCCCGGGGCGAGTTTGCCCGGAATTATCTCG
>QHQE01000096.1 GCA_003219265.1 Verrucomicrobiota bacterium
TCCGGCCGGATTTTCGCGGCGACATTTCTGCCTCCATCGGTAATCTGGGTGATTTTGCCAGTCTGTTTGGCGCCGACCCTGGCGACTTCGCAGGAGAAATTGCCATCGACGGAACCATGAATGCTCGCGATCGCAAGATTGGCGGACATCTCGCAGTAAACGGCGCAGCGCTGAAGATTTTCAAAACATCGATCGATACCTTGAGCGCGAAGCTGAATTTGAAAGCGACGGAGATCGAGGTCGAGCGTGTGGAATTGAAGCGCCAGAGTGACTTCGCCCACGCGCAAGGCACGGTGGACACCGTGACCGATCATCATTATGCCGGCACACTTTCCGCCGCGCTCGCTAACATCGCCGATTACGCGCAGGCGCTTCCGGCTTCATGGCGCGACGCCCTGCGTGAAGGAGCTATCACACTCGATTGGTCAGGCAACGGCAATGCCAACTCACATTCCGGCGCCTTTCACATCAATGGCCGCGGGATTCGCGTCACTCTGCCTAACGAGTTAGCGCCATTCGATGCCCAACTCGACGGCGCCTATTCACCGGGCAATCTTTTTTTCCGCCAATTACATCTCGCAAATGAGCATGCGTCTCTCACCGGATTTGCCACTGTCGCGTTCAAATATTTGCAACTGCAAGCGCTCGCTTTCAACTTAAATGGCAAGCCAACGTTACGCGGCAATTTTTTCCTTCCGCTTTCGCTCTCGAAAATCTTCCAGGGAAGCAGCCTGCTCGACGCGCTTGATGCCGAGCAAAAGCTCGACCTCGATCTTGCCGTCGAGCCGACCGATCTGGCGGAACTTTCCGCCGCGTTGACCGGACACGCTGCAATGAGCGGAACTTTCGGCGCCCGATTGTCGATCTTCGGCGGTCTGGATGCATTGCAAGGCTGGTCCGAGGTGCACCTGCGCGATTTTGCCGTGGCGAACGATCCGCCGCGTCTCTCGAGCGACGCGCAGACGCGATTCGTTTCCGGAATGATGACGACAAAAGCCGGGTTTCTTTTTCGCGCCAGCGATCCAATCTCGCTGGATCTCAGTTCGCAAATTTATCTGGGCCAGGAGCGAAGTCGCGCGGCGCTCGAACCGATCTCAGCAAACATCGATTTTCCAGCGATCTTCCTCGTGCAACTGCCGCGCTACTTGTCACACGATTTTTTTCGCGATGGAATCTTGAGTGGTAAGGTGTTGATCTCTGAAACGCTTCGTCACCCGAAGATTTCGGGCGATTTGCAACTGATAAACGGAAAATTCACCGGCACGCCGCTGGATGCGACCGCGGCTTCCGGTCGGCTCGTTTTCAATGGCAAGACCGCGTCTCTTGATTTCGCGAACATTAGCACGCATGATGTCGATCTTTCCGTCCGCGGAGAAATTGATTTCAGCGATTTAGAAGCGGTTGCAATAAAAGTATCCGGGATTCAACCCATCGTTGATTTGACTCCGCGCGCGGAGATGGATTGCATTGCTGGAATAAATCTTATGTCTGCTCCGCAAACGGAAGTCGCCTTTCCAATGATCGACCGTCTCGATTTTAGCGGCAGCGCGTTCCGATCAGATTGGACAGTTACATTGCGCGAAAACATCAATGGCCGATCATTTGGCGCGCTGGACAAAAGTGATGCAACTCGAACATTTCAGTTCTGTCGTGGCGCGCAACCCGATGAGGAAATGTTAGTGCTCGGATGTGAGCCGCGACCGCACTTTTCCCCCATCGTTCGCCCGCAAAAACCGGCCAAGCATCGTTAAGTCGTAGCTGGATCGACAACAATCTTGCGGCGCTCGGACTTGGTCGTCACCAGCCAGCGAGAAAGTTTTTCCTCGAGCTCGCGTGTCAAATCGACGCGGAAATCTGCGCCGGCATCGACGCGCAACGGATTGCCCGCCGGCCGATCGAAAAGCAGTTGCACGCGACGCTGACCAGGAGAACTGACGAGAATTTCGCGCACTTCACGCAGTTCGTCTTTTGTGGTCGCTGGAGAAAACTGCAAAAGCACAGCCGGCTCTTCGAATGGAGTTGTCGATCTTTCATTCGCGCTGCCGTTGGGGTTCTCCGCCGACAGTACTTTCACTTTTTGTGCCGTGGCCCGAAGCGAATCGCCGCGCGCATCGACCGTTCCCTCAATTTCAACAACGCGGCCGGGCCCAAGCGCGTCGGAAACTTTTACGTAAACATCATTCCAGACGACCACTTCGAGCGTCGCGGTTAAGTCTTCGATCCAAACAATAGCGAATGGCTTGCCTTCTTTTCGCGTGAATTTCTTATCGATCTGCGCAATCGCACCCGCAGCTCGGAATTGGGCACGATCGTCCAGTTCGCCTAACGAAGCGATCGTTCGATAATTTTTCGCCGCGAAAAGATCGACATAGGCGTTGAGCGGATGTCCCGTGACGTAGAAACCGAGCAACTCCTTTTCGTAGGAAAGCTTTTCGTGATCGCTCCACGGCGCGACCGATCTTCTTCGTGTCGATGTTATCGACGCGGCGATTTCATCGAACAACGAGACTTGGCCTGCGGCCCGATCGCGATGCGCGGCCGCGGACGAGACGAGCGCCTCATCGATGCAGGCGAAAAGTTCCGCGCGCTCGCGACCAAGAAAATCGAACGCGCCAGATTTAACCAGACTCTCGAGCATTTTTCGATTTGCGCTGCGGGAGCCAAGTCGTCCACAAAAATCCTCCAGCGAAGTGAAATCCCCGCCGCGCTCCCGTTCGCGGATCGACATCTCCATCGCGCTCTCGCCGACATGCTTGATCGCGGCCAGTCCATATCGGATCGCCATCGTCCCGTTTGTTGATTCCGGGATAAATTTCAAGCCGCTGTGGTTCACATCCGGCGGCAAAATCGAAATTCCCATGCGCTTGCATTCGCCGACGAAGACGGAAATTTTTTCAGTGTCGTTAATTTCGTTGCTCAACAAACCGGCCATGAATTCGACCGGATAATGCGCTTTCAAATAAGCCGTCTGATAACTGATCACGCCATAGGCTGCGCTGTGGCTCTTGTTGAATCCGTAGCCGGCAAATTTTTCGAGCAAATCGAAAATCGCATTCGCTTTTTTCTCCGGGATTTTATTTGTGCGCGCGCAGCCTTCGATGAAATTCTTTCGCTCCTTCGACATCTTCTCCTTGTCTTTTTTGCCCATGGCGCGGCGGAGAAGGTCGGCCTGGCCTAACGAATAACCGGCGAGCTTGCTGGCCGCCGCCATCACCTGTTCCTGGTAAATCATGACCCCGTAAGTATCGGCGCAGATTTCTTTGAGCAGCGGATGCAGATATTTGATCGGCGTGAGGCCCTTTTTTGCTTTCACGAATTCCGGGATCAGTTCCATCGGGCCCGGCCGATAGAGCGCAATCAACGCGATGATGTCGTCGAGTTTGCAAACGTCGAATTGCTTCGACAAACTGGTCATGCCGCCGGATTCCATCTGGAAGAGGCCGATTGTGTCGCCGCGGTTGTAGAGGGCGAAGGCTGCGGCATCATCGAGCGGAATCGTCTTCAGCGAAAAATCGAGCTCGCGTTTGCGAATGAGCGTCACGGTTTCCTCGATCGCGGTGAGTGTTTTGAGCCCAAGGAAATCCATCTTGAGCAAGCCGAGATCGTTGAGCGGCCCCATCGGATACTGGCTGACGATGTCGTTGCCTTTCACGTCGCGACAAAGCGGGATGTAATCGGAAAGATCGCGATCGCCGATCACGACACCGGCCGCGTGCACGCCGGCGTTACGCGACAAGCCCTCCAGGATTTTTGCGTACTCGAAAAGCTGACGCGTGGCTGCCTCGCTCGCGACTGCTCTTTTCAGCTCCGGATTTTTCTCCACCGCTGAATCGAGAGTGATATTCAACTCGTTCGGGATCATCTTCGCGATGCGATCGGCGTCCCGATAGCTTAGCCCCATGACGCGGCCGACATCGCGCACCACGCTTTTCGCTTTCAGTTTTCCGAAAGTGATGATCTGCGCGACGCGACGCTCGCCATATTTTTGCCGCACGTATTCGAGAACCTCGCCGCGACGCGCTTCGCAAAAATCGACATCGATATCCGGCGGCGAGACCCGGTCCGGATTTAGAAAGCGCTCGAAAAGAAGTCCGTATTGCAGCGGATCAATGCCGGTGATGCCGAGAACGTAAGCGACCATCGAACCTGCCGCCGAACCGCGCCCTGGTCCGACTGGAATGCCGCGCTCTTTGGCGAAATGAATGAAATCCCAAACGATGAGCAGATAACTGACGAAGCCGGTTTTCTCGAGGACATCGAGCTCATAATCGAGGCGCTTGATTAATTCCGGATCGTTCGCGGCGCGTCCGCCATAACGCTCGCCCAGACCCTTATAACAAAGCTCGCGCAAATAACCGTTTCTCGTTTTTCCCGGCGGCACCGGGTACTCCGGGTATTTCGAGCGCCCGAATTCAAGATCGAGATGACAACGTTCGCCAATCTCAAGCGTGTTCGCGATCGCTTCGGGAAAATCGCGAAACAACTCGCTCATCTCCGCCGGCGACTTGAAGTAAAGCTCGGGCTCGTAGCGCAGCCGGTTCTCGTCCTGCACCATCTTCGCGGTGCCGATGCAGAGCATCACGTCGTGCGCCGCATGATCGCTTCTTCGCAAAAAATGCACATCGTTCGCCGCGACCAGACGGAGCGTGAACTCTTTTGCCAGTTGCGGCAGCACGCGATTGCATTTCCGTTGCGCCTCCATCCCGTGGTCGTGCAACTCGATGAAAAAGTTCTCCGCGCCCATGATGTCTCGATACTCCGCCGCAGCTTGTCTTGCCTTGGCGATGTTGTCCGCCTGGATTGCCGAATTAATTTCGCCCGCCAGGCAACCGCTCAATCCGATCAGCCCCTTGGAATGCGAGGCCAGAAGTTCCTTGTCGATCCTGGGCGCGTAATGAAAACCGTCGAGATGCGCTGTTGTGAGCAGCTTTACCAGATTGCGATAGCCGGTCTCATCCTGCGCCAGCAACGTGAAATGATAAGCGGCGTCGCGCCGCGACCCGGGCCGATCTTTGTGCGATCCGGGCGCGACATATGCCTCGCAACCAACAATCGGTTTGATTCCCGCCTTCGCCGCTTCCTGATAAAATTCGATCGCGCCAAAAAGATTCCCGTGATCGGTGATCGCCACGGCCGGCATCTTGAATTCCGCCGCTTTCTTCATCAGCTCCTTCATCCGCACCGCGCCATCGAGCAGCGAATACTCGGTATGCAGATGCAGATGAACGAAGGAGTCGCGGGGCATGTGAAGTCAGTATAAATGCGAGATGACGACGGGCAAGAAAGCCAAATCGTTGCATCGTTAAATCGCTAAATCGTTACATCGACCATCCGATTCGCGATTTACGGATTACGAATCACGAACCCGAAAAACGATGCTTGCATCCGCAGCGCGATGTTGCTATGAGAGCGCGTGCCGCGCTGGGCTTTCGATTGAAAAGGCCGGTGCGTTGGCGAGTTTACATCAACATGAAAAAACTGGAAGCGATCATCAAGCCGTTCAAGCTCGAGGAAGTGAAAGAGGCGCTGGCTGAGCTCGGGATCGAAGGGATGACCGTGACGGAAGTAAAAGGATTCGGCCGGCAGAAAGGGCACACCGAGATTTATCGGGGCAGCGAATACACGGTGGATTTTCTGCCGAAGGTGAAAGTGGAAGTGGTTCTCGCCGATGACATGGTGGAGAAAGCGGTCGGCGTCGTCGTGGCCGCGGCCAAGACCGGAAAGATCGGTGACGGAAAAGTTTTCGTGCTTTCAGTGGAACACGCGGTGCGCATCCGCACGGAAGAGATCGGCGAGAAAGCGGTGTGAGGAAACGCCGCACGATTCTTGGGCCGCCTTCTCGCAACCGAACCATCGTCAGCGACTTTCACGCCGCGAATATTTTAGTGAATTAATGATCTAGCGATTCAACGATTCATCTTTCCCACACTCCAACACTCCAATACTCCAATACTCCAACACTCAATCCCATGGCTAAAGAAAAAACTGCATCCGACGTCGGCAAGATGATCAAGGACAACAACGTTAAACTGGTGGACTTCAAGTTCACTGATTTGCCCGGCACCTGGCAGCATTTCACGACCACACTCACTGAATACAACGAAGATATTTTCACC
This sequence comes from Verrucomicrobiota bacterium, assembly GCA_003219265.1. Taxonomy (GTDB): domain Bacteria; phylum Verrucomicrobiota; class Verrucomicrobiia; order Chthoniobacterales; family UBA10450; genus AV133. The sequence continues at coordinate 6,117 of QHQE01000096.1, forward strand.
GATGGCCTCGGCTTCGACGGCTCCAGCATCCGAGGATGGAAGGTGATTAACGCGAGCGATATGCTCGTGATTCCCGATCCCACCACGGCGTGGATCGACATCTTCAACGCGGAACCGACGCTCAGTCTGATCTGCACGATTGTCGATCCCATCACGCGCGAGCCCTACGATCGCGACCCACGCGGCGTCGCCGAAAAAGCGGAAGCTTTCTTGAAAAGCACCGGAATTGCCGACACCGCGTTCTTCGGACCGGAAGCGGAGTTTTTTATTTTCGATGAAGTGCGCTTCAGTTATGCGGCGAATTCATCGTTCCATCTGGTCGATAGTGTGGAAGGACATTGGAACAGCGCGCGTGAAGAATTTCCGAATCTCGGTTACAAGATTCGCCCGAAGGAAGGTTATTTCCCAGTCTCACCGATGGACACTTTGCAAGACATTCGCAACGAGATGTGTCTCGAACTCGAAAAAGCCGGTGTCCCAATTGAAAAGCAACACCACGAAGTCGCCACGGCCGGGCAGGCGGAGATCGACCTCCGGTTCGCGCCGCTCAAATTGATGGGCGATTCGATGCAGTATTACAAATACATCATTCGCAACGTCGCCAAAAAGCACAACAAATCCGTCACATTCATGCCCAAGCCGCTCTTTGCCGACAACGGGAGCGGCATGCACACGCACATGTCGCTCTGGAAAGATGGCAAACCGCTTTTTGCTGGCAACGGTTATGGGGGCCTGAGCGAGGTGGCGCTCTTTTTCATCGGCGGAATTTTGCAACACGCGCCCGCGCTCACCTGCATCACGAACCCGACGACCAACAGCTACAAGCGGCTCGTGCCCGGATTCGAAGCGCCGGTCAATCTCGCTTACTCGGCGCGCAATCGTTCGGCCGCGATTCGCATTCCAACTTACTCGGCCAGTCCGAAAGCGAAGCGAATTGAATTTCGCACGCCGGATGCTTCGGCGAATCCGTACATCGCGTTTTCCGCGCTCTTACTGGCGGGGCTCGATGGAATCCAGAACCGCATCGATCCGGGCGATCCGCTCGACAAGAATCTTTACGAATTGCCGCCCGAAGAACTTGCGCAAATCGCCAGCGTTCCCGATTCACTCCGCGGCGCGATTGAAGCGCTCCAGGCCGATCATTCCTTTCTGCTCAAGGGCGACGTCTTTAACGCCGACTTCATCGCCAACTGGATCGACATGAAACAAAAAGAATACGACGCGCTCCGCTTAAGGCCACACCCCTATGAGTTCAGCATGTATTATGACGTCTGACGAGGTGTGAAGGGTGACCGCCCGCACTTGTCGCGCCGGAGGTCGCCGCTGCGACCGAAGGCGGATCCCTACGAGTTCTCGATGTACTACGACGTCTGAGCCGATATTAAGTTAGGAGTCAGATCAGGTTGTCCTACGCGGCGGTGCGTCTCTTCTGCTTCACCAGCGCGGCGGTGGAACGGCCATTGGAGCGAGTGGAGCTACGCTTCTGCTTAATCGATTGAGTGCGGCTTAGGCTCTCCTGAAGCACCTTCACAAGATCGACAACGTTGGTCGGTGCGGGTGCGGGCGCCGGTTTGCCCGCGATCTGCTTGTTCTTTGCCTTTTGCTCGATGATCTCCAGCAACGCCGTCCGGTATTCATCCTGATATTTCTCCGGTTCCCAGGGAACGGACATGCCCTCGATGAGCGCCTGTGCCATTTTCAATTCTTTGTCTGTCACGGCCGCGGCCGATCCGTTCTTCAAAATCTCCGCGCTGAGGATTTCACTCGCGAAGTGCATCAGCTCGAGGATGAGAAACAGTCCATCGGGTTTCACCGCGGCCAGGTGCTCGCGATTGCTGATCACGACTTTGGCGATGCCGATCTTGCCCGTTCCGCTGAGAGCCTTGTGTAAAACCGCGTACGCTTTCTCGCCGCCTTTTTGGGCCTCCAAGAAATAGGGCTTGTAGAAAAACTTGGGATCGATCTGCTCCACTTCGACAAAGTCGGTGATGTCGATGGAATGAGTCGATTCGATCCGAACCTTCTCAAAATCCTCGTCCTTCAAAACGACATAGCGGCCCCGTTCGTACTCGAACCCCTTCACAATCTGGTCGGCCGCGACTTCTTTCGCGTCCGCCTCGGCAACTTTTTTGTACTTGATCGGGCTGAGATCGGTGGAACGGAGTTGCCGGAAACTAAGTTTCTCTTCGCGCGTGGCCGGGTAAACAGCCACTGGAATATAAACCAGCCCGAAGCTGATGCTGCCTTTCCAGATGGGACGCATATGGCGGGATTACCTGTTTCCCACACTGAGCCGTGCCTGTCAATCGCGACCCAGTCTGGACGTCTGCCCCGCCGAATTACCTTGCAAGTTAGCTAAACGGTCTCATGTTCAGACTTAGGTATGAGCCTAATGGCCAGTTTCATGAATTTGGCAGGGCCGGACTTGATCATCATTCTGCTGATCATTCTCGTTTTGTTCGGCGCGAAGAAATTACCCGAGCTTGCGCGCGGAATGGGTCAGGCGGTGAAGGAATTTCAAAAGGCCAAGGACGAATTCAGCGACGAGCTGCATAAAGCCGGGAAATCGGAGACGGAAGGAGCCAAGCCGGATGCGAAACCGGCCGAATCGACTGTCCCACGAATCGACAGTTCCCAGGCCGCGAGCGCTGCACGTCCTGATCCGAACCAGACGATCACGCCCGGCGATAAGGCCGACCAAGTGTAGTTGTCCATCTTTCTGACGGGTGGATCGAGCAGTCGTCGCCGCGGCGACCTCGATGTTAAATTTAGCCGGCGAAGCCGCACTTATTTTCTAGCATCGCCCCCGAAAGCGTTCGGGGCCGATCCACCTCAAGCGCGTGTCTCATCGACGGCTCCATAGAGCGTCGCGCTACCACCAATCAGACGGTTGACGCGCGTCTGCCGCTACGACAACATCGGCCCTGCCATTTATGTCCGAGCCGGATCTGCGCACTCGCATTAAAGAGATGCTGGTGAAAAATCTGATGCTGCAAACCACAGCCGACCAGATCGCAGACGATCTCCCTCTTTTCGGTCCGAACGGGCTGGGGCTCGATTCGATCGACGCGCTTGAGCTGGTAGTGAGCATGGAAAAAACTTTCGGGGTCGGCGTGCCAAGTTCCGACGTTGCTGGCACGGCGCTGCGGAGCGTGAATACGATCCATGATTATATTCTCGAAAAACGCGGGACGCCCAGTCAATCTAGTCCGAGTATTTGAACCGCGTCCCGCTCCGAATTCATACGCGCCGCGGCGATGGTCAATCGAACATGAACATCCTTTACGTTGAGAGCAGTCGCAGTTGGGGCGGTCAGGAATATCGTACCTGCCTCGAGACCAACTGGCTTAATGCTCGCGGGCACCAAGCGTGGTTGATCTGC
>QHQE01000097.1 GCA_003219265.1 Verrucomicrobiota bacterium
CTTGCCTTTCCTCTGTATCTTGGCGGAATTCCAGTGGCCCGCGCACGTTGCATCACCGACCCGATCGGAAACAAATGGCGCGCTTTCATTTTCAAGCATGGCTGCTCGAAAATCGTCGCTGACGCATCCGTCATTAAGCGTCAGCTCGTCCAGCAGAACGGAATCGATCCCGCCAAGATTGAGGTCATCGGCTCGGCCGTTGATTTGCAAAAATTTAATCCGTCGCGCGACCGGATGAAATTC
>QHQE01000193.1 GCA_003219265.1 Verrucomicrobiota bacterium
TTGACTGTGCGACGCACTCGCGCGCAGCCCCGTTTGCGCGGCCGTCGTTTCGTCGATCGCTGCGGCCGTGATTGGACTCAAGTAGTTCCGCCTTCCTGTTCGAGTTCTTCTCTACGTGCCTCAACCATTTGATCATGCGCCGCTTCTTCTAAGCCGTCGGTGACGAGTTGTTCCCCGAGCGTCTCGTCTTCCTCAACGCCGGGCCGCGGCGCGCGATGTCCGGTTGAGCTTGGGATTACGTTCCATTCTTCGGTTACTTTCGCGTTCTGCTCGGTTTCTTCCGGGGCCGAGGCATGCTCGACGCCCATCAATTCCTTGCGCGCTTGATTCCAATCGGCATCCGTGAATTCGTTCGGATCGCGCTCGTCGATCATCGCGATCTCACGCGCGCGTTTTTCCACCGCCTCCGGAGAAGGCACGCCCACTCCATTACCGTGCACCGAAATTTTGCCCGATCCTTCTCGTGGGTAATCGTTCATATAATTAAATACGCAGGACGTGTGCGAAATGGTCTCCTGAGAAGCTTAACGTGGATCATGCCGATGCCAAAAGCCTTTTGTCAGTATTTGGTGCAAGAGGCGGAGCCTGTCTTGAAATGAAGATTCGGGAAAGAGTGTTGCGGTTGCAAAGGGGCGGCCACGTCGCTTACGACGAATACGGCGATCCACGGGGCGTGCCCGTTTTCTTTTGCCACGGCTGGCCGAGCTCGCGCACGATGGCCGAATTAACTGACGCGGCCGCGCACGATCTTGGTGTTCGCATCATTTCTGCAGACCGGCCCGGGATCAGCGGTTCGGCTTTTCAAGCCAACCGGAAATTGGTTGATTGGCCACCGATCCTCAAAGAATTGGCCGATGATCTTGGCATTGGTGACTTTCGCATACTGGCAATTTCCGGTGGCGCGCCCTACGCCTATGTGACGGCGTGGGAAATGCCGCAACGTGTGCGCGCGATTGCAATTGTGAGCGGCGCGGCGCCGATTGTTGATCTTAGCGACCAGAGTGGATTACTCAAACTTTACCGTTGGATGCTCGCGCTTTATCGAACGCGTCCGAAGCTCCTGCGAACGTTGTTTTATCTGGCGCGGCCGTTTGCGACCTTTCGTATGCCAATCCGCTACGGGCGGGTACTCCTGAAACTTCTGCAACCGTGTGACGCGGAAGCTTTGCGCGATTCCGCTGCGTTTGAAGCATGCTTTGAAAGTCAACGACGCGCATGGCGTGGATCGGTCGAGGGCGTGATGACCGATGCCCAGATTTACGCGCAGCCGTGGGGTTTTGCGTTGGAAGAGGTTGATGTGCCGGTTCGTCTTTGGCACGGGAAAGAAGACCGGGCTTTTTCATTTCGCGTGGCGGAAGAAGTAGCGAAGCGATTGCCCGATTGTGAAGCGCGTTATGTCGATGGAGCAGGTCACTATTCGTTGCCGATTTGTTACATGCGCGAGCGGCGACCTCGATGTTAAAAGTTAGGCGGCGAAGCCGCACTTGTTTGGCATCGGCCGCGGAGCGGACGATCCACCTTGCCGCGTCGGCCACATGGGCAATTAGAATCGCAGCCGACACGACTGCCTCTACAGATGATGGTTTGCAGCCGACACGGCTGCCTCTACAGTTCGCCGTGGAAGATTTCACGGGAGGCGCAATTCATGATCAACCGGCGCGGCGACAATGGACTGTCGATCCGCCGTTTGATGAACGCGTGCGACAATTGGTGCGCGATTGGGGCGCGGCAAAGTCCCCGGGGTTAATCGAGGAAATGATCGTGACGGCGCTGAAGATGGCGCGCGATCAAATGTCGGTAGCGGATCTTAAGCTGATCAATCGCTCCGTAAAAGAGATGCGCTACGCGGCGAAGGTCTTCGCGCCCTTTCATCATTTCCGGAAGGTTGTCGTTTTTGGTTCGGCCCGCATTTTGCCCGGCGCACCCGAATTCCAAGTGGCGGAAGATTTCGCGCGCGAAATGGTCGCGCACAATTACATGGTCATCACCGGCGGCGGCGAAGGCATCATGGGCGCGGCACAGCGTGGCGCCGGCCGCGAACACAGCTTCGGGCTCAACATCCGTCTCCCATTCGAGCAGCGCGCGAACGAGATTATCGAGGGCGATCCGAAGCTGATTAATTTCAATTACTTCTTCACCCGCAAACTGAATTTCGTGAAAGAGACACACGCTTTCGCGCTTTTCCCCGGCGGTTTCGGCACAATGGATGAAACGTTCGAGGTGCTCACGCTCATGCAGACCGGAAAAGCGCGCGTGATTCCAGTTGTCTTGCTCGACAGACCAGAGGGAACTTATTGGGAGACGTGGATGAAATTTCTCACCGAGCACCTGTTCAAACTCGACTTCGTTTCGCCGGACGATTTTTGTTTGTTCAAAATCGTCCACAGCGTCAAAGAAGCGACCGCGGAAATCTTGCAGTTCTACAAGGTTTATCACTCCGCGCGCTGGGTCGGGGAACAGCTTGTCATCCGCATCTGCCAGCGCTTGTCGAACAGCGCAATTACCGATCTTAACAGAGATTTTACGGACCTCGTGCGCGAGGGCCAGATCGTGCAGGGCAATGCGATGCGTCAGGAAAAAAACGAGCCCGAGATTTGGGATCTGCCGCGACTGGTTCTCACGCCCCACCGCCGCAGTTTCGGCCGCTTCCGGCAATTGATCGACGCGATTAACTCCTCGTCAATCGCGTGACACAGGCTGCGCCGTGCTGGCGGGGGCGAGCGGCGGGGCCGCAGCGTTGGATGAGGGAAGCGACCTCGCTTTCCGCGTTCGGCTCAGCGAAGCGTCGACTTCAAGCTTCATCTCCATCATGCGGTCGAAAGAAAAATGCTCGCGGGCGTAGCCCAGACCGTTCGCCGCACAGTGCGCGGCCAGTTTCTGATCGGAAAGAAATTCGAGAATGGCAGCGGCGAGCGCCTTGCTGTCCCCCGGCTCGACGAGCAATCCGTTTTGCCGGTGCTCGATAATCTCGGGAATGTCGCCCACTTTCGTCGCCACAACGGGGCGGCCGCTGGCAAAAGCTTCCCGAAGAACGATTGGAGATGCTTCAGTGCGCAGCGAAGCGATCGCCACCATGTCGCAAGCGGCGAAAATATCGGGCGTGTCCCAGCGATATCCGATCATGAGGACTTTGGCCGCTAATCCTGCGCAGCTGATCGCGTTTCTGACTTTCTCGCCGAGCTTCAGGTAGCCGGTCCCCTGGCCCACAATGACGAAGCGGGCATCGGAGCGTTGCGACAAAACGAGGCGCGCTGCGTCGACCAGGATGAGCTGGCCTTTATCTGGCCGAATCATACCGATGCTTGCGATGAACGGCGTGTCTGCCGTGAAACCCATTTCCCGCCGGAATTTCATCCGGTCGCGCGACGGATTAAATTTTTGCAAATCAACGGCCGAGCCGATGACCTCAATCTTGGCGGGATCGATTCCGTTCTGCTGGACGAGCTGACGCTTAATGACCGATGCGTCAGCGACGATTTTCGAGCAGCCATGCTTAAAAATGAAAGCGCGCCATTTGTTTCCGATCGGGTCGGTGATGCAACGTGCGCGGGCCACTGGAATTCCGCCAAGATACAGGGGAAAGGCAAGCCAGTGATCTTTCGAGCTGTAGGTTTTGATTAAATCGATCTGATTTCGCCGGCAAAATCTCCAGAGACGCCACCAACACACGGGATCGATCCGCCGTCGCAATGGCATCGCGATGACGCGCGTGCCAAGCTCGCGAGCCTTGAGCAGAAC
>QHQE01000098.1:0-9551 GCA_003219265.1 Verrucomicrobiota bacterium
GAGCTCGGGGCACTTCTCTGGGAAAAATGCGGAATGTTGCGAAACAAAAAAGGCTTGCAGGAAGCGCTCACGAAAATTCCGGAGTTGCGCAGCGAATTTTGGAACAACGTGCGCGTCCCCGGTGACGATGAAGATTTCAATCAATCACTCGAACGCGCCGGTCGCGTCGCCGATTTCCTCGAGTTCGCCGAGCTGATGTGCACCGATGCGCTCGCCCGCGACGAATCATGCGGCGCACATTTTCGAGAAGAGCATCAAACCTCGGAGGGCGAAGCGCTCCGCGACGACGAAAATTTTGCCGACGTTTTCGCCTGGGAATTTCAAGGTAACGGCGAAATCGCAGAGCCAAAGCTGCATCGCGAGCCGCTCCATTTCGAAACGGTGCATTTAACTCAGAGAAGCTATAAGTGAAAAATTTCATAGGTAGGGCGCGACCGCCGGGCGGGCAATGTGAGTTCTGGGGAGCGCACGCCGCTGGCGTGCTGTTTCCGGCGGCCCGCCGGAAACCGCTGCGCCTGGCAAACACCCCGAGTGTGCGAGATAACCCTGCCAATTGTCTCGGCCAGCGGCCGAGACAGACACGCCAGCGGCGTGCGCTCCCCAATCCGTTTCACAGCAACGCTTAAAATGAATTTCAAACTTCGCATCTGGCGGCAAGCAAACGCGAAATCGCGCGGCAAGCTCGTCGAGTATGAAGCGCACGATATTTCGCCGCACACTTCTTTTTTGGAGATGCTCGACATCGTAAATGAAAATTTGCTCGGGCGTAGCGAAGAACCGATCGCCTTCGACTCCGATTGCCGCGAAGGCATTTGCGGCACGTGCGCGCTCACCATTAACGGCCAAGCACACGGGCCGGACCATCCCGGAGCGGCCTGTGAGCTTTACATGCGCAAATTTCGCGACGGCACCACCATCATCGTCGAGCCGTTTCGCGTAAGATCGTTTCCCGTCATCAAAGATTTGGTGATCGATCGGAGCGCGCTCGATCGCATTGTGCAGGCGGGCGGATTCATTTCCGCGCGGGCCGGTTCCGCGCCGGAGGCAAATTCAATTCCGATTCCGAAGCACGATGTCGATCTTGCGATGGAAGCGGCCGGGTGCATCGGCTGCGGCGCATGCGCGGCCGCGTGTCCGAACGCATCGGCCATGCTTTTTACCGCTGCCAAAGTTTCGCACCTTGCGCTTTTGCCCCAGGGAGACCCCGAACGCGCGAGTCGCGTCTTGAAAATGGTGGGCACGATGGACGCGGAAGGTTTCGGCAACTGCACAAACACCTACGAATGCGAAGCCGTCTGTCCTGCCGAGATCAGCGCCAGTTTCATCGGGAAACTGAATCGCGAATACGCGCGCGCGACGATGCGCGCAGGGTAGCGCACGCGCCCTCGCGTGCTGGCGATCGCGCCCTCGCAATCGCGAACTTTTCCGTTAACTCAGCACCAGAACGCGAATTAGAAGAAGATTTTGGCGAGGACGCCGAAATCAGCACGCGAGGCGCGTGCGCTCCCCGGAGTCAGAGCGTCTCGCAAACGCAGGTCCAAATTTCGCGGTCGAGTTCTTTTCGCACGCGCTTTGCGAGAAGATCGACATCTGCATTTGGGCGCAGCACGGCGAAAATGGTCGAACCGGAGCCGGACATTAACGCGGCGGCGACTTCCTTTTGTTGCAACAGCCACATCTTGATTCGTGCGAGAAAGACAAATTTCTCGAACACCGGACGCTCGAGATCGTTGTGGAGTTTCTGACCGCGAAAATCTTGCTGCACGTAGGAGATACCGGGAAGCTCGCGCGAATTCTGCCAACGTCTATAGGTCCACGGTGTTGACACTCCAAAATCCGGTTTCACGAGCAAGATCGATAATTGCTGGGTCAACTTTCTGGGCGTGACGATCTCGCCACGACCTGTGCATACCGCGGCCGATTCAAAAATAAAAAACGGAACGTCCGATCCGATGGTCGATCCAAGTTTGGCCAACTTTTGGCGTGACAGTTTGGTTGCAAAGAGCTGATTGAGCGCGAGCAGCACTGCCGCGGCATCGCTGCTGCCACCGCCCAAGCCTGCGCCGTGCGGAATTATCTTTTTGAGTACGATCGAGACCGCCGGCTTTGTTTGCGTCGCAGTGAAAAATGCGTTCGCTGCGCGCACGGCAAGATTCTCGCTGCCTCGCGGAACAGATGGATCATCGCAACGAAAACTGATGCCCTGCCCTCGCTTGTTCTTGTCGATCTTAATTTGATCGCAGAGTGAAATCGGTGAAATGAAAGTTTCGATCTCGTGAAAGCCATCGGGGCGACTGCGCAAAACTTTCAAGAAAAGATTGATCTTCGCCGGCGCCGAAACCTGCATAGTTTGCAATTTGTCCGCCAAACTCGAAGAAGAACAGGATGAATTCTCGATCAATTGCTGCGCGCGACAAAATTATTGTCGCTCTCGATGTTCCAAGAAAAGAGGCGGCGCTTGATCTCGTTAGGCAGCTGGCGGGCCAGATTTCATTTTTCAAAATTGGCTTGCAGCTTTACACGGCGGAAGGTCCGGAGATCGTGCGCGCGGTCCGTGGGACCGGTGCAAAAGTCGTTCTCGATCTTAAACTGCACGACATTCCGAACACGGTCGCACGCGCAGTCCGATCGGCGGCGGAGTTAGGAGTGCAAATGCTCACCGTCCATTTGAGCGGCGGCGAAGCGATGATTCGCGCAGCCGGTTCCGCACGCTCGGGCGACTTGCTTTTGCTCGGCGTCACACTTCTAACGAGCGCAAACGAACAGACGCTTCGCGAAATTGGAATCCCGGACAAGATCGACAATCACGTTTTGCGACTGGCGAAACTTGGCGTATCAGCAGGAATCGCTGGATTGGTGGCGAGTCCGCGCGAAGCAAAAATGTTACGTGCGGAATTCGGCAAAGAAATCAAGATCGTTACGCCGGGAGTTCGGCCAGGCTGGGCGGAAGAGGTTGATCAAAAGCGCGTGATGACACCGCGCGAAGCGCTCGAGGCGGGCGCGGATTATTTGGTGATTGGCCGCCCGATCACGGCGCATCCGGATCCAAGTGAAGCGGTCGCAAGGATTTTGGACGAGATCGAAGCCTAACGAATTTACATGTCGATCTTTGGTGCGCTTGAGGTTTATCACGACGCTGCGCGACCCGCGGCGATGAACATGGCGATCGACGAAGCTTTGCTCGAAATGGCAAACATTCCTGCGATTCGTTTTTATCGATGGCACTCCCCTGCTCTTTCGTTTGGATACTTTGGAAGGTTTGCCGACGTTGTTGATTATGCGGCGCAGCGCGACTTGGTCCGCCGATGGACGGGCGGAGGAATTGTTTTGCACGGGGATGATCTTACCTACTCGATAATCGTTCCTCGGAATGATCCCGTGTTCGCCGGATCGTCCATGTCAATCTACGAGAATGTTCATCGCGCTTTGTGCGAGGCTCTGAGCGTAATCGCTAAGCACGCAGATTTGTTAGCTGTAGCGGCGGTCTGTGACCGTCGCACTATTCGAGATCAATCCGTCCACAGTTGGGAAATTACCGGGAGGGAAATAAATGCGACGGCGGTCACAGACCGCCGCTACAATGATTGTTTCGCAAATCCGGTGCGGGCGGATGTAATGGTGAACGGGCGCAAGGTTGCGGGCGCGGCGCAACGAAGGACGCGGGCCGGTTTGCTCCATCAAGGCAGCATTCAACAGATCGATCTGGGGAAGGATTTCACAGAGCGATTCGCGCAAGAATTATCGGGCAAATGGACGGCCCGGAATTTGGACCAGACCATCTTCAATCGAGCCCAGGAAATCGGACAGCAGAAGTACGCAAATCAGGCCTGGTTACGGCGACGGTGATTTTTTCGGCAAGCGGCCGAAAGGGACAGGCGGGGTCGCCGCGGGGACCTCCCCGAACAAAATTGCGAACGTGTTGTTTTGACTTTTAGCAAAGCGCCCGCCATTCTGCGCGTGTGGAAGCTTTCGCACACCCAACCACGGCAACGGCGCATTCAGTCAATCCGCTCGCTCGGGTGACACGCCTCGTCCAGCCGCACCTCGACCAAGTCGAAGAGCGAATTATTCAGCAAGTCGCAGCGTTCGATCCGGCAATCGAAGGGTACGTTACTTACGCGATTGGTGGACGCGGCAAACGGCTTCGCCCGCTTGTGGCGCTGCTCGCCGGAGGTGCGTCCGGCGAGATCAATTCCGGACATGTCGATCTTGCCGTGATCGTGGAGCTGATCCATCTCGCGACGTTAGTGCACGACGATGTGATGGACGAAGCGGAGCGGCGCCGCGCGCAGCCAACGGTGAATGCGCGTTGGGGAAATTCGCTCAGCGTTTTGTTAGGCGACTGTCTCTTCGCGCATGCGTTGAATCTGTCCGCGAGCTTTGAAAATTCGCAGATCAGCCGCGCGATTGCGCGGACAGCGGCCGAAATTTGTTCCGGCGAAATGATCCAGACGCAGCGTCGTTTCGATCTCAAACTCGGGGTGGAAGATTATTTGCGCATCGTGAAAATGAAAACCGGATCGCTTTTCTCTGCTGCGTCGGAATTGGGCGCGACGATCAGCGAGGCAAAGCCCTCGGTCGTCGAGATTCTGAAAAACTTCGGCATGCGCGTCGGCACAGCCTATCAGATCTACGATGACTGTCTGGACATCGCCGGAAGCGAAAGCGCCACGGGCAAAACGCTCGGGACCGATTTGCGCAAAGGCAAGTTCACACTTCCGGTGCTAATTTTCCTGCGCTCAGCCTCTGAGTTCGAGCGCGAACGCTGTTCGAGTCTTATTCTCGACGGCAAATGCGAGGAGATGAGTGAGATTTTGAAGAACCGTTCAGCAAATGGCGCGTTGGACGAATCGATTGCAGCGGGCAACGATCTCATCTCCGAGGCGCAACGGAGCATCGAGTCGCTCTCATCGAATTCGCACGCCGAGGGACTGTTCGCGCTCGGCAACGCGATGCGCGAGATGTTCGAGCAGCTGCGCCTGTAGCGATGGCGCAGCTGAAGATCCGTGAGATGCCGCAGGAAGAGCGGCCGCGTGAGAAACTTGCGGCGCACGGCGCGGCCGCCCTCACGGACCCGGAATTGATTGCGATTCTTCTGCGCACCGGAGTTGTGGGCGCGAACGCGGTGGAAGTGGGGCGTGAACTCTTGAAAAGATACGGCTCGCTGGCCGGCCTGAGTCGCTGCACAGTTGACGAACTGGCAAAAATTCGTGGTGTTGGCTTCGCGAAAGCGGTCCAGCTGGTGGCGGCATTTGGACTGGGGCAGCGTTTGGCGCGCGAGACATTGTCGAAACAAAAAATCGACTCACCGGAGCTGGCAAACGAACTCGTCGGCGCGGAGATGCGGCGCTTGCACAAGGAATCGTTGCGCGTGATTCTGCTGGACACTCGCTATCATCTCATCCGCATCGAAGAAGTTTCGATTGGCAGTGTCAACGAGAGCATCGCCCATCCCCGCGATGTGTTTCGTCCGGCGGTGGTTTCTTCCGCCTACGCTGTGATCGTCGTGCACAATCATCCCTCGGGCGATCCGTCACCGAGCCAAACGGACCACAGCTTAACGAGACGATTGGCGGAGGCCGCGGAATTGCTGCAAATCAAACTGCTCGACCACATCATCATCGGTGCGCCGAGCGAGCAAGGCGCCGGTTATTTCAGTTTCAAAGAAGCAGGCGTGCTGTGAAAATTCATCCGACGGCAATTGTCGATCCGGGCGCGCAACTCGGCAGCGATGTCCAGATCGGGCCGTATTCCGTTATCGGTCCGCAAGCGGTGATCGGGGCGCGCACGGTTATTCAATCGCATGTCGTCATTGATGGAAGCGTGGCGATCGGCGCCGGCAATTTCATCGGACACGGCGCAATCATCGGCGGCGTGCCGCAAGATCTTTCGTTTTCACCGGAAAGAAAAACCAAGATCGAGATCGGAAACGGCAACGTCATTCGCGAATACTGTACAATTCATCGCGGCAGCGCCGAAGGCAGCGCGACGAAGATCGGCGACAACAATTTCCTGATGGTGGGCGCGCATGTCGGGCACAACTGCGAAGTCGGCAACAACGTCATCATTGCGAACAATTGTCTGCTTGCCGGACATGTTCGGGTCGATGATCAGGCTTTTCTCGGCGGTGGATCGACATTTCACCAATACATGCGCGTTGGTCGGCTCGTGATGGTGCAAGGCAGCTCGGCGTTTGGAAAAGACCTGCCGCCCTTCGTGGTCGCGGCGGAACGCAATTCTGTTTTTGGCGTGAACGTCGTCGGACTGCGGCGTGCTGGATTTAGCGCGAAGGATCGAGATCAAATTAAGAATGCGTTCAAATTGCTTTACACAAGCGGGCTGAACATTTCGCAGGCGCTCAAAAAAGCCGCCGCGACGAAATTTGGCGCCCCGGCGCGAGAATTTTTTGCGTTTGTCGCGGCAGCAAAGAAGCGCGGCATCTGCCCTTACAAAACCGGGAGTGAAGCCGTCTCAGGCGTTTGACATAGGCGCCTCTACATCAGCGCGAGCAGCGCGAGCATGCGGCCGGTTTTTCCTTTTTCGGCGCGGTAGGAATAGTAAAGATCGAGATGACAAGCGGTGCAGATGCCGCTGTCGTGGATTTGCTTCACGCCTTGCGCCCGACATTGCCCGATAATTTCTGCCGCGAAATCGACTTCATAATGCGGCGGACGTATGCAGGGACTGAGTTGCACGACAAGGTCGGCCGGATTCGATCCGAAATGTGCTTTCATTTGCCCGATGGCATTCACAACGACGCCAAGCTTCGTGCCTTTTTTTCCGGAGTGCACGAGGCCAATCGCCGGTTTTTTTTGATCGACAATGTAAACCGCACAGCAATCGGCGACGTGAATGCCAAGCGCGACTTCTCTCTGATTCGTGATGATACCGTCGCAGCCAGCAAACTGTACGTCCGATTCAACTGGTAGATCGATCCGCGTTGCGCCCGATGAGCAGCCGATTGATCCAATCGGCTGGGTCGCCCGGCTCCTTCTACTTGTGTCGCTACGATCAGTGACTGATTTCTGTTGAGGGAGCTGCCCGGCTCGGCCGGGTTTGGCGACAACCGCAATTTGGTCGCCGTGAACCTGTTCGGCCGTAAGCACCGGCCAGTCGCTGACGCCGATTGCGCACCGAATTTCGCTATGCGCCGCTTCTAACCGGCGCAAAGCTTCAGCTTTGTCATGCGAGACGTCGATGCCCGGAAATCGCTTGGTAAATACGTGCCGGCAATGCGGCAGTTGTGTCAAAGCACCGAAGTGTTCAATGGGCAGCGGCTGCACTCAGGTGATTTAGAATAAGAGATGTCTCGGGCCGATCTCGCCGTCGACAAGTCCGTGTCGCGGCGGCGACCGGACCGAACTGGCATTTTCGCTCGACCGGACAACTAATTTTATTTCGATAAGCTTTCCCTGCGTAAGCTTTCCTTGCGTCTTCCTTCGGCGTCCCTGTCACTGCCCGTCTGGTAGGTTCTCGATCGAGTGGCGTGCGGCGCGATGCCGTTGAACGATTCCGTGTAAACACTCTGCGCGCCGGTGGCGCGATCGAATTCAGCGAGCGAGGAATTGTAGCCGAAGAGCGCTTGCAAGCGGGTCGATTCCGCGGTCGTCAACTGCACTTGCGCGTTGAGTACATCGAGCTGAACCCCCGCGCCGGCGTCGAGCCGGGCCTTGGCTAAGCGAACCGCTTCCTCAGCCTGTTCCACATTTTTTTCCTGGCTCTGAATGAGTTCGCGATTCTGCAGTAAGTTTGAATACGCGGTCTGGATTTCCAGCTCAACCTGGCGAACGTCGTCGTCATAAGTGATTTTGGACTCGGACAAGAGCGCGCGCTGTTGCTTGACCTGGCCGTAAACCTGGCCGCTGTCCCAAATTGGCCAACTGCCGGTCACTCCCGCGATCCAGCCTTTCGAAATGTCATGAAAACTCGAGTTGAACGGCGAACTGACCCATTCGCCGCCGCCGGTCGCGTCGATCGTGGGAAGAAAACCGCCGAGTGCGACATGCACTTGTTCGATTTGGTTGAGGACATTGGCGCGGGCTTGCTTCAAGAATGGGCGCCGCTGTTTTCCAAGCTCAATCGCATCGACTAACAAAATCTCTCGCGGGTTGTATGGCATTTCGCCAACGACTTCGAGGGGTGGCTTTTCACCGCGCCGAGGATCGAAGTCGAGACCAAGAGTCTTGGCCAATGTTAGTTGCGCAATCCGATAATTATTTTTTGCGGCAATCAGCTGCGGAATCTGATTGTAAAGCGCGACTTCCGCTTGCAGCACGTTGAAACGCGGCACCGTTCCGGCCTCGAAGCGATTTTGCTGATCTTTGAGCTGAGTCTCCAGCAGGTGAACCGATTCCTCCTGCACGCCGATGAGCGCCTTGTCGACGACCACCTGATAAAACTGCGTCTTCACCGTGGAAATGAGCTGATCGAGCACGTTGCGAAACGCGAAGTAGGCGCTGTCGCGCTGAAAAAAAGTGCCGCGAATCGCCGGCAGCGTCGTGCCGTTAAAGATCAGCTGCGTGCCCGTAACGCGAATATTGTAGGATATATCACTTTGCTGCGCAGCGGAGATGCCTGGCGTTGGTGTTGGCGTAGCCAGTGATTGAACATTGCCCTCCTGTGACCGCTGCGAAGCAACGACAGGCGCTGGCGTGCCGGTGGTTGTCGGAGTTCCAAATATGGAGGTCGAACGAGCAAGATTTGGATCTGTCCAGGTGTAGCTTCCACTCACGGTGATATGCGGTAAAGCTTCGGCACGGACCTGGATGATTACTCCTTTGGTGCGCTCGATCTCGCGTTCCGCGATGAGGAGAGTCGGATTGCGCTGGAGCGCGGTTTGAATCGCCTGGTCCAGTGTAAATTTGCGCACGCCACGCGACGACGAAGAGGTTTCTCCGCCAGCGCGCACTGGTTGCGCGAATCCGAGCATCAGCACACCGAGAAAAATTCGGAGAGCAAGCTTTTGCATTGACGTAGAGGTCGAAAAGTTAGATGCGCCAAGGTCAACGCGCAGATTCAAGCAGCGTTGGTTTTACCTTCGCCTGATGCCACTGCCGCCGAACGGATCAGAATCATTTCGATTGACAGTAATCATAAATCTTACTGTAAATCTGGAGCCAGGCTTTTTGTTCATCGGGCGTGAGGTGTTCCAAAATCTTCATCAGGTTGCCCACCATCTCCTCGCGGATTCGCCGGACGAGAGCCGAACCTTTTGGAGTGATGCAAACCATCACCTTGCGCCGGTCTTCCCGTGCGCTCGAACGCACGATGTAGCCGAGATTTTCCAGACGGGCGACCAAACCGCTCGCGGCCGCGGTGGTGTGTCCCATTTTCTGCGCGATGGCGGACATGGTGAGGACTTCTTTCTGGTCCAGGAAAGCGAGAAGAAAAAACTGCGAAAACGAGACGTTGCCCGGCGCCAGTTCTTTGCACAAATGCAACATGAAGCAGCGCTGCATCGCCAGAACGATATGGGAAAGGCGCTCGGCGTCGGCACGAATATGCTCGGTTGGATTTGGCGCAAAAGCGGTGGCGGCTCCGGTATTCAACGC
>QHQE01000098.1:9625-12829 GCA_003219265.1 Verrucomicrobiota bacterium
TGAGTTCTTCTCCCGCGGCCAGGCGCAGGAGCGCGTTTGACTGACTTAAACCGAAGAGCGCATGCGACTCCTGGCGACCAATCGGCGAAAATTTTCCCGCTTCAAGCCTGCCGCGGAAATAACAGGCCCGAGCGCCATCGTTGCGAAGATCGACAATCACCTTTGCGGGGACCTTCGCCGGCTCGAGCTCGCTCTCGCACGCGCCCATCATCTTCAAAATTGCGGGACGGACGAATCGCAAGAACGTCACGAACGCGGAGACCGGGTTCCCCGGCAAACCAAACACCGCGCATTCACCGATGCGACCGAAGAGAAATGGTTTGCCCGGCTTGATGGCCACGCGCCAGATGTCGATCTTGGCGCCGAGTGAGCGCAGCGCGGCTTGAACCAAATCGTGTTCACCGACAGACACGCCACCGTTTATGATCAAAACGTGATTTTTAATGCCCGACCGAAGAGCCTGGCCTAACGAATTATCATCATCGCGGCAGCTTTGAACTGACTTGACAATCGCGCGGCATTTTTGCAGCAGCGCTTGCAACAGTATCGAATTGCTTTCGTAAATCTGACCCGGCCTTAGTTGTTCGCCGAATTTCACGAGCTCGTCGCCGGTGGAAACGATCGCCGCGTTCACTTCGCCCCCGACCGTGATCTCACCGACACCTTGCGACGCCAGCAACGCCAGGGTCGCCGCGCGAATGCACTCGCCTGCCGCGAGAATCTTCTGCCCTTCGCCGAGATCGCAGCCGCGACGCCGCACAAACTCGCCAACATCGACATCCACATTTAGAAGAATCTCGGTTCCTTCACGCGTGACATCTTCTTGCATGACGACCGCATCCGCTCCATCCGGCATCGGAGCGCCGGTAAAAATGCGCACCGCTTCACCGAGATTGATGCGAAGATGTCGATCCAAACCAGCGGGCTGCTCTCCAACGACGCGCAATCGTTTGCCTCGAGCACAGGAACTGGCGACAACGGCGTAACCATCCATCGCCGAGTTATCGAAGTTCGGCAGCGGCAATCGCGCGAAGTGATCTTCCGCCGCGAAACAATCGAGCGCGTCCGCGAGCGGAATTTGGCGAGTGGACGGCCGCCGAATCGTTTCGAGAATCTGAGCACGCGCTTCGTCTTCGCTAATCATGGTATCGGACGCTTATGATTGTAGCGGCGCTCTGTGAGCGTCGCATTTGTTTTCGAAAGCCGAGCGGCCCCGAACGCATTCGGGGCCTTGGTAGAGAATCGCCAGATGTTTGACGAGCATCCCATCCAACTCATATTCTCGCAGCCAACTTGGTGAGGTGGCTGAGTGGTTGAAAGCAGCGCTTTGCTAAAGCGCCATACCCCAAAAGGGTATCGAGGGTTCGAATCCCTCCCTCACCGAGCCTTAGGCGAGGTGAGGGAAGTCCACAAGCCGGGCACATTATTGGATCACTAGCGGGAGCGTAATCCCTCCCTCACCGCCATCTCCCTGAATTTGCGGAACCACTTGTTTTCGCGACGTCGCTCGTTTCCGATTTACCGGAGATTCGAACGCCGTTCGACTGCACTTGCCTCCAAAGCCGGGCGTGGAGGCAACGTCTATAAGCGGGCAACATTATTGCAGCACTAGCTAGGAGCGTAATCCCTCCCTCACCGCCATTCCATTTTTGATTTCTGATTTTCGATTTTCAATTCTAAAGCTTCGCCGCCTGCCGCGCCGTAGCTTCTGCGAAGGCGGGTTCGACTGGTGGGCCGCGTTACGCGCAATGGTTAAAGTCCCGACACTGCGGGATCTGACTCCAGAGCCAAAGCACAGCTTGGGATAATCCCTCCCTCACCGGTTTGAGGTTGAGCCTGAATCTTCTCGAATCTAAGGAGAATGGGATTTCGATCTTTTGTCGCTCTTGCCGTTCCACACTTATTCGGATCGCTTTTTTGCCAGCCTTTGTCAGCTCTCGGACGGTGTTGTGGCACAACACCTGCCAACCAAAGGGCGTGGAAGCGGTTATTTTCTGGTGCGGCGTCAACGCCATTATTGGCTATCTCATCGGCAAATCTAAGAACGAGGTCGGTGGCACGATCGTGCTGTCGATCCTGCTCGGGCCGATTGGATGGCTCATCGCGGCTCTCAGCCGGGGACATTTGCGAAAGTGTCCATTTTGCGCGGAGCAGGTGAAACCGGAAGCGACGATCTGCAAACATTGTGGGAGCAAATTGCCGCCGACTTATGAGCGGATACGCGACCGTCCCCAGATTGGCTCCAGGCCGAAAGCCAATCAAAAGCCAACCATGGAAGCGGCAACGGGCGGCGGGCGTAAATCAAAAGCGGTAACAGTGATTGGCGTGATCATCCTGCTCGCAATTCTAGCGATCGCGGTGCTCCGCTATTATGAAAATCGGGAGACAGATGTAGCGAGCAGCACTCTGAAGGAAGCGGCGGACAAAGCCGATGCTTATCTACGGGGGTCGCACGCCTCTCACAGTTCATACGCCTCTGACAGTCCGATGCCGACTCCCCAACCAGAACTGCGTGGAATGAGCGTCATGAGGCTGGTTCGCATCAAAACTCCAGATGGAGAATTGATCATCCCCAAAGGCACTCCCGTCCGAGTAATAAACGAGGAATCAACCCCCGGAACCACGCTGATCAATTACGATGGATACACTGTGCCTGTGCCATCCGCGATTTTAGGGCCTATTCCAAATTAACCGTGATCTCTTTCGCCGTTTGGGAGCGGAAACGCCGAATTTTAATTACGTACTCGGCGCGGCGTTGCAACTCGGCCAGATGAAGTTATCGATCTTGGCGAGCTGAACTGTTTCTAACGAAAGAAGCCCCGAAAGCCTTCGGGGCTCGATGATCATCACGGAATTAGCGCCTCGATTACTGATTGGAAATGGTCGCGGTCGTTCCGTCGATCTTGGTGAAACGAACGGTGAATTTCTCGTTGTAAGTCAGCGCTCTATCTTGAAGGATACTGATCGCCAGGGCCTCCCCCAGTTGAATGGAAGAGTCAGTGTCGCTGCGCCAGTGGATGCCGGAGTGAATGCCGTGGCCGAAGGAGATGTTGTGCGCGAGCTTGTTGAGCTCGCCGTTGACTGTGATTTGTCCCGCATCTCCACCCGTATAGGGCTGGAGTGAGAGCCCATCACTGCTAGGCACTACGGGGTTAGGAACCACGAAATCGCCGTCGAAGAAGAACTTCAAGATGGTAATGCAAG
>QHQE01000099.1 GCA_003219265.1 Verrucomicrobiota bacterium
CGTGGTGCGCTCTTTGTGTTCGTCGGGCGACGGAGGGAGGTCGCCGCGGCGACCGCGCGCACAACTTCCTCCATTTCCTCGAGCATTTGGATTTTCCTGGAGAAGGGAATTGCACGCCATTCGCGCAGGGTTTGAATGTTGTGCGCTTCCCAAAGCTTTAGTTCCTCCGGAGAAATCGGCTTAATCGTTGGCGCGCTCATCAGCCCTAATATCCAATAATTTCTTCAATTCTCCAGCGTCGCCTAAGTCTTTCGGCCGGTTGGAAACGCGCGTTTCATTTCGATCAGGCTCTCGATTCGCAGGATTGGAGAAGGAATTCCCGCAACATCAAGCCACTCGGCCAGCGCGTACTCCTCATCGAAGTCGAACGGTTCGCTTACGAAAATGTCAAGACGCGTGGATGGGCGGTTCAGATTTGCCATAGCGAGGAGCGTTCTATTGTTCCTTTCTGGGGAGCACAGCCTGCCAGGCTGTTCATCTCGGCAGCTTGCCGAGATGCATGTGCCACTTGCACGAACGTCTGTTCAATGTTGCCGGCAAGCTGCCGGCAACTACAGGCTAGCAGCCTGTGCTCCCCAGAAGATCGCGGCTCACCCCATCTTTGAACAGCTAGGCCACCAGGATTGCTTCGACGTCGGCAAGTTTCATCTAAATCTAAGAGGCTGAGCATAGCGTATTCGCCGGATAAGTTCATCATTTCTGCGCTTGTGCGAAGCGCATGCTTCGCGCATGGATGATGGCTGCATCGCGGCGCGCTCCCACATTTCAATCAATGAGTGAACCAAAAATCGCGCTGATCACGGGAATTACCGGACAAGACGGCTCGTATCTGACCGAGCTGCTCCTGGAGAAAGGCTATGCGGTCCACGGGATCGTGCGGCGCACGAGCAATTTACTTCGCTCGCGCATCGAGCATCTGCGGCGCGATGAAAGGATTTACGAGCACCAATTGTTTTTGCATTACGGCGATCTATCGGATGGAACAACCTTGCGCCGGATTTTTCGCGATGTGCGCCCGGCGGAGCTTTATCATCTTGCCGGACAAAGCCACGTGGGTCTGAGTTTCGAGATCCCCGAGTCCACCTGCGAAGAAGCGGGCATGGCGACGCTGCGTCTGCTCGAGATCGCACGCGATCAGCCAGAGCCGGTGCGGTTTTATCACGCATCGAGCTCGGAAATTTTTGGCGATGCGGTGGAGACGCCGCAAACCGAGACCACGCCGATGTTGCCGGCAAGTCCTTATGGTTGCGCCAAAGCCTTCGCCACCCAGTTGGTGCGAGTTTATCGGCAATCGTATGGATTGTTCGTGTGCAACGGGATTCTCTACAATCATGAGTCGCCGCGGCGCGGAGAGAATTTCGTCACGCGCAAGATCGCGCACGCCGTCGCGCGGATTGCGCGCGGTCTCGATGTCGATCTTGTCCTGGGCAATCTGGAGAGCCGAAGAGACTGGGGACGCGCCCAAGATTACGTGCAGGCGATGTGGCTGATGCTGCAACATGAGACGCCCGATGATTACGTGGTGGCGACCGGTCAGACCCATTCCGTGCGCGAATTTGTCGAAGCCGCATTCGCAGTTGTGGATCTTCCGTGGGAAAAACATGTGAAGCACGATCCGTCTTTCGACCGGCCGGCTGAGCCGGCGCGCCTGGTCGGTTGCGCGGACAAGATTGGCAAAACACTTGGCTGGGAGCCGACCGGAACTTTTCCGCAACTGGTGCGCGAAATGGTCGAAGCGGAACTGAAACAGGTTGAAGCGTTGAAACGTTAAAACGACCGGCGACCTAGCTTCGCTTGCGGCGAGCTCGCTTCTGTTGCCGCGCGCGACTTCCGTTTCGCGGCAGTTTTTCCACGCTGGTCACGGGCAAACGTCAATGATCTCGAAAGAATCATCCGGCTTATAGCGAGTAAGAATCACTCGATGGCGCCATCGCGACCTTCTGGGGAGCACAGGCCGCTGGCCTGTAGTTGCCGGCAGCTTGCCGGCAACATTGAATAGACGTTTGCGCGAGTGGCGCGCGCATCTCGGCAAGCTGCCGAGACGAACAGGCCAGCGGCCTGTGCTCCCCAGAATTGAATCAGGCGATTCAACGAATTAACGATTTACGTTGTGATGCGCGCAGCTAGTTTGGCCCGGTGAAAAAGATCGAGGCGATCGTCAAGCCGTTTAAAACCGAGGCGGTGAAAGAAGAGCTCGCTGAAGTGGGCGTGGAAGGAATGACGCTGAGCGAAGTGAAAGGCTTCGGCCGGCAAAAAGGCCACAGCGAGATTTATCGCGGCAGCGAATACACGGTGGATTTCCTGCCGAAGGTCAAATTTGAGATCGTCGTGCCGGACGACCGCGCCCAACGCGTGGTCGAAGCGATTCTGCGCTCCGCCAGGACGGGCAAGATCGGCGATGGAAAAGTTTTCGTGGCGGACGTCGAACAAGCCGTCCGCATCCGGACGGACGAGCGCGGGGCAGAGGCGGTTTCATGAAGGGGCAGCGCTCATTTAGTAATAATTAATAAGAGAAAACGCTCAACGCCCAACGCTCAACACCGAATATTGAACGGAAGTTAGTGCGCCGAAGCACTCATTTTATCCATGAAGAAAACATCCAACACTCAACGTCGAACGCTCAATATCGAATGGAGTGCAGACGGCTTTTGCCGTGAAACGCCAACTGAAGAATACCGGAATAATAAAACTCCGCCAAAATATGATCTTGAAGACAGACTTCTCGATTTCGCAGTAAACATCGTCGAACTGACCGAATCATTGCCCAACACGAGATCCGAAAATCACATTGCAGGCCAACTTCTGCGGTGCGGAACGTCGCCGCTCTCCAATCATGGCGAGGTTGAAGCAGCGGAATCACGGAAGGATTTTCTTCACAAGTTAAGGATTTGTCTCAAGGAGCTGCGAGAAACGAAACGTTGGTTGCGTCTCGTGGGCCGACTAGAAAAACTGGGACAACCTGCAAATCTCGCCGTTTGCAGTGCAGAAATTGAGGAGCTAATCCGAATTTTCGCTGCCAGCGTTCGGACAGCGGCCAAAAAAAGAGAGAGAATCTCACGATTCTCAAGTTTAGCATCGAGTGTTGGACGTTGGACGTCCGACGTTTGCCTCCCGGCGTTTTAAGCGACGTTTAACAATTCACGAAGTAACAACTTAACACCTTAACGCTTTAACTTTTCAACCCTTGAACGGTTTAACTTATGCCTGATTTTTTATTGTCGGCCTTGCTCGGCGTTGTCGAAGGACTCACCGAATTTCTTCCGGTGAGCTCGACCGCGCATCTACGCATCGTCGAAGCGTTGCTGCGCATCGATCTTCATGACGGCTTTTGGAAAATGTACACCATTGTTATCCAGCTTGGCGCCATCCTGGCGCTGCCGGTCTATTTTCGCGAACGGATCATGCAGTTCATCCGCACATTTCCGAAAGGCGAACGCGGCGATCGCACCATCTTCACGCATCCGTTGAGTCTGACGTTGATCGCGTTTGTCGTCACCGCGCTTCCGGCGTGGGCCTTGACGAAACAGATCGGCAAGAACCTGGAAAGTCTGTGGGTGATGGCCTGGGCGCTTTTAATTGGCGGCATCGTGATGTGGATCGTCGATGCAGTTTTCACGCGGCCGCGCGTCTCGCACATGGAAGAGATGAGCTTGCCGCAAGCGGTCTGGATCGGCGCGATGCAAATTCTTTCAGCAATCTTTCCCGGAACTTCGCGATCGATGTCCACCATTGCTGCGGGGGAAGTGGCCGGCATGTCACGGCCGGCCGCGCTCGAGTTTTCATTTTTCCTTTCCATGCCGACGATGATTGTGGCGACCGGCTACGATTTTTTGAAAACGGTCGCGCCGTATCATCACGGCGAAACCGCGGGCAATCTCGCGCCGCTCACGATGAACGGCCATGAATGGATTGTACTCGCGATTGGGTTTGTGGTTTCATTTTTTGTGGCGCTCGGCGTGGTCGCGTGGTTTATGCATTGGGTGCGTAGGCGGGGCCTTGCGCCATTTGCGATTTATCGGCTCGTTCTCGGCACTGTATTATTGACGCTGCTGGCGCGCGGCCTCATGTGATCGATTGTCCATGGAGACCAACGTAATCCTTCCCGACCTGCAGGGCTGTCTGCTGTGCGAAGATGTCCGCTGCGAATTCAATGGGATGCAAACCCTCGTCGGCGTGATCAACGTCATCCCGGCTCCGGCGCTGCCGGTCAATTGTATACGCCTTTGCATTTGGGCGCGTTGGTGCAGCGGCGCGGGAAAATTCCGGCAAAAGTCGCGGATCGTGGGCGTGGATGAGCAACAGGTCATTGCGCAGGCGGAAGTGGAGTTCGTGCTCAAGGAGATGGAAGGGCACGCGACGAATGTGCATTACTTCGGTGGCGTCCAGTTTCAGCAGTACGGGTTGCATCACGTCGAGATTTATCTCGGCGACGAATTGCGGCTGCGCTTTCCGCTCCCGGTGGTTCGGGTGAGGCCGCCACAAACGGCTACCTAAGTTTTGAGGTTTCCGTAATTCCGCGCTTGCCATCCGTCGCTGGTTTGGCTAAAAGAGGCGCTTTTCATGCTGAAAAAGATTTCCACAGCGTTGCTTTGCAGCCTCGCGTTTCTCGGACAAACGCACGCGCAGGAAGTGATCATTGCACGGGAAGCGAAGCCAAACGCTCCCGAGCGAGTGGCGTCGATCTCTGAGCAAGCGGGTCCAGAGAGTGACCGAGTGCAATCGGTGCCTGTGCCACCCGTGAAATCTCAAGTTAGCGAAAAGGGACCGGCTTCCGCTAAACTCACGGTCGAGCAAATGCGAAGGGCGGGAGCACTCGCGGCTGAGCGCGGGGAGAAATTACCTCGCCTCGAACCGGCGAACATGGCACGCCCGAGCTCGCACGCTGCGAAACCGGAAACGGCTGTCGTTCGACCGTTAGATCGACCAGCACGCGAGGAAGAACCGATTCGTGCTCACCCGTTGAGCTTCAGCGGTGACACCGCGTTCATCAAATTAGCGAACGGTTTCGATTTCCCCGTGGGCAAACCGGAGGCGCAAGGTTACTACAAGGCGCGCGGATTTCGTTCGGGCGGACATCTGGGCGAAGATTGGGATGGGATCGGGGGTGGAGACACCGATCTAGGTGACCCCATTTGCAGTATCGGCGACGGTGTGGTGGTCTTCGCCCGTGATTGTCACATGGGCTGGGGCAATGTCGTCATCGTACGCCATGCTTATCGAGAGGGCGCCGCGATCAAAAATATCGATTCACTCTACGGCCATCTCGACAGTATTCTGGTGGAGCGCGGGCAACGCGTCGTGCGTGGCCAGGAAATCGCCACCATGGGTACGGCGCACGGATTGTACGACGCGCACTTGCATTTAGAGATCCGCAAAAACATCACCATCGGAATGAGCCGCGACGCGTTTGCGCGCGACTTCAGCAATTACTACGACCCAAGCCAATTCATTCTGTCGCACCGAAATCTGCAAACAGGCGCCAGGACTTACCGCGTCGCGATGAACACATTCACGCGCGACGGGGCCATTCGTTGGGACAAGGCGCGGAATTATTCGCGTCATCGCGGCGGGACCGGCGAGTCGGCGGCGGCATTGAAAAAGGCGCTGGCGTCGCAGCATTAAATCGCGCGGGGCGACGATCGGAGGCGCTGACAACGCAGCGCACTCCTAGTGAAATTACAAGCGGCCCAGCAGCGCAAGAATCAGCACGATCAATAAGATGAGACCGATCCCGCCACTCGGATAGTAACCCCAGCCAGAACTATATGGCCAGGTGGGGAAGGCTCCTATCAGTAGAAGCACGAGAATAATCAATAGAATTGTGCGCATGCGAGGAGGCTATTCACGCGAAGGGTGAGGTGACAATGTTTATTTTGGTGTCGATCCGTAGCGGCGGCCGCGAGCGAGCGAAACATTGAGAAAGGCAAAATCCCTTGCAGCCGCGTGGCCGTAACATATTCTTTATCGGCAGTCCCGAGTGTGTCCGGCCGGATGCATCGGGAAAATTTTTTGCCCATTTTCAATTTCGATGGCGAACACGATTCTAGTCGGCACGCAATGGGGCGATGAAGGGAAGGGGAAAATCATCGACGTGCTCACGGCCAAGTCCGACGTCGTCGTGCGCAGTCAGGGCGGGAACAATGCCGGCCACACCGTCATCCATCGCGGTGCTAAGTACATTCTGCATCTGATCCCATCGGGAATACTCCGGCGCGGAAAAATTTGCGTGATTGGCAATGGCGTCGTTGTCGACCCGATCGCGCTGGTCGCAGAAATCGAAGGTCTGCGCAAATTGGGAATCACCATCGGCAAGAACCTGCTCATCAGCGATTGCGCTCACTTGGTGTTGCCTTATCACCGGCTGCTCGATGAGCAACGCGAGTTGCGCCAGGGCCGCGCGAAAATCGGGACGACGAAACGCGGGATCGGTCCGGCCTACGGCGACAAGGCCGCCCGCACCGGGCTGCGCGTGTCCGACTTGATGCAGCCGATTCTTTTCTCGAAAAAGTTGCAGGCCAAAATTCTCGAGAACAACAGCATCCTCCAGGCGCTCGGGGCAAAGCCGATCAATTTTCGCGAGGTAAACGAAAGTTATCTCGCCGCCGGGGAAAAGTTGCGCCCGTTTGTCGGCAACACGGTGGTTTATCTTCATCGCGCCCTTGAGCGCGGCAAAGGAATCCTCTTTGAAGGCGCGCAAGGCACATTTCTCGACATCGATCACGGCACATATCCGTACGTCACCTCTTCGAATACGACCGCGGGCGGCGCATGCACGGGCACCGGCGTGCCACCGCATCGGATGGATCGCGTGGTCGGAGTAATGAAGGCGTACACGACGCGCGTAGGCGAGGGGGCATTGCCGACCGAAGATCGACGACTGGCCGAGATACTTCATCAATTAGGGCGTGAGTTTGGCGCAACCACCGGCCGTGCCCGCCGTTGCGGCTGGTTTGATGCCGTGGCCACGCGCTACGCAACAATGATCAACGGCATCGATGAGCTTGCCATTACCAATCTTGATGGGCTCGACCATGTCGATCCAATTCGTGTTTGCGTGGGATATCGGCTAAATGGAAAGCGCCTGGATGTTCCGCCGTGCGACGCAGCCCAGCTCGACAATTGCGAACCGGTTTACAAAGAAATGCGCGGCTGGAATCAGTCCACGCAATCAGCGCGGAAACTTTCGCAACTTCCCTCAGCGGCAAGAGATTACGTAAAATACATTTCCAAACTTACCGGAGCCAGATTATCGATCGTTAGTGTCGGGCCAACCCGCGCTCAGACGATCATTCTGTAGCCATGTCCCACAGCGCGCGATCGGTTCCACGGCACGTCGCCATTATCATGGACGGCAACGGCCGCTGGGCAAAGACGCGTGGTCTCCCGCGCATCAAAGGCCATGAGCAAGGAGCGCAGGCCGCGCGCGAATGCGTGGAAGGCTGCGGCGAATTGAAGATCGAGTATCTCACGCTTTACGCATTCTCAGCGGAGAACTGGCAGCGCCCAAAAAGCGAAGTCTTCGCACTGATGCGCCTGCTGGAAAAGTTTTTGAAGGAGAAAACGCCGGAGCTGATCGAGAAAAATGTTCGCCTTCAGGCCATCGGGCGGCTGACTGATCTTCCCGAAAGTTGCCAGGAACAATTGCACAAAACGATCGAAGCCACTGCAGGCAACGACGGACTCACGCTGATTCTCGCGCTCAGTTACGGGGGACGTCTCGAGATCATCGACGGCATCAAAAGTCTGCTCCGCGCGGTCGAGCTCGGTCACATCGACAAAGCAATGATCGACGTCGAAATGTTCAGTAAACATCTGTACACGCGATACTATCCCGATCCCGATTTGCTCATTCGCACTTCGGGCGAGATGCGCTTGTCGAACTTCCTCCTTTGGCAGCTCTCCTACACGGAAATGTACGTGACGCCGAGACTCTGGCCTGATTTCACAAAAAAAGATCTTTTCGCCGCGGTCGAAGAGTTCAGCCGCCGGCAACGCCGTTACGGAGCGGTTGAATAAATCGGGGGACCACAGGCTGCTAGCCTGTCCTTTTCGACAGCTTGCCGAAAAGAATCTCGTCGGCAGGCTGCCGACGAGTGCAGGCAAGCTGCCTGCGCTCCCCAGACGTGAAGGGCGGTGCCTACAGAAATGCTTCCGCCACGGAATCCGCCAGCAATTTGCCCGCGCGGGTCAAAACAAAATTGCCGTTCGATCGTCGAAGCAAACCTCGGGCGATGAATTCGCGGGTCTCGTTAGGCCAATTATCGAGCAAGTGACTGGAAATTCCATCGCGCGTTCGAAGCGAAAGCGCGATTCTCTCCGCGCGCTTCATCGTCGATGTTAGATTCTCGGCCGATCCAATCGGTGATTGGTCTCGAAAAATGCGCGCGGCGTATTCGCGGTAATCAGGAATATTTTGCCAGCGTCGCAACCCGCGTGTGGAAAATGCGCTCGGGCCGATGCCGACGTAATCCTCGCCGGCCCAATAAGCGCGGTTGTGCACCGATGAAAAGCCGGGGCGCGCGTAGTTGGAGATTTCATAATGTTCGTAGCCCGCGTCTTCCAGGATCGACATCGTCGTCTCGAAGAAATCCGCTTCAATGTCGGCGTTCGAGCGAAGTTCACCACGCGAGTGGCGCAGAAAAAATTCTGTGTCTTCCTCGTAAGTCAGGCAATAAGCGGAAATATGCTCAGGTTGCAG
>QHQE01000100.1:0-2390 GCA_003219265.1 Verrucomicrobiota bacterium
CGGCTTTATCCAGCGATCCACCCGTTGCAATCGGCCACGCGCCGCGAGGAGTTGCTGTATCATCCGGATGAATGGGAACGGGTGCAGCTCTTGCGCAAGACGATGGCAGCGCTGCCGCCCATCGAAGCGATGGAGAAGTTGATCGAGAACCTCGAAGGGACCAAGACCAACGCCGAACTGCTCCTGAGCGGGTTGAAGTGAAGGGAATGACGAAGCACGAATGAAGCGAATGACGAAGCACGAATGACGAATGACAAAGGAAGCACAAATGCTCAAATGACGAAGGAACGATCGGAGACGCCTTCTCGTCATTCGGATTTCGTCATTCCTTCGGGCGTCGGCATTCGACATTCGTCATTATCGTCGGGACTCATCACCACTAGTGCTCAGTTGACCGAGCTACTCGAGAAAATCGAGCCGGTCGATCGCGTGGCGATCGATACGGAAGCGGACAGCTTACATTGTTATCGGGAGAAGCTTTGTCTGCTCCAGGTCAGCGTGCCGGCCGCGGTCAGCGACCGCGGCTACGACAACGTGGCGCGCGATTACATTGTTGATCCACTGGCGGAGTTGGATCTTGCGCCGTTGTGCGCGGTACTTGCGCAAAAGGAAATTGTTTTGCACGGCGCGGATTACGATCTGCGGCTGCTTCGCCGCAGTTTGAACTTCGCGGCGTGCAAGATTTTCGACACGGTAATCGCGGCGCGCCTGCTCGGCATTGGCGAATTCAGTCTGGCCGCGCTGGTCGAGCGCTTCTTCGGCGTAAAGCTCGCAAAAGGATCGCAAAAGGCGAATTGGGCGCGGCGTCCGCTACCCGAGCGGATGGTGGAGTATGCGATGAACGACACGCATTATCTGTTGCCGCTGGCTGATCGCTTGGAATCACAGTTGCGAGAACAAGATCGGCTCGACTGGTTGGGGCAATCGTGTGAGCGCGCCATCGAGCAAGCAGCGGCGGAACGCGTGCGCGACGTCGATGAAGCCTGGCGCATCCGCGGGTCTGGCGCGTTGCGGGGCCGCGCGGCGGCGGTCCTGCGCGCACTCTGGCAGTGGCGGGAGAAAGAAGCAGAAGCGGTGGACCGGCCGGCATTTCATATTTTGCAGAATGACGAACTGCTGCGCGCGGCCGAAAGTTTTGCCTCGGGAAGCGTGCCTGATTACAGATATTTCTTACCCCGTCGCCGGCGCGCATTTCGCGATGCGGCGCAGAGCGCATTGCAATTGCCCGAAGACGAATGGCCGGTCTCGCGACGCCGCTTTGGAACGCGTCCGAGCGCGGAAGTCGTGCGACGAAGCGAAGAGTTACGACACCGGCGTGATCGAGCGGCGAGGGAACTAGAGTTGGAGCCGACATTTGTGGCGCCGCGCGCCACGCTGGAGGCGATTGCGGCCGATCAAACCCGCGCCAGCGCGCTACTAGTCCCGTGGCAACAGCAGTTGCTCGGAACACCTCGCGAGTGAATCGGAAAACGCAGTGGGCGTCAACGCGTCTCCACGGCATAATAACGCTCGGGCGGGATCTTATTGATTACCCACGGCAATGGACCACCGAAGCTGCTGTAGAAACCTGCACCGGTTCCGACCCTAAATGTGCTGACAAACGGTAGCGTGCTAAACGTCGATTCATCCCGTGTAAACACTTTCTCAACCGAAACGTGAACCACGTTCGGGTCGCTAAACGGCCCGACAACAATCTCGCCATGGGCCACTTTGGGGTTGTTGCGGTCAAAAGCCTTCGCCCCCCACTGCTCCATGTAGTATTGGAAGCCCCAGTGCCCTAGGAACCGAACCTTGCTTGCTTCAGCCCCATAGCGTTTTTGATAGAGCCAGGCCGCATCGCGTGCGCAATTAGCCTGTCGATAATCGGCGACTGCGATCAATATCGATAATCCTGCGGCGCCTAGGAGAGGTAGATATTCTAGCCTGCTGCGCTTTTTGAGCCGCTCAAAATGCTGAATGGCTAGAATCGTAACCGCTGGCGCCATTGGCAGAAACGTGCGGGCAGTAATGGACCAGTTGAAGAATGTAGCGAAACAAAATGTGCCGACAATCCACAACAACAACAAAAGCGCATCCGCGCTTTTTTGGTGCAACATGTTGATCACCGCCAGCGCTAGAATTCCCGCTCCGATAGTAGCGAAGAAGCCACCTTCGAGCCAGACAGCGGCTTCGGCGGTCTCCAGGTAGATCCAAGAACAAATAAGAAACTTAAACGCTGCAGCAAACACACCGAAGCTGATTGCTGCCGCCAGAAACAGTCTTCTACCTCTAAAAGGTGCAAAAAATAATGCGCTGACGAAACATCCGCCGCTAAACGCCAGGCCCATCAGCATCTGAACGAAATGCGACGGCCTCGTTGCCGAGGAAATCGACGACGAAACGCTCATGGC
>QHQE01000100.1:2417-23257 GCA_003219265.1 Verrucomicrobiota bacterium
TCGGCAACAATAGGAAGGCGAGGTGCGCGGCCAAGCGCCGGTCGCGTGCCAAGGTGTAGGCGGCGAGTAAGGGCACGAGACTGATCCCGAAATATTTCGTCAGCGCAGCGGCGGAAATTAGGGCTGCTGAAACGAGAAAACGCCACGATTCTTGACGATCCAAGCCGGCGAACCAGAATTCGAGCGCCCAAATCCAAAACGCGAGCATCATCACATCACACATAGTGCTCGTGGCGGAAACGAGAAACAGTGGCGTGAAGAGTGTGAGCATCGCCGCGATAAGCGGCTTTTGGCAGAATCGCCGTGCGAACGCGAACGTGCCTAAGATCGACAGCGTGGCCCAAAATAAAAAGGCGAGATGCAGCGTCAGCTCGGTCCAGCCGAAGACGCTCGCGACGGCCGCGATGTAGTACGGACAAAGAGGCGGATTTTGCATCACGATCGTCATGGGTTGCCTGAACGAGACCCAATTCACGTAGAAGCCGTAGGGGTCGAACGGATGTTTGGCGATTTGCTGCGCCATCCAAATGAAGAGCGGGTCGTCAATGTGAAAGGCCTTATTTAGGAACGGTGCGAGCGCCGCGGCGGTGATGGCCACGAGCAGCAGCTGCGTTTTCCGTAAGCTTTGCACGAGAAGTGTTCCGGAAATCGCCTAACGAGGTTTATCCCGAATTTTTAACATAATCCAGTTATGGCTCGGAAAATCTGGGAGGAAAGGCGGCAGGATCAAAAACAATATCAAAGCGCTCATTCTGAAACGGGAAGCAACCGTAGGATTACGTCCTTGAGCCTGAGCACGGATCATGCGCAGCCGGCGCACTTCTCGCCGCCGGATTAACGGCTTGACGAATGAAATGTGCGGCTTCAGAAAGAACGGCACGCATGCTTCGAGTTTCCGGTGTTCCGAGATTTCGATGCCATTCTTTGGTCGCGCGCTTTTGCGCGCTGTCTTTTTTCGTTTTCGCAGGGCATGGCGTGGCGCAGAACACGGCCAGCCAGAATGTCGATCGAGCGCAGTTGCTCCGCACCCAGACGGGCCCGCCGTTGCCTCCCGAGGTTTCGCCGAGCGGCGTTCAGGAGGGTGAGGCCGCGGCGAGCCCGAATGATGCGGATCTGGGCGAGCAGGGCATTCTCAAGCGGGTGGAGGAATATCAACCTTTCACCGCGTCGGTCGCGGCGCCGTTTTATTACACGTCCAACGTGGCCCTGACACACAGAGGGGTGCGTGGCGATTTGCGCCGGCCGTGGGCGTCTTTTATGAGCCGCGCATCACGCGGACACTCTACGGCTTCATCGACGTGCGGCAGCAATTTTTTTACTACGATCGCTACAATGGTTTTGATTTCGGAAGCTTCGATGCCGAAGCGGGTCTGATCTATTCGTTGCCTCAGTTCCATAATCTCATCCTGCGCGGTGAGTACGATTTTAACCGCCTGACTTTCTCGGACCGGGTCTTGGACGAGTTCTTTTCCAATCATTCGCTGATCGCGAGCGCGGAACTGCCATTTCGTATTGGCCGCGCCCAGCAGCTTTCTCTGGGCGCAGACGTCAATATCAGCGTCGCGGCCGATCATGAGAGTCCGCGGCGGAACGATTACGGGGTTTTCCTGGGTTATTCAGTGTTTCTGACGCGTTCGCTCTCGCTCGATAGCGCAGGCCGGGTGGTGGTGCGCGATTATTATCACGGCGACCGAACGGACGTGAGCGAAATTCTCGCGCTCAGCGCGAATTATCGGCTGACCAGCTGGTGGACGGCGAGCGTGATCAGTTCATTCGCGGCGAGCCAATCTAGTCATAGCGTTTTCAGTTACAACGTGGCAAATGTGGGCGGCGCGATAGCGCTGTCGGTGAAGTTCTAGAAGATATGAAAAGATCATTCGGTTATCACGCTCGATCGGACTTTGTCTGGCTGGTCATTGTTCCGCTTTTGTTGATCGCACCGTCCAGATCGACAAGCGCTGCGCAACTGAGGGAAGCGCACGTCACGCGAATCATCAAAGAGGTGCAGTTGCTTCCGGCGCAAGCGGCACCGCGTCCGGCCGTAGTGAATGACAATGTCCGCAGCGGCACCGCGGTGCGGACGGGCGCAGATTCACGCACCGAACTCACTTTTACCGACCTGACCCTGGCGCGCTTAGGAGCGAACACGATTTTTAGCTTCAACCAAGGGACGCGCACTCTCGATCTTGGCGGCGGGGCCGTGCTCTTGCAAGTGCCCAAAGGCGCCGGCGGCGCAAAAATCACCACCGCCGCCGTGACCGCGGCGATCACCGGGACGACCGTTCTGATGGAATATCATCGAAACGCGTACATCAAGTTCATCGTCCTGGAAGGTATCGCGCGAATGTATTTGAAAAATCGCCTCGGGGAATCGGCGCTCATTGGTCCCGGGCAGATGCTGATCGTCAACCCCAATGCAAAGAGCTTGCCCGATCCCGTCCATGTCGATCTAAAACGGTTGGTCCAGACGTGCCTGCTCATCACCGAGTTTGCGCCGCTCGCTAGCCAGCCCCTGATCCTCCAGCAGATTCAAATTCAGCAGAATAACACTGACTTAATCCCCACGAATCTTGTCATTTTCGGCCGCGGCACGCTGGTGAGTCTGGTGGATCCGACGAATGTGAATGTGATCTCTCAACAAACCGCGGCCATCGCGACGCCGACGCCAACTCCGACCCCGACGCCAAACCCGACTCCAACGCCCACGCCAAGCAAATTTGGCACGCCGAGCGTAATTACCTCGCCAGCTCCTTACGTCATCACGAGCGGCACGACCATTTCAACCGACCCGGCGATTACCACGAACGGCGTGACCGATTTTGGAAAAATCTGGCGCGGGCCGGCTCAGGACGGCCCCTTGTCGGCGTTTATCTTTGGATCGACTTCAGCCTTCGATATCGCAAGCGGATTCGACACCGAGATCAGCGGCCAGAACAGTATGGGCGGCGCCGGTTTCAAGTTTACTTCGTTGCAATTGACCGGGAACCCCACGGTCTCGACGCCAACCGGCGTGATCAATCTCGCTCTGATCGCCGTTAACGGCATTACTTCAGGTGGTCCGGGCGGGACCCTCACTTTTGCCGGAATCCGCGGACTGTTGATTGCGACCCAAAACGGGCCGATCAATTTAGGGTCCGAGATTTCGTTCTCCGGCATCCATGACATCAACTTTTACGCTCGTGGCGCCGGTTCCAATTTGACACTTGGCTCAGCAATTTCCGTTGGGACGAGGATCAGGCTTTGGGCAGAAGGCACCATCCAAATCAACGGCGATGAAAGCGCGACAGACTTCAGGGCGTTTTCCGGCGGAGATTTTCTCGGTGGAACCGGAACGGTGACCGCGACGGACATCAACATTCAATCGCTTTCCAACGTGAACATCGACGCCAGTAAATTTCCCGACGTCGCTGGTGGCACGATTAACTTGAGCGCTGCGAATACGCTAACCCTCGTCCTCGGTCCGGGCGGCATGCCATTCCCTCGAGCTTCGCTGACTGGGCTGGCGAACACGATCAATCTGCAATTTGGTAGTCCGAACACCTTTAATCTTGGCAGCGCAGCGGTTTCCTTCATCGCCGGAAGCGGGGGAATTCAAGCGCCCAATAGTTTATTTGCGAACGGCAGCTCGCTCCTCTTGGAAGCGACCGGCGACATCAGCATTTACGGTACGCAGAACGGCACGAATTCTTCCGGCGGCGATATCATCGTCGCGGGCGGCGCATTTAATGCCCAGTCCGACGTTAGCGCCGTAGGCGTGACGGCCGGGACGAGCATCAACATCGGCGGCAGTATTTTTGCAAGCAGCGGCGTTTCCGCCGGAACCACCATGAACGTCGTTGGCACTCTTACTGCACCCGTGGCCACCGCGGGCGGCGATATCACGGCGGGCACTTTGTCGAGCACTGATGTGACAACGATGGGTAATATCATCGTTGGCAGTGGCGGGATTCGCCAATTTTCGTCCCCAAGTGGGCTTCACACCTTGACCGCCGGATCAGTCACCTCGCAGGGCGGCATCAATTTCAATGGAATCGACGGAACAGCATCGTCGTCCCCAACGGATGGCGGACAACTCACGATCAACGTCAACTCGGTCAATATTGGTACGGACATCGTCGGCCCTGTCACTTTCGATGGCGGTAGTGGTGCCAACTCGATGTCGGGAGGAGCGAACGGTGGCACGTTTACCGTTAACATCACCGGACCCATTACGGTAAATTCCGATATCGAGGCCACGACCGGGAACCAACCCATCGCTTTCGCGCCGGCTGGGAATGGCGGCATCGTCGATCTCAATTCAACTAACGACACCGTGACCGTGAATTCGCGGGTCGAAGTTTCATCTACGCCAGTGGGTACGGGTCAGGCCTTCGTCCGCCGAAGTGCAAGAGGCGGGAACATCAATATTACTAGCGGCCTTGGCGGCGGCACTAACATCTCCCCTTCCGGCCAGCTTCTTTCTTTGCTCAATGCCAACGCGCCCGGTCCCGGCGGCACGGTCACCATCATGGCAACGGGAACCACAAACAACAGCAGCAGCATCAATGTGAACGGGATCGTGGAGGCGGACCGCGGCACAGTCGATATCGAGCACGCCGGAGATAACGGTCTAATCAACATTATGGGGAATGCAATTATGCGCGCCGATATTTTGAAGATCGGCGCGTTCGGAGCCAATGGCCAACTGAACATCGCCAGCGGATTGATATCTGCGGACACGCTGCTGAAGCTTTACGCGCCTGGCAGCAATGGACAGCTTAATTTTATCTCGAACGTCACGCTCGGTGGCAACAGCACGAAGATTCTTGCGGCAAACGCGGTCACCATCTTCAACAATGTTGTGGTGACGATCGGCGGCACGATTCCGGCCGGTGACATTCGGTGGGATCGGCGCAAATAATCCGCAACCGCTCGCCAACGCGCCTCCCCTTGGTCCTCCGGGCGGTCCGTAAGGTGTATCGAGCAGTCCCCTTGGCGCGCCGTAGCTGTAGCGAAGGCGGCTTGCTCGATACTAATTTAGGCGGCAAAGCCGCATTTGTTTTAGCATCGCCCGACGGAGCGGCCGATCCACCGCATGCGCAGGCGGGACGCTTGGCTACCCTGTTTGTGCCAACATGCAAGGGCGGCGAATGGTTCCTAGGGAATGATCAAGCGCTGACCGATCCTCAACTTCTCAGGATCGTCGATGCTTTTCTTATTCGCGTTGAGGATCTTTTTCCAGCGCGCCGGCGATTTGTAAAACTTTCTCGAAATCGATACGAGCGTGTCGCCCGTTTGAACAACATAGACTCGGCTGCTCGATTTCTCGGCAGTAGTTTTCTCTGGAGGTGGACCGCCCGATTGCGTTTGATCCGGCGCGCTCCGCACCTTCAACGAACGGTCTTCCAATTCCTTGCGCAAATTGAGGTTTTCATTTCTCAATCGGGCGGCCTCCGCTCGAGTCACCACCGAATCGCCCGATAAGCTGGTGAGCAGCGCAATCTCGTCGCGCTTCATAAAATTCTTCACATCGTTGGCATGAGATCCGTTTGGGCTGAGCGTGAGATAGCGCTTGAAATGATGCAGCGCGTTGAGCGGATCATTCATCTTGTCGTCGTAAAGCAGCGCGAGCTTGTAATGAATCTCGGCGCATCGCGGGCTGTCATCGAGCGCGGCTTCGTAAAGATTGATCGCGCGCAGAAAATCTTCCTGTGCTGATTTTTTGTCCGCGTCTTTAACGAGCTGGGCGTGGCGCGGCGTCATCATTCGATCGCAGCCAGTGAGCAAGAACACGAGCAAGATCGACAATCCAAGCGGAAACTTGTCAGCCAGCCTCATCCTCGCCAACCTGCTTACTCGTGAGGTTGCGCGCACTCCAATTCTTTTTTTCCATCGGCTTCTTTTTTTTCGGCGCGTGCGCGCTGCTGGGAGATCTTTCTCTTGGCCAAATTTACGTGCTTAGATTTGTCGATGTCGATGGACACACTCTGTTGACGGCCGACGGTCACGTCACGGTCGTTGTCTTAACGGCACAATCAAACATCGACCAGGCGCGTGCCGTCGGCGATCGGGTTCCCGATTATTGCCTCGGCAATCCGACTTATCGGATGCTCACCGTCCTGAATTTCAAAAACCACAGCAGACCAGTGCGCATGATCTTAACGGCCCTGACGCGCCGCCGTCTCGATGCCGAAGCGAAACGACTTCAGCCGCGATATGATGCGAAGAAACTCGCACGTGATGCGCGACGCGACATCTTCGCCGTGGCGGATTTTGACGGGACAGCAACGTCGCAACTCGGCCTGCAGCCCGATTCATCAGCTTTTCGCGTATTCGTCTTTGGCCGAAGCGGCGAACTGCTGCGGCAATGGGATGATGTGCCGAGCGCCGCGGAGTTGGCAACCGTCGTGAAATAATTAGCGCTGTAGCCACGTGCCGGTGGCACGTCGATTTTCAAGAGGGCCCGCAGGGCTGTGGCCACAACTCGAGGCACGTCTGCACGACGTGCGGACCTAATACTTCTGCATCGCCGGATCGATTTCGTTTGCCCAGGCGTCGATGCCGCCTTCGAGATTGTAAACGTTCGTAAAACCAGTTTGCCGTAACATCTGGACTGCCTGCGCGCTGCGCATGCCGGTGTGACAATGAACAACGGTCTGACCATTCCGCTTCAGCTCATGTAAGCGATTAGCTAATTGGCCTAACGGAATCAGTTTTGCGCCATCGATCCGGGCAATCTCAAATTCGAACGGCTCGCGGACGTCGATTAGCTGAATCGCTTCGCGCGCATCACGTTTTCGCTTCAAGTCATGCACGGAAATTGCGGGCACATCAACCGCAATTCCGCAAAATTGTTCATAATCAATCGGCGCCGTAATTGTTGGCGCATCCCCACAAACCGGACATTGCGGATCGCGCCGCAATTTAAGTTCCCGAAATTTCATTTTGAGCGCTTCGAAATGCAGAAGGCGTCCGATGAGCGGCTCTCCAACTCCGAGAATAAGTTTTATCGCCTCGATCGCTTGCACCATCCCGATAATCCCCGGCAGCACGCCGAGAACTCCGGCTTCCGCGCAATTCGGGATTGTCCCGGGCGCTGGCGGCTCCGGAAAAAGGCAGCGGTAACACGGGCCGCCCAAATGCGGGGCGAAGACACTGCTTTGGCCGTCAAAACGAAAGATGGAGCCGTAGATGTTCGGCCTCCGCGCAAAAACGCAAACGTCGTTCGATAAATATCGTGTCGGGAAATTATCGGAGCCGTCGACGACCAGGTCGTAACGTGCAACAAGTTCGGACGCGTTCTCACTGGAAAAGCGGCATTCATGCAGTTCAACCTCGATGTTCGGATTGGCGTCGCGCAATCGGTCCCGCGCGGATTCCAATTTGCTACGGCCAATATCCTTTGTTCCGTGGAGAATTTGCCGCTGCAAATTTGAAAGATCGACATCGTCGAAATCGACAATGCCAATCGTGCCGACCCCAGCCGCCGCCAAATAAAGTGCCGCGGGCGATCCGAGCCCGCCTGCGCCGATGCATAAAACATGCGCAGCTTTCAGGCGGCGTTGTCCATCGATGCCAACCTCCGGCATGGTGAGATGGCGCGAATAACGAACACGTTCCTCGTTGCTCAATTGCCTCTGGGTATTCTGCTCTTCCATGCTGCCGACAATTTAGCACAACTGCAGGGGACTGTAGGGACGCTGTTAGCGCCCCGGTGGGAAGCCAACAGCTTCCCACTACAGATCTACAGATCATTTATTTCACAAGCTCCCAATTGATTCCAATAATTCGCTGGTTCTCAAATCGCTTCAGTGATTTTGGAAATATCAGGTGACTTGCGCCTTTGCGCTCTTTGAAACCGACCACCCCGAACTCAGTTCCAGTTTCACTTTTCTGGACCGTCATCAGGCGATTGTTTTTGATCTGCGATTGTAAATGACGATCGGCCGACGGTTTTTGCCAGAGCGTGTAAACCTCCGGTTTCCCGCATTTCTCGATGACCTCAGCGAAGCGCGCCGTTTTGACTTTGAGAAGTTTCACGTTGGTAGGGAGGGACCGCCGGGCCGTCCGTTCTTTAGGGTTTTGGCGCGCCCGGTCCGGCGGCTGCCGGACGCCCTACCTTAAAAAGTCCGCCAGGGAACCACGGCAAGGAGGATCAGACTACCGTTGCTGCATTCCTGCCCTGGCGGGGTTTGTAAGTCCTCGATCCATAGCCCCTGACGGAGAAGAAAAATTCGCGCAAGATCGACATCGTGCAATCGGGTTTTGAAAATCGAAGATGCGCCCCACGTTTAATCGAAGATGCGCCCCACGTTTACAAGCGCGCGCTTTTGGTTGCATCATCCACGTGAATGGTTGGCGTTGCTTTTGCTCGTTCTTCTTCAGTGCTCGTGCACGACTCTCGCAGATCGACGCGATCTTTATAGTCCGGAGCCCGCGCCCAACGCCATGCCGCCGGTGACGAGAGTCACAACGACTACGACCACACAGGTGCGGATGGGACGAGCGAACCGGAAGAAATCAGGCCGATGCTCCCGCCGTACCGTAGCGACGCTCTATGAGCGTTTCCTTGATCCGAGCGACGTCCGTTTTGTCCACTTGCGCAGCCTTACTTAGCTGCCGTTTGCGTTTCGCATTCTTCGCCGAGAGCAGATGGCGGCGCGAGGATTGCGCTCGCAAAACCTTGCCGCGCGCGGTGATCTTGAATCGTTTCGCGACGGCTTTCTTGGTTTTGCTTCGGGCAATTGGCTTCGGCATAAGGCGCGGAAGGTAATGTGATCGCTACGTGATAACAAATGCTTTTCTGTAGCCGTCGCCTTGTGGGCGACGCGACGTGTGCATGTTACAATCCGCGCGTCACGCGCGCTGCGGCGAGCGGCTACAGCAACAATCTGCTCGCATCGATTCTCGTTCTCGGAACATCCTCGCGCATGGAAGACGCATCATTGAAGAGACCGCAAGTTGTGATCGTTGGCGCAGGATTCGGCGGACTCGAAGCGGCAAAGAAATTGGCGTGCAAAGATGTGCACGTCACGGTAATCGACCGCACCAATTATCATCTTTTCCAGCCGCTGCTCTACCAAGTGGCGACGGCCGCGCTGTCGCCGGCCGACATCGCGGCGCCCGTGCGCGCTGTATTGAGCAAATGCAGAAATATCGAGGTCATTCTCGCGGAGGTAGAGTCGGTCGATGTTGCGGCCAGGAAAGTAAACCTTGGAGATATGGAGGTGGCTTATGATTATCTGATCCTCGCAACCGGCGCGCGACACTCTTATTTCGGCCATGATGAGTGGGAGAAGTTGGCGCCGGGCCTAAAAAGTCTCGAAGACGCAATCGAATTGCGGCGACGTTTGTTGATGGCGTTTGAGTACGCGGAAAAAATCACGGATGAAGCGGCGCGCAAAGCAGCGATGACTTTCGTGATTATTGGCGGCGGACCCACCGGCGTGGAAATGGCGGGCGCGATTGCCGAGATCGCGCGTTACACACTGGCGAACGATTTTCGCCACATCGATCCGTCGCAGGCCCGTGTGATTTTGGTCGAAGGCGAGCCGCGTCTCATCGCCGCCTTTCCGGAAGATTTGTCGGCGAGCGCGCTCAAGCAGCTTGTCGATCTGGGAGTCGAAGTTCGCACCGGCGTGCAGGCGACCAATCTCAGCGAGGCCGGGGTCGAGGTTGGCGGTGAGTTTATCCCGTGCCGCGTGAAAATTTGGGCGGCCGGTAACAACGCATCCTTTGTCGGCAAGACGCTTGGCGTGCCAATCGACAAGGTTGGTCGCGTGATCGTCAACGATGATCTTACGATTCCTGGACGTCCTGAGATTCAGGTAATCGGCGACCTGGCAAATTTTTCGCACCAAACTGGAAAGCCTTTGCCAGGCGTGTCGCCTGTCGCCATGCAGCAGGGCCGTCACGCCGCGCGCAACATTTTGGCGATGATTGAAGGAGGCAAACCGCAGCGATTCTGGTATTGGGACAAAGGCAGCATGGCTACGATTGGCCGGAACAGAGCTGTGGCCGATCTGAACTTCGTGCACTTCAGCGGATTGCCGGCGTGGTTGGCGTGGCTGTTTGTGCACATTATTTTTCTGGTCGGCTTCCGCAATCGCCTCGTCGTGCTCTTTCAATGGGCGTGGGCCTACTTCACCTTCAATAAAGGCGCGCGATTGATTACGAGAAATTTTCAGTCCGAAACCAGACCACCAGCGTGAAGCAATGAATTTTCGCATCGCGATTGTCGGTTCTGGCGCGATCGGCAGTTATTATGGCGCGAAGCTGGCGCACGGCGGGAGCGACGTGCATTTCTTGATGCGCGGTGATTTG
This sequence comes from Verrucomicrobiota bacterium, assembly GCA_003219265.1. Taxonomy (GTDB): domain Bacteria; phylum Verrucomicrobiota; class Verrucomicrobiia; order Chthoniobacterales; family UBA10450; genus AV133. Next base: position 12,720 of record QHQE01000100.1, read on the forward strand.
AGCGAAATTCGACGCGAGGGTTTCTCTGTTCATGGCAAAGGTGAAAATTTTCGCGTCGCGAAATTCAATTGTTACAACTCGACGGAAGAAATCAGCCGGTGCGATCTCGTTCTCATCGCAGTCAAGGCAACTTCAAACGCTGACCTTGTCGATCTTGTCCCGCCGCTCCTGCACCAGCGCACGGCGCTGCTCACATTGCAGAACGGTCTCGGCAACGAAGAATTCCTTGCCGCGCACTTCGGCGCGGAGCGCATCCTGGGCGGGCTTTGCTTCATTTGTTTGAATCGAATTTCGCGAACGCTGGTGGAGCGCTACGATTACGGTCACATCGTTATTGGCGAGTACGGCCGCGCCCCGCAATCGCGCACCCATGCAATCGCGTCGGAATTCAAACGGTGCGGTGTGGAGTGCAGCGTCGTGGAAGATTTGGCGCTGGAACGCTGGCGCAAGCTCGTCTGGAATATTCCGTTCAACGGATTGTCGATCCTGGCCGGCGGCATCGACACGGCCGCGATTATTGCCGACAAAGATTTACTCCGATCGACACGCGCTTTGATGGATGAAGTGATCGCCGCGGCAAACAAGTGCGGTCATCAATTAGCGCGCGGTGCGGCTGACGAACAAATGAGGCGCACGGAGACAATGGACGCTTACAAGCCTTCAACCTTAATTGATTTTGAAAATGGAAAAGGGCTCGAGATCGAAGCGATTTGGGGCGAACCGTTGCGTCGCGCTGCCGCGGCTGGCACGCCGACGCCGCGACTCGAGATTCTCTATTCGCTCCTCAAATCTCTCGAGCAGGCGCGGCAACGCGCTGCCAGGACCGACAATCGACCGTTATGAGTCGCGGCTGGAACCTGGTTGGTCTTCCCGAAATCACAGTGCGCAATCTTCAACGAACTGTCCCGGTCGATGTGGCGGAGCTCCAGGAGTTCGCCCAACAGGCTTTGCAGTCATGTTCTCGCATTCCTCGAAATGAGCCGACGCAATTAAAACGCTTGCGCGAAATATTTGTTCTCCTCATTTCCGATCGGCGGATGGCGAGGTTACATCGACAATTTCTGAAAGAGGCGGGAGCAACCGACGTCCTGACGTTTGAGCACGGCGAGATTTTTCTCAGCGCCGAGAGGGCGCGCGATCATGCGCGAAGGTTTGGAAGTTCCCTCGGGCAAGAGCTGCGACTTTACATTGTGCATGGGCTGTTGCATTTGCACGGCTTTGATGATCGAAACAAGGTCGAGGCGCAAAGAATGGAAAGGATGCAGCGACAAATTCTGGCAGCGGCGTTGAAGCAGCAGCTGTAGCGGTGCTGGCCGCGGCGAGCGCCGGGCGCGACCTTGTTTGAACTGGAGGCGGCGTATGTTAGCATTTCATCTATGAGCTGGCAGCCGCGGCGGGGCAGCGCAGAGGTGGCACAAAGCGAACGATCCGAGGGAGCGATTAGCATTTCGAACCAGAACGCCAATCCTGCAACGGTCGAGGCTCCCGTGATCGAACAGGAAACGCGCTCGGAAGAAGATCTCGATCTTCCCTGGCAAGTGATCGTGCATAACGATCCGGTCAATTTGATGAGTTATGTGACGATGGTGTTCCAGCGGGTGTTCGGCTATCCGCGCGAGAAGGCGGAACGCCACATGCTCGAAGTGCATCACAAGGGACGCTCCATTCTCTGGAGCGGCATGCGCGAGCGAGCGGAGCTTTACGTGCAACAACTGCACGGTTATCTCCTGCTCGCGACGCTGGAGAAAATTGGTTGATATGGAAATTTGCCGGCGAGAGGACAAGCTTGAGATTTCCGAGCTCGACCCGTTCCTGGCGGAATTGCTCCGGCAGATTCCGGCGAGCGCCAATCCGGAGGGAACGCCAACCGCTGAGCAGCGACTCTTCAGTCCACCCGCGGGTCCGCGCGAAAGGGAGATTTGCGCGGAATGGAAACTTTATGTGCAACCGGAGTTACGGCGTCTCTTTCGGACGGCGACGGAAACCGTGGCCGCCGACTTGGAGCAACTGAGTGGTAACGAAAAGACCTTCGCGAACCGCACTCTGCGCATTCCGGCGAAGCATGCGGATGCCTGGCTCAGTGCGCTCAATCAGGCGAGGCTGGTCATTGCCGCGAAGTATAATTTCACTGATGGCGAGCTGTGCGATCACTATCGTTCACCCATCGGGTCGCGCCGCGACTTGAGCTTATTCCAGGTAAACTTCTACGGTTTTCTTCAGGAATTTATCTTGCGAGAAGTCATCGACTGCCCGGGAAAGAATTCCGACTAGCCCTGCTTGCGGTCTTGTACCATCGACATGAGCCGTTCCTTAATCGCGGCGGACGATTTCGCGGGGCGCAAGCTTAACGCGAACGCTTCGTGCAAGGTATAACACTCGCCGATAAAATCTTCGGCCTTTTGTCCGAACTTTTTTCGCGCTCTCTCGAACTCCTCCATCTCTTCGGGCTCCAGCGCGCCGATGACGTAAAGCCGCGAGCGGTTCTGGAATTCTTCAAAGCTCATCTCTTAGCTCCTTCAGGCCGTCATAAATTTTTTTTAGTCCCAATTCAAGCCGGGTTTTAACTGTGCCTAATGGTGTATTCGTTTTTGCCGCGATTTCGCGCTGGCTCATGCCTCGAAAAAATGCGAACTCGATTGCCTGCTGCTGCGCCGGCGGCAGTCCGTTGATCACGTTGCGCACAAGGACCCGCGTGTCGCTGAAGGCGATTTCTTCCGCGGTGGCGTTATGCACCCAGGCCTCAGGTCGCTGCTCGGTCTCGCTTTGCAAGCGCTCTTCGGCGCGCGTGTAGGCCTGCTTTTTCCGTAAACCGTCAATCGCGCGCCGGCGCGCCAGGGTGACCATCCAGCCGAGCGGCTTGCCTTTTTGCGCGGAGAAATTCTTCGCGTGATTCCAAATCTCCATGAAAATTTCCTGTAGCAAGTCGTCGGCCTCGGTTTCGTTGTGAATCACGCGCAAAATGAGCGCTTTCAGAATCCCGTTGTATCGGTCGTAAAGCTGGGAAAGCGCTGCCGGGTCCTCGGCCTGGATCGCCTTCATCAGATCGAGATCGCTCGGCGCACCCGGCTCGGGTTCCGGCGGGGTCGTCCGCGCGCGGGGGTTGACCTCAGTCTCACTGTCTGGACGCGCAGCGATCTGGGATTTTCGATTCATGCAGAAGTGCGAAACAGAGCAGTAGTCTGCCTTACCGGCTTCGTCTACCGGTTTCAATGCGGAGCACTGCAATAAGCTTGACCGACAAGCAGTTGCTCCAATACGGTTTGCGGCGACAACGCGAACTGAGTGCAAGTTGCGCTCGGCGGCCGCCAGAATGGGGGAACGGGTGCTGTGCGATCCTGCGTTCCAAGAGTAACTTCACGAAAGGAAATTCATATGAAATTAATTACATCGCTTCTCGGCATCGTTGCACTGACTTTCGTCACCTCAGCGCTTGCCCAAGAAGAATCACCGTCCGCTTCGCCGGAAGAAAAAGCTTCCACCGCCATGCAAGGGACTGCGGCACCAACACCGCCGGTCGCGCCTGAAACCAGAGCGACCGCGACGCCTGCAGAGCAACCGGCCACTCAGAAAAAGGAGATGCCGTTAAAGGCCGCGCCTGAGAAATCTGCTTCGCCCGCCGCGGCGAAAGCTGCGGCCGCGCCCTCCGGCAAGAAGATGAGCGTGGAAGCTGCGTTGAAGGACAATGAGAACCGCTGGGAAGCCGCAATCGCCAAACATGATACAGTCAGCGTCGGATCGATGGTGGCCGATGATTTCGTCGGCGTTTATTTCGACGGCAAAGTCATGACCAGGTCAGGCGTGCTTGCGGAGTCGAAGAAGGATCGGGACACCTACAAATCGGCCGTGAACGAAAAGCTGGCCGTGCATACTTATGGTCCGAACGCAGCAGTCGTTGTTGGCACCGCGCACGAGAAGGGCACGGGCAAAGACGGCAAGCCATTCGATCGAAAGTTTCGCTTTACCGACACCTGGGTGGAGCGGAGCGGCCGGTGGCAATGCGTCGCCAGCCAGGTAATGAAGTTGCCATAACGATAATTATTTTGCGCGCCGTCGGCGCGTGCGTTCTGACGGCAGCGGTCACTTCAAGGTGGTCGCTGCCGCTCTCTTTCGCCGGCCAACCGCAACCCGTCTCCTGAAAACCCGATGATTGCGCGGTGCGATTTGTGCGGCAAAGGTTACCGGCATGCCCGCAATTGGGAGCGAAGCAGTGGGTGATCCGCTTTGGTACAAGGACGCGGTCATCTACGAGCTGCACGTCAAGACGTTTTGCGACAGCGACGGCGACGGAATCGGCGACTTCCGCGGCCTGAACGATAAGCTCGATTTTTTGCAGGAGCTCGGCATCACCGCGATCTGGCTTCTGCCGTTTTATCCATCGCCCATGCGTGATGACGGTTACGACATTGCCGACTATTTCGATGTCAATCCGAACTACGGAACGCTCCAGGACTTCCAAGCATTCCTCGCCGCGGCGCATGAGCGGGGGCTTCGGGTGATTACGGAGTTGGTACTCAATCACACCTCAGACCAGAATCCGTGGTTCCAAAAATCGCGCCGCGCTGTAGCTGCCCCGAAAGCTTTCGGGACTGACCGCGATCATGCGAGCGCACTGGCAACGGCCGTGGTCGGCGACCACGACTACAAAGATTTTTACGTTTGGAGCGACACGCCGGAAAAATACAAAGATGCGCGCATCATCTTTAAAGATTTCGAAACGTCCAATTGGGCATGGGACCCGGTCGCAAAAGCATATTACTGGCATCGCTTTTATTCGCACCAGCCGGATTTGAATTTCGACAATCCGGCCGTGCATGAGGCAGTGGAAAAGGTTTGCGACTTCTGGTTGAACATGGGCGTCGATGGTCTGCGCCTCGATGCCATTCCATATCTTTACGAGCGCGAAGGCACGAGCTGCGAAAATTTGCCCGGGACACATGAATTCCTGCGCAAGTTGCGGGCGCATGTCGATGCAAAATTTCCCAACCGCATGCTCCTGGCCGAGGCCAACCAGTGGCCGGAGGATGCGGTCGCTTATTTTGGAAATGGCGACGAATCGCACATGAGTTTTCACTTCCCGCTCATGCCGCGGATGTTCATGGCTTTGCAGATGGAGGATCGCTTTCCGATTATCGACATTCTCGATCAGACGCCGCCGATTCCCGATAATTGCCAGTGGGCGATGTTCCTGCGCAATCACGATGAACTGACCTTGGAAATGGTGACCGACGAGGAGCGCGATTACATGTATCGCGTTTATGCCACCGACCCGCTCGCGCGCATTAACCTCGGCATTCGCCGCCGCCTCGCCCCGTTGCTCGCCAACAGTCGCCGCAAGATCGAGCTGCTCAACATCATGCTCTTCTCCATGCCCGGCACGCCGATCATTTACTACGGCGACGAAATCGGGATGGGCGACAACTTTTATCTGGGCGATCGCAACGGTTGTCGCACGCCGATGCAATGGAGCCCGGACCGCAACGCCGGTTTTTCCAAAGCGAACCCGCAGCAACTTTACCTGCCGGTGACGATTGATCCCGAATATCACTACGAAGCCATCAACGTCGAAAATCAGCAGAAAAACCCATCGTCGCTGCTCTGGTGGATGCGGCGCGTCATCGCCATGCGCAAGAACTTCAAGGCATTTTCGCGCGGCTCGCTCGAATTTCTTTATCCGGATAATGCCAAGGTCCTGGCGTTCCTCCGTCGATATGAGAACGAAACCATTGTCGTGGTGGTGAATCTCTCGCGTTTCGCCCAATCAGCGGAGATCGACTTGTCCCGCTTCGCCGGCTGCGTCCCGATTGAAGTTTTTAGCCGCAATCTTTTTCCCACGATCGGGAAGTCACCCTTCCTCCTCACGCTCAATCCGCACGCGCATTACTGGTTTGTGCTGCAACCGCAAACCGAGGCCCGCCGCGCGTCGAAAAAACGCGTCGTGCCCACGATCAATGCGCCGCCCGATTTACAGACGCTCCTTGCCGATGGTCAGCGGGCGCAAATCGAGCGCGAAATTCTGCCTGATTATATCCGCACTTGCCGGTGGTTTGGCGCCAAAGCGCGCAATATCCGCGGAGTAAAGATTGTTGAGCAAGTTCCGATTTCTTCCGAGAACAAAGCGGCGCGCTTTTGGTTTGTCGAGGTCAGTTATACCGACGGCACGCCGGAGACATACACTTTGCCTGTGGAGATAAGCGCGGGCGACGCCGCGCGTGCTATTGGGCGGGCGGCGCCGCACGCAGTCATCGCTCGTTTCGCCGGCCCCGAAGAAGCGATTTTGTTCGATGCGGTTTGGGACGCGGCTTTTCGCGAAAAACTTTTTCGACTCATGTTGGATCGGCAACGGGCCAGGGGAAAAAGTGGAGAGCTTGTCGGCGTGGCCAGCGACGCCTGTGTGCAAAATATCCGCGCCCAGCTTCCCTCCTCTCAAGTGCTCGGAGGGGAGCAGAGTAACTCCTCAATGCTTTTTGAGAACGAATTTTTCCTGAAGCTTTATCGCAAACTCGAGGACGGCGTGAATCCGGATGTCGAAGTTACACGGTTCCTTACCGAGCGCGGCTTTCCGCACGTGCCCTCGTTCCGTGGCGTGATCGAATATCGTCGCGGGAAAGCTGAACCCACCGTCGTTTGCCTTTTGCAAAGTGCAGTCGCAAGTGAGCGCGACGGCTGGGCACTGACGCTCGATTCGGTCGGCCGCTATTACGAGCGGGTGCTCGGCCGCAAAGCCGATCTGCAAAATCAAACCACACCGCCCGGCGCACTGCTCGATGAGCTGGTCGGCGGCGTTTATCCCGAGAAAGCGAAATTACTCGGACAACGCACGGGCGAATTGCATCGCGCCCTCGCCTTCGGCGCGGATGAGCGCGCCTTTGCGCCCGAGCCATTCAACGCCCTGGCGCAACGTTCCGTTTACCAATCGATGCGCGCTTCGTTGCGGCGCGCCTTTACACTTCTTGAAAAGAAACTGCCGGACTTGCCCGAAGCATTTCGCGAGGAAGCAAAACAAGTTCTGTCTGCGGAAAACCAAATTCTAGCGGAGGAAAAACGCATTCTCGATCGCCGCTCTGGTGCCGCGAAAATCCGGATTCACGGCGATTATCATCTCGGTCAGGTGCTCTATACCGGGAAGGATTTCGTCATTCTCGATTTCGAAGGCGAACCGGCGCGCGCTCTGGGCGAACGTAAATTGAAACGCTCGGCGTTGCGTGACGTCGCCGGCATGATGCGCTCGTTTCAATACGCGGCTTACAGCGCGCTCTGGCAACCGGCCATGCGCACCGAAGACGTCCCGTTTCTCGAGCGCTGGGCCGATCTTTGGTATCGCCAGATGAGCAGCGTTTTCCTGCAAAGTTATTTGCAGACAACCGTCGGCGCGATCTTCGTCCCGCAAAACGAAGAGGACCTGCAAGTGCTCCTCGAAGCCTACCTCCTCGACAAAGCCGTTTACGAAATCGGCTACGAACTAAACCATCGCCCCGACTGGGTCGTCATTCCCATCCGCGGCATCAAACACATCTTGCGTTCGGCCTGACGACATTTCTTTCGTCCCCGATGGGATTCGAGGTGATTGTCGCGTGAAAACCCAGCGTTAAAACGGTGGGCTATTCTCACGGAAAAAGGTAATAGCCCAGCGCTTCAGCACTGGGGATTCAAGATCAAATAAGAAAAGTCCCGTTGAGACGAAAGAAGGGATCTTCTTCGAAAAGATTTGCGATGGGCAAACCTGGGTTTATAAGAGAATTAAATTCGGAAGGAATTTTTATGAACAAGCATCTCGATTCCATCGACGGCGAAATCGCGGCCAAACATCTCTTAAAGCACCCGTTTTATCTCGCGTGGACGCGCGGTGAGCTCGGCAAAGAAGCGCTCACAGATTATGCGCGACAGTATTATCACCATGTCGCGGCGTTTCCGACCTACCTGTCGGCGGTGCATGCGAAATGCGACGATCAAGCGACGCGGAAACAATTGCTTTCCAATTTGATTGATGAGGAAGCCGGTTCGCCGAATCATCCCGAACTCTGGCTCACCTTCGCGGAAGGCCTCGGCGTTTCGAAGGTCGATGTGTGGAACACAGAGAAACAACCGGAGACGAAAAACTTGATTGACACTGTCCGATCGGTTTGTCGCGGTGGATGCATCGCGGAAGGCCTCGCGGCGCTTTACGCCTACGAGAGTCAGATTCCCGCAATCTGCGAATCGAAGATCGACGGGTTGAAGAAACATTACGGTTTCACCGATCCCGAACATTACGAATACTTCAGTGTCCACATCGAAGCCGATCGCGCACATTCTGCGGCCGAACGCAAAATCCTCGCGTCGTACATTGACAATCACAACATTGACAGCGTGCGAGCGGCGGTGCGGCGCATTCTCGACGCGCTTTGGGAAATGCTTTCCGGCGTTTGCCGGCGTCACGCCATCGCCTGCTGAATTATTGTAGCGGCGCTCTACGAGCGTCGCATTTATTTGCATTTTCTCGGCGGTCATACACCGCCGTTACACTAGCTTTGCGGTGAATTAATCCTGCGTATTGTCATTGCGTTTATGACTGCACAGGTCTTGGCCGGAAAAACCGGCGTCGTTTTTGGCGTGGCCAATAAACGCAGCATCGCGTGGGCGATCGCGAAAGCGTGGGCGACGGCCGGCGCGCGCCTCATTTTCAATTATCAAGGCGAGCGCTTAAAGGAAAATGTCGAGGAACTTGTCGGTGAATTCGGCGAGAAGACGCCGCTCTTTTCGTGCGACGTTTCGAGCGACGAGGAGATCAAAAGCTTTTTCGAGAAAGTTCGGGGCGAAACCGATCATGTCGATCTTATGCTGCACTCGCTTGCCTTCGCGCCGAAGGAAGCGCTCGAAGGCGATTTCCTGAGCACGACGCGCGAAGCGTTTCGCACTGCGCACGATATCAGCGCCTACTCGCTGGTCGCGCTTGCGCGCGAGGTTGCCCCGATGATGGCCAGCGGCGGGAGCATCGTCGCGATGACTTATTACGGCTCGGAGAAAGTCGTGCCGCATTACAACGTGATGGGCGTGGCGAAAGCGAGCTTGGAAGCGAGCACGCGTTATCTCGCTTACGATCTCGGTCCGAGAAAAATTCGCGTCAACTGCATTTCCGCCGGACCGGTGAACACGCTGGCCGCGCGCGGCATCAGCGGTTTCATGTCGATGTTGAAACATTATCAGGAACGCGCGCCGCTTAAGCGAAGCTGCGATTCCGCCGAGCTCGGTGAGACCGGTGTCTTTCTCGCGAGCGACGGCGCTGCCGCAATCACCGGTCAGGTCATATACGTCGATGGCGGCTATCAGATCATGGGGATGTAGAGAGTTCATTCGTTCGATGTTCGATGTTGGAAGTTTTTCGAAGCGCAGCAAGAACACCGAACGTGGAACATCCAACTCCCAACAATGAAATGAAGGAGCAGCTCATCGAGTTGCTGGGAACGGACTGCGTTAGCGATGCCCCGGCAATCCTCGCCGCGCACAGCGGCGACAAATGGTTCGCGGCGGAGGAACCGGAAGTTGTCGTCTTCGTAAGATCGACAACCGACGTGACCAAGCTACTGAAGTTTGCGTCGCAGGAAAAAATTCCGGTCACGGCACGCGGCGCCGGGTTTGGTTACGTCGGCGGATGCGTTCCCGTGCGAAAAGGCATCGCGCTTTCACTGATGCGCATGAATCGCATCAAGGAAATCAGTTTTGCGGACGCGATTGCGATTGTCGAGCCGGGCGTGATCACGGCCGATCTGAAAGCGGCGGCCCGGGCGCAGAAGTTATTTTATCCGCCCGATCCCGCGAGCATGAAAGATTGCAGCATTGGCGGAAACATTGCCACGAACGCGGGCGGTCCGCGCTGCCTGAAGTACGGCGTGACCCGCAATTATGTGATCGGCCTCGAAGTTGTGCTTGCGAACGGCGATGTGCTGCGGACCGGCGGGCGCGTGCACAAAAATAAAACCGGGTTCAATTTGATCGGTCTGTTTGTCGGCTCGGAAGGAATGCTTGGCGTCGTCACGGAAATTACGCTGCGCTTGTTGCCGCTGCCGCCGGCGCGCGCAACCTTGTCGGCCGCATTTGCAACGACGACACAAGCCGCGGAGGCGGTGCAGGAAATTTTTGCCGCGGGATTTCTGCCTTCTTCACTTGAAATAGCGGACCACTTCACCCTCGATGCGGCGCGGCGCGACTTGGGCAAGATGATTGTGCCACCGGGCAGCGCCCATCTGCTGGTCGACCTTGACGGCCAGGACGAGAGCGTGCGCAGCGAAGCGGCGGCAATTTATCAATTGCTGACAAGGAAAAAACCAAACGCGCTCGAGATGGCGACTGGCGAAGCCGATTGCGAGAAACTGTGGGCGTTGCGCCGTGGGTTCAGCAATTCATTGCGCGCGACTGGCCTAACGAAATTGAATCAGGATGTGGTTGTGCCGCGCAGTCACCTTGTCGATCTGATGGAATTCGCAGGCAAGCTTCAGACAAAACATGGATTTCCGATCGCCTGTTTCGGCCACGCCGGCGATGGAAACATTCACGTCAACATC
>QHQE01000101.1 GCA_003219265.1 Verrucomicrobiota bacterium
ATTACTCACACAATCGCGGTCCTGCTGTCGTCGGTTTCGTCTCTTTTCGCGCACTCGACGCCAAAAAAAGCGGAGCCTGCCAAAATGAAGGCCAGCAAAAAATCGGACAAATTGTCGGAGGACATTCTGCTGAATGTTAATTCGCTCGCGTTCACGCCGGGGCATTGGTCGCCACCTCCGCCCGAGGCGGGAGAGCGTTATCCGTGGAAAAGAAACATCGTGAC
>QHQE01000194.1 GCA_003219265.1 Verrucomicrobiota bacterium
CGGAGCAATTCGCCAAAAATGTGAAGACCCGCGATGAAAGCGCCGATCACGTCGAATTCGCAATCAAACTGCCCGGTGACGAAAATGGCGCGCCGGTTTGGTTGCCGATCGATGCAAAATTCCCGACCGAAGATTATCAGCGTTTGGTGGCCGCGCAGGAAAAGGGCGATGGCGCGATGGTAGATGAAGCGATGAAAAATCTGGAGTCGCAATTGAAGCGTTGTGCGAAAGACATTTGCCAAAAATACATCAACCCGCCACGCACGACGGATTTTGCGCTGATGTTTTTGCCGACTGAGGGACTTTATGCCGAAGCGATTCGCCGCGTTGGATTGATTGAACAGGTGCAGCGCGATTGCCGAGTAATTTTTGCCGGACCAACGACGCTCGTGGCGCTGCTGAACAGCTTGCAAATGGGCTTTCGCACGCTGGCCATCCAAAAACGATCGAGTGAAGTTTGGAATTTGCTGGCTGCCGTGAAAACGGAGTTCGGAAAATTCGGCGAAGCGTTATCGGCGGTGAAAGACAAGCTCGATCAAGCAGCGCGGCACGTGGATAATGTGGCCGTGCGTTCCCGTGCGATCACAAAGAAACTGCGCGACGTGGAAGAATTGCCGTCGAATCCGCAGCCTTTGCTGAAAGACTTGTTAGGCGAATCAGAGAACGACGAGTAGGTGGATCGAATGCTCCGTCGCTCGATGCTGCAAGTGGCGGCCGAAGGCCGCATTAATGGCAACGCGCAAGGGACTGCGCGTTCCACCTCGTGTGTGGATCTACAGCACTTTGTCCCATTTCGATTTGTCCTTGAGCATGATCTCGCGGAGGAGACGGATGGGTGGCATGCCGTGGTTGAGAAGCTCGTTGTGGAATTTTTGGAGCGAGAATTCGTTGCCTTGCTGCGCTTTGTAATCGTCGCGCAGTTTCAGAATCTGCAATTTCCCGAGCGTGTAATTGAGATAGCCGGGGTCGAACGTGCCGCGCATTGCTTCGGTCCGCGCTGGTTTTTCCTCGTAGTAACAATTGTCCTGAAAGAATTTGGTCGCTTCATCGACCGTCATTTTTCGGGTGTGCATTTTGATCGACACGCACAGGCGGCATAAGCGCAGCATCGCTTCATCGGCCTGGGCCATGCGATATTTGGTGGCGCGTTTGATGTCATCGACATTTGAGGTCGGGCTTGTTTTCGGGCTCGGCTTTGCTTTCGGCGTTGGGGTTGTGCCCGGAGTCGCACTTGCCTTTGGCGTTGGACTCGGAGTCGGCGTGCCGCCGCTGTATCCTTCGTCGATCATCATTTTCTCGCAGTAATGCGCCCAGCCTTCGATGAAGGCGTAGCTGCCAAAGATTTTTTCCACTTTGCTCGCTGGCGACGCGTTCAAGCGTAGAAACTGCACATAATGCCCGGGATAAACTTCATGAATCGAAATGACGTCGGCGGTGTAATAATTGAACGCGGTCAGCCATTCCTCTTTTTGTTTCTCTGGCCAGTCGTTCTCTGTCGGCGTGACATAATAATAGGCTTCGGTCGCTCTCTTTTCGAAAGGGCCCGGCGTGTCCATGGAGGCGAAAGACGTGGCGCGACGGTATTGCGGCGTCTCGGTCACGCGCGCTCGCACTTCCGACGGGATCGTCACCAGATGGTGAGTTGTGACGAAATCTCGAATTTGTTCGAGGTCTTTCCCGATATCGGGAAGCAAGTTCTCCGGGGTTGGATGCTCGCTCTGAATTTGTTTGAAGACTTCTCTGGCCGATTTGCCCGGATCAATTTTTCTCGCGGCCTCGGCAAACGCTTGCTGCTCCTTCTTTAATTCCGCCATGCCGATCTCGAGAATTTTCGCCGGCGGAAGACCGACCAGTTCGGTTTCTGCGAGCAGCCGCTGATATTTTTCTTCACCGAGCGCGAAATCTGGCGAAGCTTTCGGAAGTTTCTCGCGTTCCAGCCAGGCCCCATAATCAGCCAGCGCGACCGCGGCTCTGCGATTGGAATCCTGAAACTCGGCGCGAATTCGCTCGTCCTTCAGCTCGGCGACCGCTGCGACCAGGTTTTTCTTGAGGAAATCTGAGGAACCTTTCGCAATCTTAATTGCAAGTTCGACATACGGTTTGGGAAGCACGTCATTCAGGTTCGTCTTTGCCGCGATAATGATGTTTGGAACTTGCGACTCGATGGCGGCGATGCTGTGAGCGCGGTCTTCGAGCGGCGCGAAGTTTCGCTTGATGTAAACGTTTACATCGGCGGCGCGCGCATAGGTCATGGGATTGCGTTCGAAGACCGACATCTCCTGCATTTGAAAGAGTTCCTTCTTGATCGCGGCTTGCAGGATGCGCAGATCAATCGACTGCCGTTGACTCAATTTGCCTCCGTCGATTTTTTTCAGCCGGTCGTCGAACCGCCGCAACCGGGATAGCTCGGCATCAAGCGCGAGCCGGCTGTAATCGCCGATTTTGCCGTCGTATTCGTGAAAGCCGAGAGCAGTGCCCTGGAGCGGATGAGCAGCCAAATAACCGCGCATATATTCCTCAGCCACCGCCTCATATTCGGCATCGGGGGTTTGCGCTGCGAAGTTGGCCCCCATGGGCAGGCAAATCGCGAAGACCGTTAGAAGGCTATGAGCAACTTTCATGGAAGGCTCTTGGTTTGCTTGTGCCGCGCAAGCTTATGCAACGCTTTGGACGTTGCCAAAAATTTCCGATGAGCGATTGTCCACTCTGCTTGGAATAACCGTTGATTAATATGAGAGCACGCTTCGTTTTCAGCACGTTTGTTTGTTTGCTGCTCGGTAGCGTTCTCCTGAATCTTCGCGCAGAAAATCCTCGGACGGCGAGCGGAGAGGAGGACAACGGTTACTCGCAGATTTCCATTTTCGCTAAGGCCGTCCAATTGATCCGGCAGGATTACGTCGATGGAAATAAAACGAGCTATCGCGATCTCATCACGGCCGCGATGAAAGGCATGCTCGCCTCACTCGATCCGCACAGCCAGTTCATGGACCCGGATGATTTCCGCGACATGCAAGACGACACGCGCAGCCGTTTCAACGGCCTCGGGATCGAGGTCTCGATAAAAAACGGTTTGCCGACCGTCGTCACTGCGATGGAGGACACGCCGGCGGCAAAAGCGGGCATTCTCTCCGGCGATCAGATTCTAAAAATAAACGGCACTTCCACGGAAAGAATGGAGCTGCAGGATGCGGTCAATGTTTTGCGTGGACCGCCCGGCCATAAAGTGACGCTCACGCTGCTGCGGCCTTCGACCAAGGAGATCAAGGAATACACGCTGGAGCGCGCGGAGATAAAAGTGCAGAGCGTCAAAGGCGCCAGGCTGCTGGATACGGAGCTGACCGGCCCATTCAAGATCGGCTACATCCGGCTCATCCAGTTCAATGAGCCGACCCCCGACGAATTGTCGAAAACCCTCGACGAATTGCAGAGGCAAGGCATGCAAGCGCTCATTCTCGATCTTCGGAACAATCCTGGCGGGCTTTTGAACAGCGCGGTGGATGTCTGCGCCCAATTTCTGCCGCCCAACACCAAGGTGGTTTCAACGCAAGGTCGAGTCGCCTCCCAGCAACGTGATTACTCCACTTCCGGGGCAGCAAAAGAGCGTCCGCATTTTCCGATGGCGGTCCTGGCGAATGAAGGCAGCGCCAGTGGCGCGGAGATTGTATCCGGCGCACTCAAGGATTTGCACCGCGCCATCCTCGTGGGCGAAACCACTTTCGGAAAAGGCTCCGTCCAGAACGTCATGCAGTTGCCCGACGGCTCAGCTTTGCGCTTCACCACAGCGAAATACTACACGCCGAGCAAGCAGGTGATTCAGGGGAATGGCGTGACGCCGAACATTCGCGTGCCCATGAGCGCAGAACAGGAACGGGCGCTCTTCGCGCTGCGCAGCGCTGAAAACATAAAGCCGGATGAGGAGAAAAACATCATCAAGACAAAAGATCCGCAGATGCTCCGGGCGATCGACGCCCTCAAAGGCGTGATGATTTACGCGCAGCAGAACGCGCCCAAGCTCGACGCGGTGAAAAAATAATTGGAAGACAGCCGTCCCGGCTTGTAAGGGCAGACAGGCTTCCAGCCTGTCGAAATCTAGCAACAGGCAAGATGCCTGTTTGCCGCGATAGGCGCGATGCCTGTCTTCCGTCGCAGATTTGGCAGGCGGAGCGCCTGCCCTACAATTCTTCTGTGAAGATAATTCTCGCGCTCGAAACTTCGTGTGACGAAACGGCCGTCGCGATTTTGCGTGGAGGTCAATTGCTTGCCAGCGAAATCGCTTCGCAGATCGCGGAACACGAAAAATTCGGTGGCGTCGTGCCCGAATTGGCATCGCGCAATCATCTTGTGTACGCGCCGCGTCTGCTCGAACGTGCGACGCGTTCCGCTAAAATCGACGTCGTCGAGGTCGATGCTTTTGCGGCGACGAGCGGGCCCGGCCTGGCAAGTTCATTAATGATCGGCGCCTCAATCGCCAAAGGTCTCGCAA
>QHQE01000102.1 GCA_003219265.1 Verrucomicrobiota bacterium
TTGCTGTTTTTTGAATTCGAGGAAATCGAAATAGAAACCGCGGTTCGGAATTCTTTCGGCGCGGGCGAAAGCTTTTTCGGAAACGGAAAAGAGGGAAAATCCGGGCGGGAGAGCGAGCGCTTTTTGCGCGCCGGTCAGCAGGACGTCAATGCCGAGCGCATCCATGTCGATCTTCACGGCGGAGAAGGAGGAGACGGTGTCAACGATGAGCGCGACATCCGGATATTTCGCGAGCACGGAGCAAATTTCCGGCAGCGGATTCATCACGCCGGTCGAGGTCTCGTTGTGAATCAGCGTGACGGTGTCGAACTTGCCGGTGGCTAATTGTCGATCGATCACTTTGTGATCGATGCGTTTGCCCCAATCGACTTGCAGCGGTTCGGCTTCTTTCCCGCAGCGCTTGGCGACGTCGAGCCATTTATCGGAGAACGCACCGCACATGCAGCAAAGCACACTGCGATCGACGAGATTCCGGATGGACGCCTCCATCACGCCCCAAGCCGATGACGTGGAGAGAAAAACCGGCTGCTTCGTGGCGAACAACTTTTGCAAGCCCGGATGAACCGCGCGGTAAAGATTTTTAAAATCTTCGCCACGATGGCTGATCATCGGCCGCGAAAACGCCGCCCAAGTTTTCTCTGAAACTTCGACCGGGCCGGGCGTGAAAAGCTTATCGTGCGGGGTCACAGTAGCAGACGTTCAACGTCCAACCCGCCTTCGCAAGGCTACGGCGCGGCAGGCGTCCAACGTTCAATGTTGAATTTAGAGGATTCGCGTGAGGGCGCGCAAGTCGGCACGCGAGGACGCGTGCGCTCCCCAGATTCGGAATCATTTACAGATGAAGCTGACGTCGCCGCTGCGCTCGACACGTCCCTTTTTCACTTTCGAGACATCGTCGGTGCGCAAACTCAGACGCATGTCCTCTTCGACATCGTGCGTAGAGATGTGGTTCCGGTGCATCGTGCTTAAGACGAAATCGCCGTCTTCGATAATTACCTCGGGCCGGCCTTTGATGAGGATGCCAAACCGATGCGAGTGAAACGCACACCACGCGAGCAGCCGGTGCAACATAACAATTACAAAGATCCCGCCAAGCGTTGCGAAAAATGCGGCGCTGCCGTTGACCGCGCGCGATAGTACCGACGCGAGGATCACAATCAATACCGCATCGAATGCCGTCTTGCGAGCGAGTGAGCGCTTGTGACCGAGACGGACCATGATCAACGTCGCGAGGAAAACAATGATTCCGCGCAGTGAGATTTGAACAAAGGTCAACTCTTCCGGCCTTGCGCCGAGGCCGAGAAGCGGTCCGAAAAAATTCCAAAATACATTCATACCGGAAAATTTTAGCGGCAAAAAAAAATCTGGCGAGCTATGTCGATTTTCGCCCGGCAAGAATTCTATTTCTTGCCCCGCCCGGTTTTCGCCTGCAGCTCCTCGATCTTTCTGGAAGCGGCGGCTTTGGTTAGCGTTTCGTCGAATTCCTCGCCCGCTTCGCGGCAGAGCGTTTGCAGATAAGAACGTTGCGGCCCAGTCATCGGCTCTTTCCCGGTGGTCCATTCTTCCGGGTCCTTCTCGGGATTCTGCATTGCTGGCGTTGGTTCGTCAGGAGTCATCAAAATAAAAATCGTTGGCGCAGGCGTCGCCGGTCTTGCCGCGCGCTTGCGCGGGAAAGTTTCGCGTGGCATAAGACGACCCTCGCGCAGCTTGGAATTGCCGCGCGCAAGATCGACAATTGACCATGCCGACAGCCTTGCCTCCTTCCCGCGATGCCGCGCTCGAAGCGCGCGTCTTCTGGATAAGATTCAAGAACGAGATCGCTGCCGTAATCGTGGTCGCACTGCTGGCGGTCATCGGTTTTGCCGGTTATCGTTTTTATTCCGACCAGCGGGATTCGGCCGCATCGGCTTTGCTCAGCAGCGCAAAGAGCGCGCCGGATTATCAACAAGTGGTCGCCCGTTATCCAAACACGCCGGCCGGCGCGGCGGCTTATCTCTTGCTCGCGGAAGCGCAGCGCAATGAAAAGAAGTTCATCGAAGCCAACGCGACTCTTCAGGTTTTCATCAATAAAAATCCAAATCACGAGCTTGCAACCAGCGCGCGAATGGCAATGGCCGCCAATCTCGAGTCGATGGGGAAAACCGATGAGGCATTGTCGATGTACCAACGGATCGCCGCGAGTTATCCGAAAAGTTTTAACGCTCCGTTGGCGCTTTATTCGCAGGTGCATCTGTTGAAAGCGAAAAATCAAAACGAGGACGCGCGCCGCGTCTGCGAAGCAATTCTGACGCAATATCGCGATAGCTTTTGGGCGGGCGAGGCAGCGCGGGTCTTGCGTTCGCTCAAACCGGTCGGCCCATCCCAGCCGGTTGCAACACCGACGATTCCGCCGTTTTTGGCAGCGCCGAGTCCGACATTGGCAGCGCCAAAGCCGAGCAGCCCGAAGCCAAGACCGTAGTTGTAGCGGCGCTCTATGAGCGTCGTTTTTGCGTTTGGGCACTAAGTGCGACGGTCACAGACCGCCGCTACAGTGAAGCATGATGCAACGAACGCCGTGACTAACGTTTCGAGAACTGGAAACGTTTTCGCGCGCCGGGTTGTCCGGATTTTTTCCGCTCTTTCATGCGCGGATCGCGCCGAAGCAATCCATCGGCCTTGAGCGTGCTGCGCAAATTGTTATCCACTTGCAAAAGAGCGCGCGCGATCGCCAGCCGCGCCGCGCCGGCCTGTCCGGTCGCGCCGCCACCGGTGGCATTGATCGACAAGTCGTAAGCGTTTACCAATTTCGCGGCCTGTAATGGCTGGAGCACCGTGTTCTGCAACGGTGCGGTCGGGAAATAATCTTCAAAGCTGCGGCCGTTAATGTCGATCTTACCGCTGCCTGGCGTCATGCGAATGCGGGCGACGGAGGTTTTGCGGCGTCCGGTGGCGATGAATTCCTGCGCTGGCGCCATAAAAAAACTACGGCAGCGAAACCGCGGCTGGTTTTTGCGCGGCGTGCGGATGCGAACCGCCGCGGTAAACTTTCAACTTTCGATAAACCGCGCGACCGAGCCGATTGTGCGGAATCATCCCGCGCACGGCCCGCTCGATCAGCAATTCCGGATGCCGCGCGCGACGTGCCCGAACGGTTTCCGATTTGTGACCGCCCACATATCCCGAGAAGCTCATGTAACTTTTCTGCTCTTCCTTTTTGCCACTCAATCGCACTTTGTCAGCGTTGATCACGACGACGAAATCGCCAGTATCAACATGCGGGGTGAAGATCGTTTTCTCTTTTCCGCGCAGTAACTTGGCGGCCTTGACCGCGACGCGGCCGAGAACTTGGTCCTTTGCGTCTATGACCCACCATTTGCGCTGAACTTCGCTGGCTTTGGCGGAAAACGTTTTCATCAGGGCAGAAAAGGCACGGAAATTACGGGACGCGCCAGGGAGTGTCAAATTGGTGTCGAACAATCTTCGTCAATGTTCGTGTCGCTCGCCTTTCGGCATCTTGTCCAGGATCGGCTGAATCGACGGATCGGCCTTCAACATCGATGCATGCAGCGCGTCGTGAAATTCCTTGTCCGCTTGGCGCCTCTTTTCCTGCGCCGCTTGCACCACCGGGTCCTGCATCGCTTTCTGGCGCGCGGCCTTCAACTTTTCGCGTTCGTCAGCGGACAGATTGGCGAAGCGCTCTTCCTGATGGCGCGGCCCGCCTTTTCCTGGTTCGTTCGCATCTTGGCCAAAACCGATCGGCGTAATTTGTAATGCCGCAGCCAAGATCGACATCGTCATTAGCGATTTCATTTTCATACTTGGAAAGTACCAGCAACTGCCATGGGGTAAAGTTGCGTTCGCACAAATGGTGGCTGGTTATTTTTGTGCTCGCGAGTTTAATTCCTTCTCGCCATGCCGAACGCTGCTTCGAAAACCGCGATCACGCCGCGACGGGATGAGGACTTTCCTGAATGGTATCAGCAAGTGGTGCGGGCGGCTGAGTTGGCCGAGCCGTCGGACGTGCGCGGTTGCATGGTGATTCGCCCGTGGGGCTACGGCATTTGGGAAAACATGCAGCGCCAGCTCGATGTGATGTTCCGCGCAACGGGACACCGCAACGCCTATTTCCCGCTTTTCATTCCATTGAGTTATTTCGCGAAGGAAGCTGAACACGTGGAAGGTTTCGCGAAAGAGTGCGCCGTCGTCACGCACAGCCGGCTGGAGGTCGATGTCGATGGAAAAATGAAACCGGCCAGCGCGTTGAGCGAGCCGCTGGTCGTTAGGCCGACTTCGGAGACAATCATCGGCGCGAGTTACGCCAAGTGGGTGCAATCGTATCGCGATCTTCCGATTCTGATCAATCAATGGGCCAACGTCGTGCGCTGGGAAATGCGGCCGCGTTTGTTTTTGCGCACGACCGAATTTCTCTGGCAGGAAGGCCACACCGTCCACGAAACCGAAGCCGAAGCGCGCGCGGAAACAAAATTAATTCTCGATCTTTACGAACGTTTTGTGCGCGATCATCTGGCCATTCCAGTTTTCATCGGCGAAAAATCCGAGAGCGAACGTTTTCCCGGCGCGGTGCAGACATTGTCGATCGAAGCGATGGTGCAGGACCGGAAAGCCATCCAGGCCGGCACCTCGCATTTTCTCGGACAGAATTTTTCGCGCGCCAGCGGGATCCAATTTCAAAACCGCGAAGGCAAAGAGGAATTTGGCTGGACGACGAGTTGGGGAGTGAGCGCGCGCCTGGTCGGCACGGTCGTGATGATGCATGGCGACGATGATGGAGTTGTTTTGCCACCGCGCATCGCGCCGACGCATATCGCGATCTTGCCGATCACACCCAAGGAAGAAACGCGCGCGACAGTGCTCGAAACTTGCGACAAACTCGCGCGTGAACTGCGCGCCGTTCGTTATGCCGACGTACCAATCGAAGCCGACGTGGATCGACGTGATCTCGGCGGCGGCACGAAAAATTGGGAATGGATCAAAAAGGGGGTGCCGCTGCGGGTGGAGATCGGCCCGCGCGATCTGGAGAAAAATTCCGTTGAAGTGAGCCGGCGCGATCAGGCGGTCAAAGCTAAAGAGTCAATGTCGATGCGAGAATTCGTCAGGCGCGCGCCCGAGATTCTCGATTCCATCCAGCAAAATCTTTATGAGCACGCGAGAAAGTTCCGCGACGAAAATACGCGCATGCTCGATTCAAAAAAAGAGTTCTACGATTTCTTCACGCCGAAAAATTCGGAGAAGCCGGAAATCCACGGCGGCTTCGGCCTGGCGCATTGGAACGGTTCCCGCGAAGTCGAAGATCAAATCAAAAATGACCTCAAAGTTACGATCCGCTGCATCCCGCCCGCCGCGGCGGGCGAGCCCGGCCGCTGTATCTTCACCGGCGAGCCCAGCCCGCGGCGCGTTATTTGGGCGAAGGCCTATTAATCGCCACCTCCCCCGGAAAAATCCGCTTTCGAGTCGAAATACAAGAGGACGAATGCAATTCCGAGCAACGGTCGCAGCAGCGTCTGCACCAGGCCAAGCAGGAAGCTGGGGAGGTTGAAAGCTTGAGGCTTGTAGTTGGTCGTGAGCGACTGGAGCAGAGCCTGGGGATCCTGGGAGGTGGTGAGCTCGTGAAAATAATGCCGGATCGCGGACCACTCAGGCCCAATGGTGAGCGCCAGCACAAACGCCGACCAGATTGCAAAAAGGAAAATGCCTCGCCACAGCGGGCGTTGAAACCAGGGAAGGTCGCGCCCGCTGCGCGCGAGTTTCTTGCTTTGGCGCAGCGCGCTGGCCGCATCCGATCCGGCTAGCACAGCGAATTGCTGCCAGAACAAGAAATTCATGAACAAGCGCCCAATGATCCAAACCTGAAAGGCCAGCACCAGCAGCGCCAGAAAGATTGAAATGAGGGACGGCCCGGAAGCCGCGAACATCAGGATTATGCCCAGGGGCAGCAGAGTCCAAAAAAAGTAAGCGCCATAGACAAAGATGCAGAGCAACGCCACCCGTGGCCAAAACCCTAGCGCCTTGTGGAGAAGGCCAACGATTCGTGCTTTGCGACCGGCCGCCAATTCGGCCGTTAGAATCTGAATACCGGCAATAAAGACCGGCCAGGCAGCCAGACTGAGCAGGAGCATGCCAAAGGTGAAGACCGCCGCAATCAGCGTGCGCAGATCCATGTTGATATTTGGCGATGCGCCCACCGCCGAACCGCTCAGTTGCGCGCAGAGGGAAGGCAGCGCCACGAGCACCGTCAGATAGAAGAATTGAAAAAAACCTTTCCGATAAATTCGCAAGGTTTCGGCGAGGATGTGGGCAAAGCTGCGGCGACTAGGGGGAATTTCAGCCGGGTCGCTTGCCATCGGGGCCGGCTCGAACAGGCCGCGAATTTCCGCCGCGGTTATCCAAAGATCGGCATCGGCGCGTCGCGCTTGATTCGAAGGAAGCACGCGGCCCTCGTCTCGCCACTCCCGCAGGGTTTCGACATCAACCGGTCCATATTCCTTGCCTTGGACGCGAACGATCCATTCTTCGGCCATGCCAATGATTTAACCGCGAATCAGCCAAAATTGTAGGGCGATTGTGCCAATCGGCCTTGCCGGGTGACACAGCCGCCTTACAAAAGCCTGTTTTCAAATCGTCGCGACCGGTTAATCCTGTTTCTCGAAATGAAGTTGCTTTTGATTGACGGGCACTATTACGTTTACCGCTCGTTTTTCGCGATTCAGAATCTGTCGAATTCGCGCGGCGAGCCGACGAACGCGATTTTCGGGTTCACAAAAACTTTGCGGCGCATGTTGAAAGACCTGCGGCCGGAACTGGGCGCGGTGGTTTGGGACGAAGGCCTGCCCCAGCGGCGGGTCGAGTTGCAGCCAGCCTACAAAGAGACGCGCAAGGAGATGCCGCAGCCGATGATTCCGCAGCTCGATTTCATCCAAAAGCTCGCTCCCCTCCTCGGCTTCCGAAACATTTCGTTGCCTAACACGGAGGCGGACGACTTGATGGGTTGTTACGCGCTCGCTGCCTGCAAGCGTGGCGTGGATGTCGTGCTCGCGACTAATGACAAGGATTTGTTTCAGCTCGTCGGACCCTGTGTGAAAGTTTACACGACGGCGAAAGCCGATCTCGCATCGCCCAAAGATGCATTTGCGCTTCTGGGCGAGCCGGAGGTGACCGCAAAATGGGACGTGTCGCCGAAGCTCATCGGCGATGTCCTCGCGCTCAGCGGCGATCCGGTCGATAATATTCCCGGCGTTGGCCTCGGCCGCAAGACCGCCGCGGCGCTGGTGCGCGAATTCGGCGGATTGGAAGCTTTGCTTGCCAAGATCGACAAAGTGAAAAATCAGCGCACGCGCGAAAAGCTGACGAACGCGCGCGACCAGATCTTGCAGAACCGCAAGATGGTGGAGCTCGATTGCGATCTGGAATTGCCCGCGCGAATCGACGATCTCCGGATCAAACCCGATTATCCCGCCCTCATTGCCGCGCTGGAAAAGTGCGAATTTAAGTCTCTCTTGCAGGAAGTTCGCGAGGAAGCCGCGCGCTCGCAAGCTGCCTCCCAGGCAGAGCTGCGGTTGTAGCCGGTCGCCGCGGAGGTGCAATTCAAACCAGCGCCGTATTGCCCGAGGACGACGGCTACAGTGCTCGTCCGAATTTTTCGTAAAAAATTCGAACGTGGGCCGAGCTCTGGTGTCCAAATCAACAGGTTAAGGCGATTCGGGTGGTCGCACGTTTCTGGTATTTGCTGTTTCTCCTTGACGTGCGCTGCCCGAATCTTTTTTGTGCCCTTCAGCGTAGAGGGAACTGCAGGGTTGCCAGCCTCCCCGCGGTGTGATGTTTCATAGGTGGCGCGCTATGGAAGAGGACGGTGACTTGTTTGGCATTCGCGGTTTCCTGATCGATGCGCCGGAATTTGGCGACCTGCGCGGCCGGCGAGATGGGGCCATCATTATCGAAAACGGACGAATCTCCGCAACGGGCGATTATGATGATCTTCGCCGGAGGCAACGGCCCAAACCGGTTCGCTGGATCGAGCGGGGGCCGGTGGCGGTTTTCCCCGGCCTCATCGATTGCCATACGCATCTGCCGCAATATTCCGCCGTTGCCCGAGGCGAGAGCGAACTGCTTCCGTGGCTGCGCCAGCACATTTTTCCCGTCGAACACGAGTTCACCGGACCAAAGGCGCGGGCCGAGGCGCCGCAATTTTTCCACGAACTTGCCCGCCACGGCACCACCACCGCGATGGTCTATGCGGCGATTTTCGAAGACAGTTGCGAAATCGGGTTCGAAGCCGCCAAGCAAAGCGGATTGCGCGTTATCCTGGGCAAGACGATGATGGACCTCGGGTCTTACGGCCAGCTCCAACCGAAAAAAGTGCTCTCGGTTTCTTTGTTGCAAAGCGAACGGCTTTGTCGCAAATGGCACCGGACTGAAGAAGGCCGACTCGAATATGCTTTCAGTCCACGCTTTGCGGTTACCTGTTCGGAAAAATTGATGCGCAGCGCGGCGGAACTGGCCACCCGTTTCGATGCTTACCTGCAAACTCATCTCGCGGAAAATCGCGAGGAACTCGAAAAAGTTCATCACCTTTATATGGGTATGGGCGCGCGCGATTACACTCATGTTTATGAGCAGTGCGGACTGCTGACGCCGAAAACCATGCTCGGGCATTGCATCCATCTGAATCCGCGGGAAATTGCGGCGATCGCGGCGGCGCACTCAAGCGTTGCTCATTGCCCGACTTCGAATCTTTTTCTCGGCAGCGGCTTGATCAAACTCGACCAACTCTTGAAAGCCGGCATTGCTATCGGACTCGGCTCCGACGTGGCGGCCGGACCTGAGCTGAATATGTGGCAGGTGATGCGCGCGGCCATCGATGTGCAGAAGGCGCGCAGAGCCTACGAAGCGAACCTGCGCCCGTTGCGCCCGAGTGAAGCATTTTATCTCGCCACGCACGGCGGCGCCCGCGCTCTCGGCAAAGCCGAAGTGATCGGGACACTCGATATCGGAAAGGAGGCCGACCTGATTATTGTCGATCTTGCCGCCCTTGTTCCTTATCCCCAGGACCGCGAAACGCTGGGTGCGTTGTCCACCGAAGACGTGCTCGCGCTCTGCGTCTATCGGGGCGGTCCGCACGCGAACCTGGAGACCTATGTGCGGGGAAAATCCGTTTACCGAGCGCCGAAGTTCGCTCCGCTTTCATGAATTCGAATCCTGTCGATCCAATTGCCATCGCTATCCAAGAGGACATCGGTGAGGGCGATGTCACTACGGAGTTTTTTGTGCCGGCAGGTTTGCACGCCTCCGCCCAAATCATTGCGCGCGAAAAAGCGATTATTGCCGGTACGGAAACGGCGGCCGGAGTTTTTCACCGAGTCGATCCCGCGACTCGCGCTCGAGTGATTCGAGCGGACAGCTCCGAAGTCGAGGCGGGTGACACCGTCATCGAGATCGACGGCCTGGCGCGCTCAATCCTAAAAGCGGAGCGGGTAGCTCTGAATTTTCTCCAGCGGCTCTCCGGCATCGCCACGCTCACCCGCAAATTTGTCAATGCCGCGGACAATTCTCGCGTTCAAATTTTGGATACCCGAAAAACCACACCGGGGCTTCGTGCGCTCGAAAAAGCAGCGGTCGTGGCGGGTGGCGGCGTTAATCACCGCTTCGGCCTGTACGACATGGTGCTGGTGAAAGATAATCATCTGATCGCGGATTCAGGATTATCCGCATTCGCCGAGACGGTTCGGCGGCTGCGCCAAGAGCGGCCAGGCGTGCGCATTGAAGTCGAGGCGGATCATCTCGAACAAGTGCGCGCATTTCTCGAAATAGACGAGCTCGATGTTATCCTGCTCGATAACATGAAGCGGACCGAAATGCGCGAGGCCGTGGCGCTCCGGAAAAATAAAGTGAAATTCGAGGCGAGCGGCGACATCACCTTGAAAAACATCCGTCAAATCGCCGCCACCGGTGTGGATTACATTTCTGTCGGCGCACTCACCCACTCGGCCCCGGCGATAAATCTCTCGCTCGAAATCAGGAATGTCACGCTTTGAGGCTGAAGCTCTCCGCCGCGCGCTGGGCGAATGCACGATCGGCCGCGAGATTGTCGTCCTCGAAGAAACGACGTCAACGAACGATGCGGTTCTGCAAATGGCCACGCCCAACACGAGAGAAGGATTGGTTCTTTTCGCGGAACATCAGACCGCGGGCCGCGGCCAACGCAACAACCGCTGGGAATCCGCCGCCCACAAAGGACTTTGGTTCTCGATTTTGTTACGCCCGATGATCGACATCAGCAAATCGGCGCGACTCACCGCCTGGGCCGCGGAGATTGTTGCCAAAACAATCCTGCGGGAACTTGCTCTCGCAGCCACGATCAAGTTGCCGAACGACGTTTGTATCAATGAAAAGAAAGTCGCTGGCGTGCTGGTGCAAATGCGCGCTCAAGAAAATGCGCCACATCTCGCCATCGCGGGAATCGGAATTAACGTGAATCAGACAGTGGAGGATTTCTCCGAAGAATTGGGACCGCACGCCATTTCCCTGGCCATCGCGCTGGATCAACCAGTGGACCGGCAGGAGTTTGCCGTCGCGCTTCTGCGCAATCTAGATCGGACTTATCGCGAAATTTTCGCTTGAAGGTGGATCGAGCCCTCCCTGTCCGCCAGTTCGCCAATCGGACGAATCCGTCCTGTGGCGGATCGGACGGACTCGTCCCGCGGCGAGCTCGATGCTAATGGTGGATCGAGCAGTCCCTTGCTCGATGCCAAATAGTGGCGGCGAAGCCGCATTAATTAACATCGCCCGGCGGAGCGGCCGATCCACCGCTACGTCGAAACTTGTCCTTTGTAATTTTGCAGGGCCCGCAACTTGGCCAGCGCGCGGCCGCTGTCGATTTGCTCACGTGCCAAGGCAATCCCGTCATTCAAATCGCGGGCCAGTCCGGCGACCACAAATCCACTCGCGGCGTTGATCACGACCAGGTCGCGCTTCGCTCCGGTTATTTCCCCAGCCAGAATCCCTTTCAGGCTGGCGGCATTTTCCTCGCGGCCGCCCCCGCGCAACTCTGCGGGGGTGCTTCGCGCGATCCCAAGCCAGTGTGCATCGAGAACCGCCGAAGTGATTTTGTCGTCGCGCAACTCCGCGATGGTGGTTGGGCCACAAATTGAAATCTCGTCCATCCCGACATCCTCTTCCGCGAGTCCATGAACCACCCAAGCGCGCTCCCGTCCCAGTTGGCGCAGCACTTCCGCCAGTATCGGCGGGAAGTGCGGCGCAAAAACGCCGATCAATTGCCGCCGGGGCCGCGCCGGGTTTAAGAGCGGGCCGATCAGATTAAAAATGGTGCGCGTGTTCGCTTGCGCCAGACGCTCGCGCACTTGCGCAATCGCACCAAACGCCGGGTGATATTGCCCGGCGAAAACAAATCCAAGTCCCAGGCGCTTGACGCATTCCTTTAACTCCTCCGGTCTCAAACGAATCGGAACGCCCAGTTCTTCGAGAACGTCCGCGCTGCCGCAGAGCGACGTCACCCGGCGGTTACCATGCTTGACCACGACCGCCCCGCCCGCCGCCAGAACGAACATGATCGTCGTCGAGACATTGAAGAGATTCAATCCAGCGCCACCGGTCCCGCAGACATCGATCATCGGTCCCGGCAAATTGGAAGGATCGATCATCGGATCGAGAGCGCGCTCCATGAGCGCACGCACGAACCCGACGATCTCATCCGCACTTTCGCCCTTTTGATGCAGGGCCGTGAGAAACTCTACTTTCTTTTCGTCCTCGACCTCGTCCGAGAGCAAAAGCACCACCGCATAACCGATGTCGCTGCTCTGGAGATCGACTCCGGTCCGCAGTTTTTCGATGAGCGCTTTCATGCGCCAGGCGCCGTTAAATCGGACCACGTTGAATCGTTAAAACGGTTCGACGATTCACGATTTACGAATCACGATGTAACGTCTCCATGTTGCGCAGCCACTCGCGATAAACTTGCGGCGAAATTTCCGATGGTTTGATCTCGCTGCGGCCTCCCCAAAAGACATTCGTGTAGGAAACTGGGATGCCGCTCGTTTGCAGATGTCGATCTATCGCCGCCTTGTGTTCGAGCAGCAATTCCTTGTCGGTTCCATGCGCCACCGCCATGATATTGACGTTCTTGAATTCCGGGCCGGCTTCGCGCCAATAGCAATGAGTCAGAATGTGATGCCGGCCGACCTCGCCGCCAGTTTCGATTTCGCGGCCCGGCGGCACCGCCCAGTGAAACAGCGCGTTGAAGCGCGTGACACGAACTCCGCCGGCTGATGGCTTGACGTGTTCCAGAAAAGTCGAAAAACGACCGATGATTTTACGCGCGTTCAATTCCTCGGCCACGCGATAGAACTCATCGAGCGAAACACCCGCATCGTTCGCCCGCGCCGCCCAGGGGGTCGGTCGAATTTCTTCCGGCGTAAATTCACGCTTGAGCGCGAGCAACACTTTCCATTCGCGCTCGTCAAGATCGACAATCTGCACCGGAATCATCTTCGCTGGCTCACTCGCTTTGCTGCCCGGCTCGATCGTTTTCCGGCGAACATGACCGACGCCGAGTGTGAAGATTCCCTTTGCTGGCATGAGTTGGAAATGTTCCGCGCCAACTTTTTTCACGAGCAACTCCGCGTGCCGTTGCAATGAAAATCCGTGTGGCACTTTCACGGTCGTCCAAAGTTTGTACTCCGATCCGGCGGTGACGGTGTCGGTCGAGCGCAAGACGACATGGCCGGAAAACGGATCGCGCTGGAACATCCAATCGAATGCATTGTCGATCTTGTCCGCAGGAACTTTCCAGGCTACCAGCGCGCCGTCGGCCAGATTGGTCGCGAGCAATGTCTGGCGCACCCGGCGAATCGTGCCGGCGCGCAACATGGCCGCGATCTGCGCCATCACCACATCGACATCGACACTCGAGCGCCGCGCAATTTCCTCGAATGGCTCCCGCACGAAGCCTTCGATTTTGTCCTCCGAAATCGCGAGAATCTTTGCGTTGATCGAGTCGTTATGTTCTACCGGCAGCATGCGAATTAATCCGCCGGGCGCAGAAATTTGTCCAACGTTACCCGTGCAGCGTGTCGCGGCTAAGAGCAGGCCGCGTTCCGAGTTAACTTGCACAGGAAAGCACGGCCACAAAGTGACAGGCCGTGCCAGCAAGGACGAACAGATGCCAGACGAAATGACTGTAACGAAGGCGATCGTTCGCAAAAAATAACACGCCGGTCGTGTAAGCGATGCCTCCGGCCACGAGCCAGATCAACGCCGGAAATGGAATCACGAACGCAAGGGGATGATTCGCGATCGGAATTAACCAACCCATCCCGAGATAAAGAGACATCGCCAGCTTCGGATGACGCGATAGACCGCGCGTCGCCTTCATGACAACGCCAAAAATCGCGAACGCCCAAATGATTCCGAGAATCGTCGAGCCACCAACGCCGCGAAGCGGACCCAACGCGAACGGCGTGTATGTTCCGGCGATCAGCAAGAAAATCGCGGAATGATCGAGCACACGCAAAATGGATTTCGCGCGCGTCTGCGGCCATGCGTGATAAAGCGTCGATCCGAGATAGAGCAGCAACATTGTCGATGTAAAAACGATTGTGCCGATAAAAAATCCGGCGCTGCCGCGCTGAAGCGCGGCCAAGAGCAGGATCGGCGTCCCGATCAGCGCGGCGATGAAGCCCATGCCGTGACTGATGCTATTCGCCAATTCTTCGCCTGCGGATTGCGTCCGCCTGGGCAGAGCGCGCATCTCGTCCATCCCGTTCATCAACGTCGCCACAGAAGACGAGTTGAGCAATTTTGGGAAGTAAAATGATGATTTTGCCGAAAGATCGGTGCTGATTGTTCAGCTGAGATTCAAGACGATCACCGAAAACTACATGGGAATGATCAAAGCGATCTTCTTCGATGCTGCCGACACGCTCTTTCACCTTCCGCGGGGCGTGGGCTATCACTACGCGCTCGTCGGCGAAGAAATCGGATTGAAATTGGACGCCGCGCGACTCGATCGCGCCTTTGCCAAGGCTTGGAACTCAATGCCGAAACGCGCGCCAATCGACGGTCCGCGCATGAATGACGACAAAGATTGGTGGCGCACACTTGTCGATCTTGTACTCGACCAGGTCGCACCTTCGCTAAACGAAATCGATCGCGATAATTTCTTCGAGGTCGCCTACGACCATTTCGCCGAGGCGGGCGTGTGGGAGCTTTATCCGGAAGTTCTCGATGTTCTAGAAAAATTGCAGCCGCAATTCCAACTCGCCGTCATTTCAAATTTTGATGGACGCTTGCGCATGATTCTGGAGCAGCTCGGCATCTCGAAATTTTTCAGGCACATTTTTGTTTCCAGCGAGCTCGGCGCAGACAAACCTGACTCAGAAATCTTTCGACGCGCATTGAAGTTTATCGATCTAGAACCCGACCAAGTCTTGCATGTCGGTGACGATCCGGAGCGCGATTGGAAATGTGCCACCGCAGCCGGATTGTCGATCTTTCGATTGGATCGACAAAAAAATTCGCTGCTCGATTTGCTGGCTTTCTGTAGCGGCGGTCTATGACCGTCGGACGAATGAATGCGACGCTCACAGAGCGCCGCTACAATTGTTGCAGCAACGTTTGAACTGGATTAGAAACTTTTCTCCGCGCGGGTCGGTAGCTCAATCGGTAGAGCAGCCCCGAAAGCTTTCGGGGTTGGTTGCCATCGAGAAATCGGATAAATAAAAGAAAGAACTAAACGGGTCGGTAGCTCAATCGGTAGAGCAGCGCCCTTTTAAGGCGTTGGTTCCGGGTTCGAGTCCCGGCCGACCCATATCCCTATGGCTTGGGTTTACATCTTAGGTGGGGTATCCGGACGGCACTACATCGGCTCGACGGAGAATCTAGACCGCCGAATTGCTGAACATCGCCGCGGCAGTAACCACACGACACACCGATTCGGCAGGAATATCGAACTTCTTGCGGCGAAGGAAGTCTCGTCCATGGTCGTCGCGCGAAAACTCGAAATTGCGCTCAAGCGCAAAAAGAATCCGCAGCTTGCGATTCTCGCCTTAAACTCAGCGAACTTGAATCAGTGAGAGCAGCCCCGAAAGCTTTCGGGGTTGGTTCCGGGTTCGAGTCCCGGCCGACCCAATACGATTATGGCTTGGGTCTACATCCTGCGAGGTGCTTCAGGCCGCTATTATTTCGGCTCGACAGATGATCTGGAACGTCGGATCACAGAGCACCAACGCGGCGACAACCACACTACGCGCCGATTCGGCGGAACAATCGAGCCGGTGGCCTGCAGAGAACTGCCATCAATTGCTGGAGCGCGGAAATTTGAGATCGCCCTGAAACGCAAAAAGAATCCGAAGCTCGCTGTGTTCATGTTGCAGTCTCCAGGCCGCCACGGCATGGGCGGGCGACTTGCAAGGCGTGGTGTTGCGGATAATTGAGATCTGTCTGTTTCGTCTGTTTGTCATGCTTCCCGGGATCAAGCGCTAATTCCATGGATATCTCAACCCTCGCCAATCTCGTCAACGCCATCGCGGTCACGGCCGGCGTGATTTTCGCGGCTACTCAGATTCGTGATTATCGCCGGCAGCGCCGGCGCGAATCGATGCTGAGTCTCGTGCGCTCGTTTCAAAGTCCCACTTTTGCGCAGGCGCTCCGGCGGGTCGTCGAACTGCCAAGCGACACGAGCGGAAAACAGATTCAGGAAATCCTCGGTCCGAGTGGCGAAGACATGATCGCGCACCTGACGGGCACATGGGAAAGCATCGGCGTGCTCGTTTTTCACAACGAACTGACGCTTGACGTAGTGGACGACTTTTTTAGCGGCCCGATCGTTCTTTCCTGGAAAAAACTGCGACCTTACGTCGAGCACCTGCGTCAGCAGTACGCCCGTGACACTTGGTCGGAGTGGTTTCAATGGCTGGCCGAACGAATGATGGAGCGCGAATCGAAACTGCCAGTGGTGCCGGCCTACATCGCGCATCGACCGGACACGAAATCTTTCAAACGCTGGCTGGCCAAAGGTGGCTAAACTTGCCGTTCAAAATTGCGCCGCGGACGCCAAGCATCGTAGGAAATGATCTCTCACAAACATAAGTGCATTTTTGTCGAGGTGCCCAAAACTGGTTCGACCAGCGTAAGAGCTATTCTCGGCAAGGCGTGGAAACCACATCTCAATTTATGGGAAATCAAAAACCTGATGGAGAGTTATTGGACGCACTTCGGTGGAAGAAAGAATCGAATCCTGGAGTGCTTGTATCTCACGCTTTCCAAAGAGCGGAGGATGGAGATCGGTCGAAGGCAGTTCGAGACTTACTTCAAATTCGGCTTTGTTCGCAATCCTTGGGACCGCGTCGTTTCTCTGTATGAGCGCACAGAGGCTTTAGAGCTCAGAGAGAAAATGACTTTCGATGAATTCGTCGATTGGATCCATTACAGCAGCAGCACTTGCGTTCACTCTTCGCCCCATCGGTACCAGCTCGATTGGTTTGTCGATCCTAATGGGCGGATACTCACCGACTTCATCGGCCGATTCGAACGGCTCGATGAAGATTGGGCTTTCGTCGCTCAAAAGCTCGGTGTCGCCGCAACTTTACCACACCGGAGAGTCAACCCCCGGGCCCGGCACTACCGCGAGTATTACACAGCTAGAACCCGGGAAATAATCGCCGCCAAGTTCAAAGTGGACATTGATCACTTTGGCTATGAGTTCGCGGGCTGAAATGAAAGCGATTGTCCTAACGTGTGATCGCTATCAAGCCATCACCGAGCACATGATTCTTCAATACGAACGGCTGTGGCCAGATCATCCGTTTGTCTTCCAGATCCCCTATCAGCATGTCCGCGGCGCAGGCACTGAGAAAACAAATTACAGCAAAGCGCCGGAAGATATTAAGGGAACGGTTTTACATTTGCTCGCGGACTTAGACGACGAGGAATGGATCTACTGGTGCGTGGACGACAAATATCCAATCCGGCTCGTCACCGGGAAGATCATGGACCTGATCACGCGCGCCGTGAGTTCGCCGGAGATGAGCGGCCTTCTCTTCTGTAGATGCAGGGTTACTTTGAACAGCCCCAAACTCGCCCTTTATCCAAAAGAGATAGTCAATCCTTCCGGGGATATTCTTTTTGAGCGTAAGGCGTGGTACCAGATTTGGCTCCATCAACTTCTGAAAGTCAAAGTGCTGCGCTATCTCTTTGCCCACCTTCCTGATCACATCCCGTCGGCAAAGGAAATGGATGAATTAAAGAACGGCATCGTCAAACCACCAGACCTTCGACTCTTTGTGACCAAGGAAAATTTTGCCGTCTTCGGCGAAAGTACAACGCGAGGCCTTATTACCCAAAATTGTTATGAAAGCATCAGGGCCAGTCAGATTGAGTTGCCAGACTGGTTTCGTCACCCGAACGGTCAGCACGTGACTATGGGGAAGTTATGAGATCTAACCTGCCTGTGCTGCTCGTGAATCGAAAGTATAACCAAAACGCTCGATCTCGAGAGCAAACCGCTCTCTGATCAGCGCACGAAGCTCGTCATCGTAGTATCTGGAATATTGCTCGCGGCGCGAACGGTTATACTTGGGCAGCGGCTTCGCGGGAATATTCAGCGCCGCGCAAACGCGCCGAAAGTCATCCGCTAAAGTCTCGAATCGCATCACATAATCCACATTGTCAAACGGATCCTCTTTGCTTTCATCAAGCCGCAAATAATCCGCGACCGACAAAGCCTTTGAGATCATTTTCTTAAATTCTCTCCGATCCCAGTCTTTCGCGTCACGAGTCCGCCTGAAGTAATACGACACCATCCGATCCCACGGATTTCGTACACAAGTAAATTTGTAAAGATTGTGAAACTGCTCTTGTCCCAAAGCGGCGCGGT
>QHQE01000161.1 GCA_003219265.1 Verrucomicrobiota bacterium
ATAACATTGCCAACAAGACATTGCGCTGTATGAAGGCATACGTGGAAGCAAGGGCAAACGAAGTGACTGCATGAGCCGAAGGCGCGCGGTCATAACCGGACTCGGTCCGATCACTTGCATTGGCAAAGGCGTCGATGGTTTCTGGAATGGCATTCTCGCGGAGAAAAGCGGGATCAGCCGGATTTCGGGCTTCGACCCCCGGCCTTTCCAGGTTAGATGCGCCGGCGAGATCAGCGATTGGAATCCGGAGGAACATTTTTCGCCACGAAGGTTGAAGCGCCTCGATCGTTATGCGCAGTTTGCCGTAGCCTCGGCGCAACTCGCCCTCGATGACGCCGGGATCAACTATTCTCGCGAAGAGCCGCAGCGTCGGATGGGCGTAAGTTTCGGCACCGCACTCGGGGGCGTCTGCAAAGCGGAAGATCAACATGTTCGTTATCTGAAAAAGGGCGTGCGCGGAGTGAATCCGATGCTGGCGATCCAGGTCTTCGGCGGCTCCGCCCATTCGAACATCGCGATTGAATTTGGCTTTCGCGGCGTCGGGACGACGAACTCGAACAGTTGCGCCAGCGGGACCGTTTCCGTGGGTGAAGCGCTCCGTTACATCCGCGACGATTTTACCGATGTGATTGTCGCCGGCGGCGCGGAAGCGCCGCTGAGCGCGTTAACCATCGGAGCGTTCGACATTATTAAAACAATGAGCCGATGCGACGATCCAAGCTTTGCTTCTCGCCCATTTGACCGGTTGCGCGATGGCTTTGTCATGGGCGAGGGCGCGGCATCGCTCATCGTAGAAGAACTCGAACATGCGCGAG
Source organism: Verrucomicrobiota bacterium (assembly GCA_003219265.1). GTDB lineage: Bacteria > Verrucomicrobiota > Verrucomicrobiia > Chthoniobacterales > UBA10450 > AV133. The sequence continues at coordinate 816 of QHQE01000161.1, forward strand.
CCCGCGGAGCGAAAATTTATGCGGAAGTGCTCGGTTATAGTTTGAATAATGATGCTTTTCACATGACGGCGCCATTGCCGGATGGTGAATCGTGTATTCGCGCGATGCGACATGCGCTGACCGACGCGCAACTGGCACCCGAGCAAATCGACTACATCAACGCGCATGCCAGCTCGACTCAGCTCAACGACAGCGCCGAGACGATGTCGATCAAGCAGGTTTTTGGCGAACATGCGCGAAAAATTCCGGTGAGCGGAACAAAAGGTTACACCGCCCACCCGCTCGGTGCGACCGGGGCTATCGAAGCGACGATCTGCGCGCTCGCGTTGGATCGACAATGGATTCCGCCAACGATCAATTACCAAAATCCCGATCCGGCGTGCGACCTCGACGTCGTTCCCAATCACGGCCGCGCCGCTGCTCTTAATCATGTCATGAGCAACTCGTTTGGTTTTGGCGGAATCAACGCATGTGTAGTGTTGGGTAAACTTAGGTAAGGGCGGTTCATCCGAACCGTCCGCGCCGTGCTCGGAATAGTCAGCGGCGGGCGATTGAGGTCAATCGCCCCTGCCTAACAAATCCGGGCGATTCTCGCGCGTGCGTCGCAGAGCTTCCTCTTTCCGCCACGCCGCGATCTCGGCGTGATTTCCGGAAAGCAAAACGTCTGGAACTTTCCAACCGCGAAATTCCGCCGGGCGCGTGTACTGCGGGGCTTCGAGCAAACCGGCGCTGAAACTATCGTCCGCCGCGGATTGTTCATGACCAAGCACGCCGGGCAACAAGCGTACCACTGCATCCACGAGTACAACCGCAGCGATCGCGCCATTCGTGAGTACGTAGTCACCGATGGAGATCTCTGCGTCAACGAGGTGTTCAATTACACGATGATCGATCCCCTCATAATGACCGCAGATGACGATCAAATGTTCCTTCTTTGCGAATTTCGCCGCGAGAGATTGTGCGAAACGCTTTCCCTGCGGTGTCATTAAGACCACGAAACTTTTTTCTGCCCGCAGCGATTCCACTGCCGCGAAGATCGGTTCCGATTTCATCACCATCCCCTGCCCTCCGCCGAAGGGCGCATCATCGACGATGCGATGTTTGTCGGTTGTCCAATCGCGCAAATTGTAAATGTGGAGATCGACAATCTGATTTTCCTGGGCTCGCTTCATCATGCTCTCGCTGAGCGGCGCGCGGCAGATTTCCGGAAACAAAGTCAGGATGTCGATTTTCACGAGAGGAGAACGTTCAACATCCAACCCGCCTTCGCAAGGCTACGGCGCGACAGGCGCTCCACGTCCAACGCTCAATGTTTAACATCGCCCCCAAAAGCGTTCGGGGCCGATCCACCCACCAATCTCGTTGGGCAGAGCTGGGAACGAGCTATTCTACGATCTCGAGGGTGGCGCGCTGGCCGTGACGTGCGGCCGAGCTGGCCAGCAGCGCGCGAATTGCGTGAATGGTCTGGCCGTTGCGGCCGATGACTCGGCCAACGTCGCTCTGGCGCAGTTGCACTTTAAAGATTGTCATTTTGCCGCTCGGAATTTCCGAGAGCATCATCTCGTCCGGGTACTCGACGAGCTGGCGGATGACAAACTCGAGAAACTCCCTCATGTCGATTTAAAAGATTGCGCAAAAACCCGATGGAGCGCAATCGAGAGCGCCGTTAGGCGCGACTTGTTTATAGACCGGATCATAAAATCAAGCTCAGCTCTGGAATTTTGTATTTGCGGCAAAATCTGATTCATTAATTTTGCGACGGGCATAGACCGCCGCTACAGAGCCGGTGCTTCCGGTGCCGTTGTCGATGTTTCCGCCGTCGCTGGCGCCTTTGCCGCCTGCTTTTTGTTTTTCTTGATCAAGCTGCGAACTGTGTCTGACGGTTGGGCGCCGCGCGCGATCCAATATTCCGCGCGATCGATTTTCAGCATGCTATTGTGGCCGGGTTTCTTGGGATCGTACGTGCCGATGATCTCGATGAATTTTCCATCGCGTGGGCTGCGACTGTCCGCCACCACCACTTTGTAATATGGGCGATTCAACGCGCCCTCCCTGCGTAATCTGATTGAAACTGCCATGTTCTAAATTGAGAGTTAAAAGTTAAGAATTATGAGTTGAGGAAGAATCCGAATGATTGATTTCTAATTCTTAACTCCTAATTCCTGATTTCCCCATCTGCGCCATCATTTTTTTCATCTTGCCCGCGCTCTTCATCATCTTGCGCATTTGATCGAAGCGCCGGAGCAAATTGTTTACCTCTGTCACGGTGTTGCCGCTGCCACGCGCAATGCGCTGACGCCGCCGCGCATTTAAAATGTCGGGCCGCGCGCGCTCATCGCTCGTCATCGAAAGCACGATAGCTTCGGTGCGCTTAAGCTGCTTCTCGTCAACAGAGAGACCTTGCACGTTACTCAAGCCGGGCAACATGCCAAGAATATTCTCGAGCGGCCCCATTTTGCGCATCATTTTGAATTGGGCGAGGAAATCATTGAAATCGAATGATGCCCTGCGCAGCTTGCGCTCGAGGCGCGCGGCTTCTTGTTCATCGACTGCCTCGGCTGCTTTTTCGACCAGGCCAACCACGTCGCCCATTCCTAGAATCCGGCCGGCGAGCCGATCGGGAACGAACAACTCGAATTGATCGAGCTTTTCCCCGACGCCCGCGAACTTAATCGGACATTGCGTCACTTCGTTCATGGACAAGGCGGCGCCGCCGCGCGCGTCGCCGTCGAGTTTTGTCAGAATGATTCCGGTAATTTGCAGCGCGTCATTGAAATGCGTCGCGACGCTGACCCCCTGCTGGCCAGTTGCGGCGTCGACCACGAGCAAGATTTCCCGCGGTTGCAAAAAATCTTTCAGCGATTTGAGTTCCGCGATCAACCGCTCGTCAATTTCTTGACGACCAGCCGTGTCGAAGATGTCGATGTTGGCTCCTTGTCGATCTTGCCATTCGAGGGCCGCAGCTGCCGCGCGCTCGACATTTTTCTCATTCGGGGCCGGTGTGAAAACGGGAACATCGATTTGTTTTCCGAGTGTCGCGAGCTGCTCAATCGCGGCCGGTCTTTGCAAATCGCAGGCGATGAGCGCCGGTAGGTGACCTTGTTTCTTAAGGAGCCGTGCGAGTTTTGCCGACGAAGTGGTTTTGCCTGAACCGTTCAGTCCGACGATCAAAATCCTTCCCGGCGTATCGAGAATGAGTGGCGCGGCGTCGCCGCCGAGGAGCGCGGTGCGCAGCACGGCTTCGCCGAGGGCCTGCTCTTTGACGCGGGCAATGAATTTTTTCGCGACTTGAAAATCGACATCGGCCTCGAGCAATGCCAATCGGACCTGCCGCAGCGCTTCGTCGATGTTCGATTCGCTGATCGTGCCATGACCGCGCAGGTCCTTGAAAATGTCCTGGAGTTTATCGCTGAGCTGCGAAAACATAGGTGAAATTAGGATTCGCGTCGCGGCATCGCGATGGGGGAGCATAGGCTGCCAGCCTGTCCTTTTCGGCAGCCTTGCCGAAAAGCGTTTCGCCATTCTCCGTAACGAGCGCGATGATGTCGTCGGCAAGCTGCCGCCGACTGCAGGCTGGCAGCCTGCGCTCCCCAGATTATCATTGCGCGTTTATTTCTTCGGCGTCGGCGTCGGCGTGGGAGATGTCGATGTTGCCGCCGCCGTTTCCTCGATCCCGAAGGTCCAGTGCGTTTCAATTTTCTTGCCGCTGGATTTCGCGCTCAGAATTACCGTGCACGTTTTCTCGCGCAATTTTTGGGTGACTTGATATGAAACGATTTGCGTTTTGGCATCGAAGCTGGCGGGAACCAGTCCCAATCCACTAACGCGCAATTGCACACTGCCCGGATCCACCGGTCCCATCGCACTGAGATTGGCCCGGATGAGCGGCAGGGCAGTCCGAACGGTTTCGCCGTCCGCCGGTTGAGTCGCCAGATTCGTGGTTGCGACTTCGGCGACCGCGGCCGCGCCGCCAGTGGAGGTGCCGATCATTTTCACCGCATCGGCAAAAACTTTCGGCTTGTTTGCCTCGATCATGTAGCGGCCTAACGAATTGAGCGGCGCGTTGTAGGTGAGAGGTTGACCGTAAACGGTGAAGATAGCCTCGTATCCCGCATTTCTCGCGACTTCCTTGATGTGCTCATTGTAAAATCCGTAGGGCACGGCGAAGCAGTTCACCTTGATGCCAAGTCTCTGTTCGAGCAGTTGTTTGCAACCGACGATCTCGTTTTGGAGCCATTGCTCATATTCCGGTGGACTCAGTCTCTTACGAGCAACCTTGTCGTATGGTTTGCGCAAGTCCTGATGCGTGGCCGAGTGCGCCTCGATGTCGATGCCAGCATCTCGCATCTCGGCGAGCTGTTCCCAGGTGATCGCCTCGCCTCCGCCGAAATGACCGCCGCGCACGCCTTCGGTGTAAATAAACATCGTGAATGGATAGCCGTATTTTTTCAGAATGGGCCAGGCGACTTCATATTGCGATTTCCATCCGTCATCGATGGTGATAATGGCGCAGCGCGGCGGAATATTTTTCTCGCCGCGTTTCCAGGCAAGAAAGTCTTGCATGCCGATGACGGTGATGCCGCGATTTTTCAACTCTGCCATCTGCGCTTCGAAAGCCGCCGGCGTGATCTCGGTGTCCGGGTGTCTGACGTTGTTGACGAAGCGGTGATAACCAAAAACGATGGCCTGCGCGGTTTGATCGACAACCGGCTTGGTCGTCTTGGGCGCGGGCGAGTTGGCGGCGGCGTTTGTGCTTGGGCTGGCTGTGGCAACCCCGAAAGCTTTCGGGGTCGGGTTCGGTGGCTGCGGGCTGGCCGCGATATTTTCGTGCTTCTTGCAGGTGGACACGCTAAACGCGAGAAGCAATGGCAGAAGAGCAGATCGAGTGAGCATAATTGAGGTAAAGGCCTTTAATTCCGGGCGCATAAAAAACAAGCGCTTTTTGCGGAATCGCGCCTCAAAACACCACGCCAATACGAGGCTCGGACGAGAACGTTTTGACATTTCCGGACAAAAATTTTTGGCAGAAGAACTGCTTCTAGAGTAACTAATCGGATGCCGCGACTGATCTACCGTGCTCTTGCTCTGAGTTTCCTCGTTTCGTTGGCCGCCTGTACGACGGTGCCAACGACAGCGATGAAAGATACCAGCAAAACTTTCAATACCGTCGTGGTGGACGCCGGACATGGTGGGAAAGATAACGGGGCCTACCGTCGCTACGGAGGCGCGGAGAAAATTGCCACGCTCGATGTAGCAAAGCGTCTGGATCGCAAACTGCGCGAATCGCAATTAAAGACGGTCCTCACGCGATCCTCGGATGTTTTTATTCCGCTGGATGAACGCGTTGCCGTCGAAAATTCGCAGAAGAATTCCATCTTTGTCAGCATTCACTTCAACGATTCACGCCGGCGCGGCATTCACGGCTTCGAGACCTATTATCATTCTCCCCACGCCAACGAGCTTGCCAATCGGATTCAAGCCAAGTTGATGACGATTCCGCATTCGGCAAATCGCGGCGTGCACAGGGCGAATTTTCGCGTCCTGCGCCTGGCGACTTATCCCGCCGTTTTAGTCGAGTGCGGTTTCTTAAGCAATCGCCGTGAAGGTGGCGAAGCGCGCGATGCCGAATATCGCGAGCTGCTCGCAGACAGAATCGCGGAGGCGATTGTCGAACAACGCTATGGGTCTGGCGTTTATCACGCCTCGGCCGAAGCCACCGTGCAACCCCAGCCACCGAGCGAAGGTCCGGGCCTGGTACCGGCCACTTTGAGGCACGACTAAAATTCTTCTGTAGTGGCAGCCCCAAACGCTTTCGGGGCTGCGAACTCAAACGCCCGCAGGCGGCACGCCTGCCTCTACAGTGGATTCAGATTAGAATTCTTTCCCGCGGTCTTCGCGCCCGATCGCGCTCAGCCCGATCAGGGCGAGAAAAATGACGAGCGCGAAAAGCGCGAGCGCTTTGGCGTAATTGGGACGGCCGCCGGCGTCGTGGAAACGCTCGGCCAGCTTTGCCTCGACCACGGCCGTGTTCGCCGCGAGCAGATTCCCAAGTTGATAGGCAAACCCAGGAAAAGTGCCGCGCACCTCAGCGGGCGAAAGCTCATTTAAGTGCACCGGCACGATCCCCCATGCGCCTTGCACCATGAATTGCATGGCGAATCCGCCGATTACGAGAAGAGAGAGACTCGGCGGAAAAACCCAGGCTGGAATGAGGAGAATCCCAAGGGCCGCAGCAAGAATGATGGAGCGACGCCGACCAAACTTCTGCGAGAAATGACCGATGATCGTGCCGCCACAGATCGCACCGACACTGTATATGATTCCGATGCTCGCCTTTTGCGTCACTCCGAGACCGCGCTGTTCGCCCAAAAAAGTTTGATACATGTCTTGCGTCCCGTGAGACATGGCGTTGAACGCGGTCATCAACAAAATTACATAGAGAAAGAGCACCCAGTGGCTTTTCAGAATGGTCCATAGATTGGCCCAGAAATCGGCGGGGCTACGGCGGCGTAGCCAGCCAGGCGATTCCGGCACGCGCGCGCGGATGAAAATCACCAGAAGAGCCGGCAGCACTCCAACCACGAACAAGCCGCGCCAGCCGAAGAACGGAAACACCAGCCAGTAAACAACCGCAGCCAGCAGGTAACCGAACGCGTAACCCTGTTGCAGAATTCCGGAAAACAATCCGCGCGCTTCGGTGGGTAAACTTTCCATCGCCAGCGATGCGCCCAGTCCCCACTCTCCGCCCATGCCGATTCCGTAAAGCGCTCGAAAGATCAGGAACATCGTGAAATTGGGCGCGAAAGCGGTGAGCAACTCCATGAGGGAATAAAAGACAATGTCGATCATGAGCGGGATCCGCCGCCCGAACCGATCGCCCAGCAGCCCGAAGATAAACGCGCCCACCGGACGCATCGCCAGCGTAAGCGTGATCGCCCACCCCACATCAACAATACTCCGGCCAAAATCGTGGCCGACCGTCGGAACGACGAACGTGAGCAAAAAGAAGTCGAGCGCGTCCAGCGCCCAGCCGAGAAAACAAGCCACGAAGGTGTTGCGTTGGTCGCGGTTAAGTAATTTGAAGAGCCGGATCGCTTCCACGGCTCAGTCACCTAATTGCCCCGCCAACTGAAGTCGAGAATTCTCTCCGCCCATGCGGGCAAATGTCGAAATCCGAATGACGAAGGACGAAGGAATGACGAAGATCCGAAATCCGAGAATGAGGCCACGCAGGGTTTCGTCATTTGTCATTGCTCGAGGGCAAGAGTTAGAGAAAGAGTAGGAATAATAGTTACGCAACACATCTACGCATCATGATGCGTCAATTTGTTCCTTGATGATTGCAGAAAAGGCGGTTTAGTTATCGGCCATCATGCCGCCTGACTTGCATCCACTGGAAGAGCTCCTGCGCGAACGCATCGTCGTCCTCGACGGCGCCATGGGCACGATGATCCAGCGCTACAAATTGTCGGAAGCGGATTATCGCGGCGCGCGTTTTCGCGATTGGAAAGGCAAAGATCTGAAAGGCAGTCTCGAGCTGCTACTGCTGACCCGACCGGAAATCGTCGAGGAGATTCATGCCCAGTATCTCGAAGCCGGCGCCGACATCATCGAAACAAATACGTTCAGCGCCACCACAATCGGCTTGCACGATTTTCTCTTTCGCGAAGAGCCGGCAAATGGACGCAAGGATAGACAATTTTTTCAACGCGTGGTGGACGATGTCGATCTTCGCGCGCTGATGTACGAGATGAACGTGGCCGCCGCAACGATCGCGCGCCGCGCCGCGGATCGCGCGGCAAAGCAAACGGGAAGTTCCCGTTTCGTCGCCGGATCGATCGGTCCCCTTCCCGTCACCGCGTCCATCTCTCCGGACGTAAATGATCCAAGCTTTCGCGCGGTGACGTTCGATCAACTGCGCCAGGCTTACTTCGACCAGGTAAGCGCGCTCGTCAAAGGAGGTGTCGATCTTTTGATTGTTGAAACAATCTTCGACACGCTCAACGCAAAGGCGGCGCTCTTCGCCATCGCAGAAGTTTTCCAACAAACCGGAAAGAAACTTCCGTTGATGATTTCGGGCACGGTCACAGATCGGTCCGGACGGACCTTGAGCGGTCAAACCGTGGAAGCGTTTCTTATCTCCATCGCGCACGCGCAGCCGCTCATCGTTGGTTTGAATTGTTCGCTCGGTCCGGATGAAATGGAGGCGTTCATCGAGGAGCTCGCGCGAGTCACTCCTTTTTACGTGAGCGCGTATCCGAATGCGGGATTACCCGACCCGCTCTCGGAAACTGGATTTCCTGAGACGCCCGAAACGCTCGCGCCGAAACTAAAAACGTGGGCGGAGAATGGCTGGCTCAATATCGTGGGTGGTTGTTGCGGAACGACTCCGGCGCACATTCGCGCAATCGCAAACGCGGTGCGGGGCCACAGGCCGCGGAGTGTTCCACCTGGAGGGACGGTCTCCGTGCCGTCCAATGAATCCCGGACGCGACAGCGCGCGCCTCTCCAGCTTTCCGGTTTCGAGCCGCTCAATGTCACTCCGGAGATGGGCTTCGTTGTCATCGGTGAGCGAACGAACATCACCGGTTCGCCAAAGTTCTCGAAACTAATTCTCGGCAACGATTTCGATGGCGCGCTGGCCGTGGCCCGTCAGCAAGTGCAAGGCGGCGCGAACATTCTCGACGTGAACATGGACGAAGGGATGATCGATTCGGAGGCGGCAATGACGCGCTTCCTGAATTTGATTGGAAGCGAACCGGAAATCGCGCGCATCCCGCTTATGATCGACAGCTCGAAGTGGAGCGTCATCGAAGCGGGTTTGAAATGCGTTCAAGGCAAAGCGGTCGTCAATTCTATTAGCTTGAAAAATGGCGAGGAAGAATTTCTTCGGCAAGCGCGACTCGTTAGGCGATATGGCGCGGCCGTCATCGTGATGGCTTTCGATGAGCAAGGCCAGGCCGATACATTCGAGCGCAAGATCGACATCTGCGCGCGGGCTTACAAATTCCTGACTGAGCGCGCCAGTTTCCCACCTAACGATATCATTTTCGACCCAAACATCCTGACCGTCGCAACTGGTCTGGAGGAGCATCGTAATTATGCGGTCGATTTCATCGAGGCAACGCGCTGGATTAAAAAAAATCTTCCAGGCACGCGCGTGAGCGGCGGTGTAAGCAACATTTCGTTTTCATTTCGGGGAAACAACACCGTGCGCGAGGCGATGCACGCGACGTTTCTTTTTCACGCGATCCGCGCTGGTCTGGACATGGGCATTGTCAATGCGGGTCAGCTCGCCGTTTACGAAGAGATCGAGCCGGAGCTGCGCGAGCGCGTGGAAGATGTGCTGTTGAATCGCGGAGCCGACGCGACCGAAGGGCTCGTCGAGTTTGCCGAGAACGTAAAAACGAAAGGCAAGGCGCCGATTAAAGATGAAGCGTGGCGCGCGGACCGTGTGGAAGACCGCCTGAAGCACGCGCTGGTCAAAGGAATCGTCGATTACATCGATGCCGACACCGAGGAGGCGCGGCAAAAATGCAAGCGCCCGCTCGATGTCATCGAAGGTCCGCTTATGGCCGGGATGAGCGTGGTTGGCGATTTGTTCGGCGCCGGAAAGATGTTTTTGCCGCAAGTGGTGAAGAGCGCGCGGGTGATGAAAAAAGCCGTCGCCTACCTGATGCCGTTCATGGAGGCGGAGAAATCAGCTGGCGCAAAACCGCAGGGCCGCATCGTGATGGCGACGGTAAAAGGCGACGTGCACGACATCGGCAAGAACATCGTGGGCGTCGTCCTGCAATGTAATAATTACGAAGTTGTCGATCTTGGCGTGATGGTCCCGGCCGCGAAAATTTTGGAGACGGCGCGTGAGCGAAAAGCAGATGTAATTGGTTTGAGTGGATTAATCACTCCGTCGCTCGATGAGATGGTGCACGTGGCGCAGGAAATGGAGCGCGAAGGATTTCATTTGCCGTTGTTAATTGGCGGCGCCACCACCAGCCGGGCGCACACCGCGGTGAAAATCGCGCCGCATTATCGCTCGAGCACCGTGCACGTGCTCGACGCGTCCCGCGCGGTAGGCGTGGTGAATTCGCTCTTGAACGAAAAACAAAAGGCAGCGTTCGATGCGAAGACACGCGCCGAATATGCGTCTTTGCGCGAGCAGCACGCGGCCAAGACGCGCGAGAAAAAACTCATTGCGCTGGAGCAAGCACGTGCCAATCGAACGCCAATCGATTGGAGCGAATATCGACCCCCGAAACCGGAGTTTCTGGGTTTGCGCGTTTACGCGAGCAGTCTGGGGAGCGCACGCGGCTCGCGTGCCGTTTCCGGCGGCCCGCCGGAAACTTCTGCGGACGTGCACTATTCCAAACGTCATCTTCCCCATTTCGAAAGGCCCTGGGCAAAATACGCGATTACGTGGAGCACCAGCAGCCGGCGAACGTTGAGTGAAGCCGCGCGCAAGGTCGTTCTAGATTGTGTTCTGTATTGGAACGAGCGGCGATACGAGCTTTACGCGGCGTGCGTGATGCCAGATCACGTCCACATCTTAATTGAGCCACGGGTAAGGCGCGATGCCTCCCATGCGACGGAGTTTTATTCGCTCACCGAGATTCTGCACACTATCAAGTCTTTCACCGCCCATAAAATTAATAAGGCCGAACAAAAGAGCGGACGAGTGTGGGGGCGTGAATCCTTTGATCGCTTAATTCGCTCCGAAAGCGATTTGCGGGAAAAATTTGAGTACATCACGCGAAATCCGTGGAACGCAGGCATCGCCCGTCCGGGTGAAGATTATTCTTGGGTATGGTATCCTGCGAAGGAGGCGTCTCGGCCGGCGACCGAGACGAGCACGCCAGCGGCATGCGCTCCCCAGATCATCTCGCTCGAAACGCTCGTCGAGTATATCGATTGGTCACCGTTTTTTCATGTTTGGGAACTGCGCGGGCGCTATCCGGCAATCTTCGATGATCCGGAAATCGGCAAACAAGCGCGCGAGCTTTTTGATGATGCACGAGAACTTCTCGATCAGATCATCGCGAAAAATTTATTGACGGCACGAGGCCTGTTTGCGTTCTGGCCGGCCAACTCCCTTGGTGACGATGTCGATCTTTATGTCGATGAAAGGCGAGGCCAGAGACTCGCGACCTTCCATTTCCTGCGTCAGCAAATGCAAAAGCCCCTCGGACAATTCAATCATTGCCTGGCGGATTACATTGCTCCGCAACCAAATCCGCAATCCGCAATCCGCAATCCGAAATCAGAGGATTATCTTGGCGGATTCGCGGTAACGATTCACGGCGCGGATGAACTGGCGAAAAAGTTTTCGGCGGAGCACGATGATTATAACGCGATTCTGACCAAGGCGTTGGCGGACCGGTTGGCGGAAGCGTTTGCTGAGTACTTGCACAAAGAGGCGCGGATCGCGTGGGGTTTTGGGCGCGAGGAAAACTTGTCGAATGTCGATCTTTTGCGCGAAAAATATCGCGGCATCCGGCCAGCGGCGGGTTATCCCGCGTGCCCGGATCATGCGGAGAAGCGAACGTTGTTCGATTTGCTTAACGCGGAAAAGAACGCGGACATCACATTGACCGAATCGTTTGCCATGCATCCGGGCGCGAGTGTGAGCGGTCTCTATTTCTCGCATCCCGACTCGAAATATTTCGGGGTCGGGCAA
>QHQE01000162.1 GCA_003219265.1 Verrucomicrobiota bacterium
CTGCACTTTTCCGGACGCAGAGGTGGCGCGTAAAATCGTAAGAGAAATTGTCGATTTTCGCCTGGTGGCGTGCGGCAACATCATTCCGAAGATTCATTCAATTTATCGCTGGCAAGGCAAAGTGGAATCAGCCGATGAAGCGCTCGCCATTTTTAAACTCGACGCGGCGTGTTACGCCAAGTTCGAAACCACATTGCGCTCGCTCCATCCGTACGATGTGCCGGAGATCATCGCCTACAAGATCGACAACGGGCTGCCGGAATATTTACGCTGGGTGACCGAAAGCTGCGCTACCTGACAGCGGAGCGTCGTCGCTTGGCCAACCCGAAAATTGTCACGCCGATCGCATTGGCGATGACGGTCACGCCAATAATCTTTGCCGCGAAAATCAGCCGGTTCGACACGTCGATGATCGGATAGACGGTGAAGAAGATCGCGAGCAAGGAAACGGCAAAGCCGCACAATGCGGCGACGCGCAGCCAGATTGGCGCGCCGCAACGAATCGCGCCTGCGCCTGCGATCGGGATGGCAAACAAGGCGAGGTAAACGATTCCATAGAAAACGTTGGCGGCGTTGTCTACGAGTTGAAATGCTTCCTGGATTCCGGCACCGATCTGGCTCGCAATCGCGATGAGCAGTGTGATAGCGCCGACGAACACGATCGAGTTGATTGGCGTCTTGTATCGCGGATGTAAACGCGAGAACCAACCGGGCAAGAGTCGATCCCAGCCTGCGACCATCGGCAGGCGCGAACTGCCGGTGAGATGAACGCTCGTCGACGAAATCGATCGCACGGTCATCAGCAGAATCCCAACCGAAGCGATTACACCGGCGATCGGAAAAGAGCGCAGGCCAAGTCGCAAGGTTTGCGGCACCGGGCCGATGAGATCGATTTGATCGTTTCCGATAAATGCCAAAACCGAGCTGGTGCCCAGGATGAACATGAGCGCGATAACAGGAGAGGCAATAAGGACGGACCGGCCGATATCGCGCGCCGGAGCGCGCGTCTCACCCGCGAGAATGGCGACGTACTCAAATCCGCTCAGCGCGCCGACCGCCAGTTTGCTGAAGATATTGAAGCAGTAAAAGATCGAGATCGTGGGCGCGGCGAACTGGAGCGCGTGATATTGCTTTACCTCGCCGCGCGCGAGACTGATTAAGGGCAAAGCAATCAGGGCGCCGTAAACAAGGAGCATGGCGAACGCACCGATGTTGTGGACCCATTTGCCTAACGACAAGCCGCGAATGCCCGTCCAGCCGAGACCGGCGACGAGTGCGCAACTGATTAACGACACGCACCATTTGCTATTCGGCATCCAGCCCGCGGTTTCGCCGATGGCGTAGGAGATATTGGTCGTTACGAACATTCCGCCCAATGCGATTACGGTGATGGAGAGCAACCACAGATTCCACGCCACGATGAAACCGGCGAACTCGTTGAACCCAAGCTTGGCCCATTGATACAGCCCGCCCTCGAGCGGCATAAGACGATTCAGGTAAATCACGACCGCGGCTTGCGGAATGTAGAAGAGCAAGATCGCGAGCAACCAAAAGAAGAGATGCGAAGGCCCAAGCTTCGCGGCCGTGCCGACCCAGCTTGAGCCAACGACAAAGAGAATTTGGGTAAGAACGAGATCGCGCAGGCCCAAAGGCTTTGTCAGTGCAACGCTGTGTTCTTCGACATCGCGTTCAGCGCGGTCCAGTTCGGTATTCATGAAAACTGATCTCTAAACGCTCAATTCAGCACCAGTAGCGCAGGTGGATCGAGCAGTCCCTTGCTCGATGCCAAAAATAATGCGCCTTCAGCGCCACGTTTAACATCGCGTGACGGAGCGCACGATCCACCGCCATGTCGTCGCCTAACGTTTCGTTTCGAAACTCGCGATGACGAATTTTTCCGCCGGCGTAGGCGATATAGCCACCGGTTCCCAAGGTCACAGCGCCAAGCAAAATCACCGCGATCACGAGCGGCATAGAAGATTTTGGCCATTTAATGGGCGCCGCGATTGCAATCGCGCTCAAAACCGCGAGCGCATAAAAAATGTAGATGAGGTCCTCGGCACGATCCTTATGCTCGTCGAGCCAGGCTTGCCCATCGGAGTCGGTCATCGTCAGAACGCGATCGTAAGCTTGTTCGCCAAATTCATAGACCGGCCAGGCCAAGACGGAGCTGATGAGCACCAGCGCTAACGTTGCGACTTGGGCGTGGTGGCTCTTTAAAAGAAGAGCGATGACGAGTCCGATCCAACCCATGAGCAATCCGTAAACCGGCAATGGATTGATCAAGACATGGATGTATTCCGGTTGCCGCAAATTACGAAGCAAGATGTCGATCATAACTTGCCCTGCCAGCGGGTTCCGAACGCCTGTGCAGCCAGCTTCGCCTCGCCGGGCGGCAAATATTTTTGCCAGTCTGCGATCGTGAAATGCCACCATTCGGTGCGCAAACCATAGAATCCGGCGCTGGCCATGGCGCGCTGCAACAAGCGTAAATGCGCGCGGATGGCCGGATCGGCGCCTCGATAACGCCACATCGCGGCCGGCGTGAGATCGTCAAAGTCGGTCGGCATGCTGACCGGATTGTTCCAGGCGTCGGTCAAGGTCGCATCGACGGCGACGCCCCAACTGTGCATTGAACCCGCGCCGGCTCTCGGATCGGCGACATAATCATTGTTATGCGCAGCCTGCCAAAGCTGCATCTGCACGGACCTGGGTCGATACGCATCCCAGATTTTCAATCCACACTGGTAGCGCCGCAGAAACAACTGTGCCGCGGCCAAACGTTGCGCCACCTCCGGGCGGACAAGGGCAGGCGTTCCGGGCGAATACAATGCATGACCGATGAGATTATTTCGGCCGCTATAGCGCAGCTCGATGACGATCGTCGGGTCAACCGATTTAATGTCGATCAGCGGTAGATCGACATCTGCCAGCGCAGACCGCAACGCCGTTGCCACACCGATGACAATCATGAAGCGCACAGTAAAAAATCTCATCGCCGACAAATTATTGTGCCGCTCCTACTCCTGCAGCGTTCGTCTTTGCAATGCGCTCGAGAAGAAGTCGAGCACTATTCTCGGGCACGCTGAAACGCAGCTCCAAGCCTGTGCCTTGTCTCTGAATCTCGGGTGGCTGTGTATAGAGCAACAATTCGGAATCCTGCAAGCGCAGCCAGCGCTGCGGGTCGTTGTGCAAATCGCGTGCGAGCTGGGACGCGCTCTCGGACGAATTCAATTTCAAGAGCAGCTTCGCTCTCACTGGGTTTTGCAAGGTAAGCGCAAGCCCGAGCAATTGAGAAGCATCAAGCAATTCAGATGTGAAGATCGGATGAAAAATGCGTGAGAGATCGGCTGGATTGCGCGAAATCAAGCGGAGCGTATTCTCGCGGTCGAGCGCCTGAAAACGATCGAAGAGTTGGCCGGTAATCTTCAGGTCCGGCTTCATGCCGAGCCGAACGCGCACCAATTCATCCACTTCGGTTGAGGCTCCTACAGCCAGCGTGGTTGGGCCAACGCGCGCGACGGCGAGATCGGGCTGCTCCCAAACCGGTAAACCGCTGATGACGCGCTTCTCGAAACGCTTGTCATTTTCGACCGAGCGAATGACGCGGGAAACACTCCGCGCTTCAACCAGGATGAACTCCCGCATCTTCCCCGCTTCGTCGGTGGTGAGGGCGCGCGTGATCCGCGTCGCGTCGTGAGGCAGGTTCAACATGGGAGTTTGCGCCGCCGCGCCAATAAGGCCCGACCAGATGTTCGGCCAAATGTCCGGCTGGTCTTTCTGCCAATGTTTCGGGAGATCATCATGTTCAAATTGGTCGGTATTGATCGATAAAATTGTTTCCGTCTCTTGCGGCAACCATTCGCGTTGCCGCGGCGATTGAAAAACCAGTGGCAAGATGATGGCCAGCAGCACGAGCACGGAAACGACGCTGAAGTAGAATTTCCGCAGCTCCTGTTTGTCGATCTTGCTGGAGAGCAGCGCCAGTTCCGCCCTGTGCTGGAGATGTCGACCCATCGCGTCCCGGTGGCGGTGCACTTCCGCGAGCAGATGCGGTGCGTTCGGCGGCGCAATTCTCTGCGACGCGAGATGACGCCCAATGTTTAGATAAGCGGGATTTTTTCGCTCTTCGACAGTCTGGTGGTGCGCTCGTGCTTCCCGAACTGCTTCCTGCTGTGCGCGGCTGTTTTCGCTCAGGGCCCGGTCGCGCGCCCCGAATTCGCCCCGGACGCGCTCAATATTTTTTTCCACGACAGAAAGTTCCGCGTCGGCGGCGGCCAGTTTCTCTTTGGCAAGACGTGACGCATCTGTGCTGCCGAGACGCGCGCGGACAAGTTCGGCGCGTTCCTCCGGCAGCCGGGCACGGCGCGCACTGATGCTTGCCGATTGCCTTTCCAGGTCCGGCGGCGGCGGGGCGAGCGCTTGCAACTCAGAAAGCTGTTTCAGCAGTTCGCGGTCGTTCGCGTCGTTTGCCTGAATGCGGCGTTCCACTGCGGTCAATTCGCGTTCGCAAAGCTCCACCGTGCTCTTCGCCTCATTGCGTTGCTGGAGGAGCGGCCTTTTTTCCAACTCCAATTTTGCAATGACTTCGTTTTGCCTACGGGCATTTTCTTGCCGCTCCGCCTCGATCTTCTTGATCCCTTCCTCGATTTGCGTAATCCGAAGCGCGACTTCCTTCTGTTCCTGCTCCAGCTTTTTCAGCGCCACGATCTCATTGCGTAACTCGGGAAAATTCGCTGCCTGCGAAGTGCCTTCGCGCCCGAGGTTGATTTCACTCTTTTGCAGCAGCCTTTTCTCGTGACGGAGCGCCATGCGCGTTCTTTGGCGCTTCACCTTCAGGGCGATCTCGCGCAGGCCTGTTCGGATGAAACTCACAAAAAAAGGCTACGCGACTTCCGTGTTCGACAAATGAAAAAATTACTCTTCCGATTCGCGCAATGTTGTCAGCACGCTAAAATCTTCCAGCGTCGTCGTATCGCCAGTGACCGTGGCTCCGCTGGCAATTTCTTTGAGCAGGCGTCGCATGATTTTCCCGCTCCGCGTTTTGGGCAGCGCTTCAGCAAAGCGAACTTCGTCCGGCTTCGCAATCGCCCCGATGTGTGCGCCGACGTGATTGCGCAATTCTTCTTTCAGCCCGAAAGTTGGTTTAACACCGCCCTTCAGCGTCACGAAGGCGACCACGCCCTGGCCTTTCATCTCATCCGGCCTTCCCACCACCGCCGCTTCCGCCACCCCCGCGTGGCTCACCAGCGCGCTTTCGATTTCCGATGTGCCGAGCCGATGCCCAGCCACATTCAAGACGTCATCGATGCGGCCAACGATCCAGAAATATCCATCCTCATCGCGCCGGGCGCCGTCGCCGGTGAGATAATTACCTGGGAACTCGCTCCAATATTGTTTTTTGTAGCGCTCCTTGTCGCCGTAAATAGTGCGCAGCATCGCCGGCCACGGACGACGAATAATTAATTTACCGCCGACGTTTGCTCCGACTTCGCTCCCTTTTTCATCGACGATCGCTGCATCGACCCCAAAAAACGGCAGCGTCGCGCTGCCCGGTTTTGTCGGAATCGCCCCCGGCAACGGTGTAATCAGGATTGTGCCGGTTTCGGTTTGCCACCAGGTATCGACAATCGGACAACGGCCGCCGCCGATTTTTTTGTGATACCAGATCCATGCTTCCGGATTGATCGGCTCACCCACGGTGCCGAGCAGGCGCAGTGAAGAAAGATCGTGTTTCGCAACCCACTGATCGCCCCAGCGAATAAAGGCGCGGATCGCGGTCGGCGCCGTATAAAGAATGTTGACGCGATACTCCTGGACGATTTTCCAGAAGCGATCCGGCTCCGGCCAGTTTGGCGCGCCTTCGTACATGAGCGTGGTGGCGCCATTCGCCAGCGGCCCGTAAACGACATAACTGTGACCGGTGACCCAGCCGACATCGGCCGTGCACCAAAAAATATCTTCATCCCGGACGTCGAAGACATACTTCATGGTTGAGTAAATGCCGACCAGATAACCGCCGGTCGTGTGCAAAATTCCCTTCGGCTTTCCGGTCGAGCCGCTCGTGTAGAGAATGTAAAGAGGATGTTCGCTGTCGAGCAGCGCGGGTGGACAATTGGCATCGACATATTCCAGCTCGCCATGCCACCAAACATCACGGCCTTCTTCCATGTGGGTTTCGTTCCCGGTGCGGCGAAAAACGATCACGCATTTCACGGAAGTCTTCTCCCGCAACGCATCGTCCACATTTTTCTTCAGCGGAACGATTGCACCGCGGCGATATCCGCCGTCCGCCGTGATGACGGCGACCGCGCCGCTGTCCGCAATGCGATCTCGAATGCTGTCCGCGCTGAATCCACCGAAGACAACCGAATGCACCGCGCCGATGCGGGCACAGGCCAGCATCGCGATGGCCGCTTCAGGAATCGTTGGCAAATAAATGATGACGCGATCGCCCTTGCCGATCTTGTGTCGCTTCAGGACATTTGCGAACCGGCAAACTTCGTGGTGGAGTTGTTGGTAGGTGAGTGTGCGCTTGTCGCCCGGCTCACCTTCCCAGAGAATCGCTGCTTTGTTGCGGCGCGCGCTGGTTAAATGTCGATCCAGGCAATTTTCGGAAAGATTGAGTTTGCCGCCGCCGAACCATTTTGCGAATGGCGCCTTCCACTCGACTACTTTTTTCCACGGCGCGCGCCAGACCAGCTCACGCGCTTCGCGCGCCCAGAATTTGGCCGGCCGGTTGATCGACTCGCGATACATTCGCCGATATTGATCGAGACTTTTGATCCGCGCTTTTTTCGCAAAATCTTTCGGCGGTCTGAAAACCCGCTTCTCGATCAAGTGCGACTCAATATTGCTGTGCATGCGCAGTGCCTAATATGCGCAAGAAATCGATAGGGCAAGCGCAGTGAGTCCGTTCAATCGTGAATCGTGAACCGTGATTCAATGTAACGATGTAACGTTTTACGATTCACAAATTTCGTGGCGTTTATTTCATTTGTCTTCCACCACCGCGTCGCCGAAAAGTAAATTCATGAGCGAGCACATTTACAAAAAGATTGAGCTGGTTGGTTCGTCTCCGAATGGCTTCGAGGAGGCGGTAAAAAATGCGCTGGCGCGAGCAAAGAAAACAGTTCGTAACATGCGCTGGTTTGAGGTCACCGAGACGCGCGGCTATCTTGAAGAGGGGAAGCTCGCACATTGGCAGGTGACGCTCAAAGTGGGCTTCACGCTGGACGAGTAGGATCTTAAATTTGGCGCCCAGGTCGCACTGTTTTTAGCATCGACCAAGGGACTGCTCGATCCACCTATTCCTCTTCTTGCGCCGCCTGATAGAGTTTGGTCGCTCCGTAAATGAGAATCGCCGGCTTCAAGGCGAGCGCAAAGAGGCGAAACACGCCGCTGAGAACTCGGCCGATGGGGAGCCGATTTAAAACAAATCCGGCGACGAAAGCATAGAGGAGAGACTGTGCCGGCTTCTCCCGCACGTAATCTTCGGTTTGATTGAGCACCGCATCGAATTGCTCTTTGGTGTAGCGAAGGCCGCGCTGGGCGAGATCCTCAGATGTTCCAACGGATGATTCGTCCATGTTACTTAGGCTTCGGATTCCAATGGTTACTCGCGCGCATCGGCTTGGTCAACGCAAAGTCGTCCAGACCGTGCTGGCTCCGGCGCCGGGAGGAAAATCGGGCAGGGGAGGTTGTCGATGAAACGTTCCGGCACGCCGCGACACTTTCAGACAATAGCGTGCCATCACTTCGAGCGCGCGTTCGCGCAGACTCGTGCAGTTCGTGGAAAGTAAAATGCGGGCACTACGCTCCGACACTTCGAGCGCGCTGAGAAGTAATTCCTCGAAATCGTTCTCCACTTGAAACGCTTTGCCACGAGGCGAGCGCGAAAACGTCGGTGGATCGAGAATAATCATGTCGAACTTTTCACCATGGCGAGTGAGCCGCGGCAGAACACTGAGAACGTCGTCGGCGATGAAGCTGTGATCGTTGGTTGGCAGACTGTTCAGGGCAAAGTTCTCCCGGCCGCGCGCGAGCGATTTTTTTGAAAGATCGACATTTACCGTTTTCGCTCCCACCGACGCCGCCGCCACCGCAAACGAGCAGGTATAGGCGAAGCAATTCAACAGGCGCTTCGGTGGTGCTTGCCGGATGTAGTTTCGATTTTCTCTTTGATCGAGAAATAAGCCGACGGCGTAACCTGCGCCGAAGTCGATTCCGAATTTGAGATGGCGCTCCGTGGCGATGGTCTGCAAATTTTCCTCTGCATTTCCAGACAGGAGGCGCGCTGTTTCGCGTTCCTCATTTTTCTTTGGCAAAAACCGGGTAAAAATGCGCCCGAGCCTGAATCCCGCCGTTGCGCTCCACAAATAAAGTTCCTGGAACAAACGCTCTCGCGCCGCGGTCTTTTTGAACGAGATAAGGATGTCGCGCCCGAAGCGCTCCACCCAGCCGCCGCCGATGGTGCAGAGCCGGTGCGCATTGGTTCCCTCCGCTTCGAAATGGCGAAGCAGCCCGGCGTCGATCCATTCGGATCCCATTTTCATTCGCGGCAAATCGTTATCAACGCGCTACAGTTGCGCGACGTTCCAGGGCATTCCGAACCAATGCAACAAGCCACCGTCCGCGTTCCGGCGAGCACTTCCAATCTTGGTCCTGGCTTCGACTGTCTGGGTGTCGCGCTGCGCCTTTACAATTCCACAACGATCGTCCGAGGGGGCAAGAATCTTTCATCACGCATAGTGGACGAAGCCGCGCGCTTATTCTTCAAACAATCTGGCGCGCGTCCGTTTCCGTTTTCCTGCATCACCGCCGGAGATGTGCCGCACTCGCGCGGACTCGGCGGCAGCGCGACCGTTCGTCTTGGAGTTCTCCATGGGCTGAATCGACTCGCCGGAAATCCGCTCGATCGATTGTCGATCTTTCGATTGTGCGCGCAGTTGGAAGGCCATCCGGATAACGCCGGGCCGGCAAGTTTAGGCGGCTTTACCGTTGTGCGGGGCGAGAACGTTCAGCGTTTCGAAGTTTCACCGGCATTATATTTTGTTCTTTTGATCCCAGATTTTGAGGTCAAAACATCGACGGCAAGAAAAATTTTGCCGGCGCGAATTGCGTGCGCAGCGGCGGTCGAAAACTGTGCGAATGCGTGTGCCATCACAGCCGCATTTGCTTCGCGTAATTATTCCGGCTTGCGAGGCGCATTCGCCGATCATCTCCATCAGCCTTTTCGCAAAAAACTCATTCCATTTTTGCCGCGCGTGATTGCCGCGGCCGAAAAAGCAGGCGCGCTCGGCGCTTTTCTCAGCGGTAGCGGATCGGCCATCGGCGCTGTGACATTGCGTTCGCCAGAAAAAATTGCTGCGGCGATGTTGCACGCCACACGGTCGACTGACGCTCGCACTTTGATCACCACCGCCGACAATAATGGCGCGCGTCTTTTCCGATCACCATCACGAACCACCAACCTACATGGGCCGTCACCTTGAAAATTTAGAACAGTTTGGCATCGATGTTGTCCTTGAGCGTCGTCGCGGATTTCGTGCGTCGATCCTGCGCGGAATTCTTTACGCGTTGTCCTTCGTTTACGAGTGGCTTGTCCAGTTGCGTTTGTATCTTTACCGGAAAAGAATTTTGCGCGAACGCGCGCTCGGTTGCCTTGTCATCAGCATCGGAAACTTGACGGTTGGCGGCACGGGCAAAACTCCGATCGCGGAAAAATTCGCGCGCGCGTTACAATCTGGTGGCCGGCGCGTCGCCATTCTCAGCCGCGGCTACAAAAGCGTTCCCCGCAAACGCAGTTGGCTCGATCGACTCCGAAGGAAAGATGTCGATCCGCCGCGCGTCGTCTCGGACGGAAAATCGCTGCTGCTCGACTCACTTATTGCCGGCGATGAGCCCTACATGCTCGCGCATAATTTGAAAGACGTGATCGTGCTTGTCGATAAGGACCGCGTGAAGAGCGGTCGTTTTGCCATCGACAAATGGAAAGTCGATACCCTCGTGCTCGACGACGGCTTGCAATATTTGCATCTCAAACATCGGCTCGACATGGTGCTGGTGGACCGGCAAGCGCCCTTTGGAAATGAGTTCTTGCTTCCGCGCGGCACGTTGCGCGAACCGCCGCGAAATCTCCGGCGCGCCAGCTACATCTTCATCACCAAAAACACCGGCGAGCCTAACGACGCGCTCGTCCAGCGCATCCGCCGTTACAATCGCACCGCCGAGATCATCGAGTGCGCGCATCAGCCGCTCTATCTGCAAAATATTTTGACGGGCGAACGATTGCCGCTCGAGCGTTTACGCGACACGTTCATTGGCTCGATCTGCGGCATCGCCGCGCCGGAGAGCTTCGAAGGCGGCTTGCGAAAACTCGGCGCGCGGATCGACTTGGCGAAACGCTATATCGACCATCATCGTTACACGGAGGCGGAATTGCAGAGTTTCATCAATCGCTGCATCCGACGCGATTTGGAAATCATC
>QHQE01000163.1 GCA_003219265.1 Verrucomicrobiota bacterium
GATTATCGGTGGCCGAACCCGATTCGACGATCAGGACACCTTCGCAATGCGAGAGGGCGCCGCGGACCGCGCCATGCACCTGCGGCATGCAACGGAGACTGTAAGCGTCCTGGACGCGCGGATCGTTCTTGAGATGCGATTGTCGAATTTCGCTCCCTTCCAAGAGCGACAAAAGATGTTTGGCGACCGCTTTCTGGCCGGGGTGCGGCCTGGCGTCTTGCAGCCGCAGATCGAAGGCGGCAGGAGTGCCCTTGAGCGCCTCGAGACTCATCGCGCCGGAAACATCCGCCACGCGACTGAGCCGCTTGGCGCGAAAAACGGCGAGCCCACCAACTGCGTGCATGGCCTGCGTGCCGTTGAGCAAAGCGAGTCCCTCTTTTGCTTCGAGATGCTGGGGCTCAAGCCCGGCGCGACGAAGTGCTTCGCGGCTTTCCATTCGTTCACCTTGAAAAAACGCCTCGCCTTCGCCGATCAAACTCAAGGCGAGATGAGCGAGCGGGGCGAGATCGCCACTGGCGCCAACCGATCCTTTTTCTGGAACGACCGGATAGAGGCGGCGGTTGAGCATTTCACAGAGCATCTCGATGATTCCAGGGCGGATTCCGCTCAATCCCAGGGCAAGCACATTCGCGCGGAGCAACATCATCGCGCGCGCCTCCGCTTCCGAAAGCGGAGGGCCGATGCCACACGCGTGACTGCGGACAAGGTTCAGTTGAAGCTCGCGCAATTCGCCATGCGGAACGCGCACATCCGACAACTTCCCAAATCCAGTGGTCACGCCGTAAACGACCGCGTCGCGTGCGATGATGTCTTCGATGACTTTTCGTGAAGCCAGAAGGCGCGGCCGCGCGGAAGGTGAAACTTCAACGGTCGCATCTCCGAGCGTCACGGCGGCGATCTCGGGGAGCGTCAAGGCTTGGCCGGGAAGGCTAAGCCTGCTCGGGAGCAAGGAACAAAAAAGGCCAGGTCGAACACGACCTGGCCTCCTTTGGTTAGAGTCATCCGCAGACGGACAACTCGGCACTGCAATTATTTCTGGTATCCTGTAGTTGCACCGGTGGTTGTCGTCTCTCTGTGTTGAGCGCACGCCCCTAGGCTTAAAGCGCTGGCCAAAACAGCCACGATCATGATTGCTTTCAAAAATTTCAATCTATATCGCCTCCTTTCCCCGCTAGTCGCTGCCGTCTCTTTAGGCAGGGAAAGAGACGGGCGCAATGCTTTTTCTCGATTTTTTTGGCAACGCGCGATCTATTCCTGAATCACGACCGGCGTGTCTTCATCGACGAGATCGAACAACTCGATCACGTCCGCGTTGCGCATTCGAATGCAACCGTGGCTAGCCGGCCGGCCGATCTTGTCCTCGTGTTTCGTGCCGTGAATGTAGATGAAGCGCTCGCGCGTGTTGGCGTTGTCTTCCTCTAATCCATCGAGCCAGAGAATGCGAGACATCACCAAGTCCTCGGTCGGCGGAAGCGGATCACCAGGGGCTAGCGGCACGCGACTTTGAAAAATTGTCTCACTCGGCAGCCCGTGGCCAATCTTTTCAGCCACCCGAAAACGGCCGAGCGGCGTTTTCAGGCTGCCATGCTCGACGCCGACTCCGAACCGCGAAGTCGAAACCGGATAGGACCGCAGCGTCTCTTCGCCGCGCTTTAGGGTGAGACGCTGCGCGCGAATGGAGATGTCAATCTTTGTTCCGCCGCTTTGCATGAAATGAGAGCAGCGGTACAATCCGCTTGCCGATGAAAAAATATCACATCGCGGTGGTCGGCGCGACTGGCGCGGTGGGCACCGAACTTTTGCGTGTGCTGGAGCGACGACGTTTTCCCGTAGCGAGCCTGCGTCCGATTGGCTCGGCGCGATCGGCCG
Organism: Verrucomicrobiota bacterium; assembly: GCA_003219265.1. Lineage (GTDB taxonomy): Bacteria > Verrucomicrobiota > Verrucomicrobiia > Chthoniobacterales > UBA10450 > AV133. Next base: position 1,870 of record QHQE01000163.1, read on the forward strand.
GAAAAACAATTCGCTTTCATGATGACTTGATTACGGTGGAGGAACTCACCGAGCGCTCGTTCGATAAGATCGACATGGTCTTCTTCAGTGCCGGCGGCGAGAACTCGCGAAAATGGGTTCCAATCGCGCGCCAAGCCGGCGCGATCGTGATCGACAATTCATCCGTCTTCCGAATGGAGCCCGATGTGCCGTTGGTCATTCCCGAAATTAATGGAGAGGACGTGCGCAAGCACCACGGTCTCATCGCAAATCCAAATTGCACGACTGCGGTCGCATTAATGGCGATTTATCCGCTGCATCGCGCTTTCGGCGTCCGGCGAGTTTTCGCCGCGAGCTATCAAGCGGTCTCCGGGAGCGGCGGACGCGCGATCGAAGAATTGCGACACCAAGTGGAACTCGCCGCGCAAGATCGACAACTAACGCCGCAGGTTTATCCGCATCCGATCGCGTTCAACGTTCTGCCGCATGTCGATGTTTTCCTCGAAAGCGGTTACACGAAAGAGGAAATGAAAATGCAAAACGAGGGCCGCAAGATTATGCATCTGCCGGAGTTTCGAGCCTCGGTCACCTGCGTGCGGGTGCCGGTTTACCGCGCCCATTCCGTGGCGGTAAGCGGTGAATTTGAAAGAAAAGTTTCAGTCGAACAAGCGCGCGAGGTTTTGGCGAAGGCGCCCGGACTCGAGCTGGTTGACGAACCGCAAAGCAATCGTTATCCGATGCCGTTGAACGTCGCCGGAAAGGACAATTGTGAAGTGGGCCGCGTCCGGATCGATTGCGCGTTCGAAAACGGCTTGTCGTTTTGGGTTTGCGGCGATCAGTTGCTCAAAGGAGCGGCCTTGAACGCGGTGCAAATCGCGGAGCTGCTGTAACTCACGCGATTGTTTCCCTTTTGCGAACCCTGTAGCCACCGGCCTGTGGCCGGTCGACCAAAGCCCGGTAGACCGAGAGCCCAAACGGCCCACAGGGCCATGGCTACAGATGGTTATAGTGTTATTGCGGAGTCGCAGAGGGAGAGGCTTCGCCCTTCTTTTTTCCGCCCGCTGGCTTGGCTTGGCCACGTTCAGCGCCACCCGCGGGAGCGTTGGACGGCTGCAAGTTGGTTCCAGGCCCCCTCTGTCTGGCGCCTTGATCCCCAGGGAACTGCCCACCGCCAGGAGACGGAGCTGCCTTCTCAACAGGCTGACCCTTCTGCTTCCCATGCGGCGGCTCGTTGGGCACACCACCGGGCTGACCCGGAATTCCTGTCTCATGAAGCTGGCCCTTCTGCTGTCGCTGCGGCGGCATGAGGCTGGCCCTTCTGCTGCCGCTGCGGCGGTTCATTGGAGGCACCGCCGGGCTGACCCGGAGTTGCCCTCTCCAGAGGCTGGCCCTTCTGCTTCCCGTGCGGCGGCTCGTTGGTGACACCGCCGGGCTGACCCGGAGTTGCCCTCTCCAGAGGCTGCCCTTTTTGCTTCCCGTGCGGCGGCTCGTTGGTGACACCGCCGGGCTCACCCGGAGTTGGGCTGCGAACACCGCGCTCGAACTGGCCTCTGTTTTTGCCGCCTGGGGTTGGCATCCCTTCGGGCGCCACAGTTGGCCCACCGGTCGGCGGGGTCGGTGCGATCTGCTCGCCCGGCTTTCCCTTAGTCTGCCTCCCAGAGGGCCTCGGAGGCGGTGAAGCCAAGCCGCCTTCTGCCGGGGCGACACGCGGCGAGGCGGTCACGTTTGGCTGAGGGGGTTGACCGGGTCTGATCCGTTTGCCTCTTTCGAAGGGCGAAGCGGCAGCGGTTGGCGCAGCGGCAGCGGTCGGGGCAACAGGAGCGGTCGGGGCAGTTGCGGGAGCTGCTGGCGGTGCTTGACCGGGCGCACCTGCTGCGCTCGGTGGCGGAACTTTCTCAAGTTTCGGCTGTGCAACCTTCGTTTTCACGTTCGGTGGCGCGATCTGCGCCGCCGGTTTCTTGATCGTCATCGGAGCGCCGACGACAAGTTTGTCTCCCTGGACTTTCGTTAGACCGCCGGATTTTGCTGCCGCGGTCACGTCAACATTCGCTTCGCGCTCAAGGCGCAAGCGTTGGATAGGGCGGCTCGAACGCGCGCTGAGCACATTGTAATCAGGGCCGTAATTATAAACCACATTGTTTTGGTAAGTGATGTTGGTCACGTTCACCGTGTTGTTGATGTAGGTGACGTTCTCTGACGGCGCGACGATGCGGCTGCGCAGGACCGGCTCGCCGATGTAGCGAACATCGACAAAGTTGTAGTAGGCGGGGCCGATATCGAAATCGATATCGACACGTCCACCGATTGGCCGGCCTTCGTAAACAATTCCGGGTCCTCGCGGAGGCAAAGGCGCCCAGCCGACGTAATCACCGCCGGTGCGCCAGGAAACCCAAGCCGGACCCCAGTCGAGATCGCTGCCGGGAAACCAGACCCAGCCGTAATCAGTCAGGCGGGCCCACCGTCCATAGTGATAGGTCGCCCAGCCGAAGTCTTCATAAGAGACCCACGTCCAACCGACGTCCGTGTAGGCCCAGTAGCCATCAGAATAAGGACGCCAGTTCGAATCACTCACGGCCACATCCGGTTGCCAGCCATAACCGTAGTCCCCAACCTCGATCCAGTTTCCGCCGGAAAGATTATTGTAAAAGAAATCGATCGAGACTTCGCTGTCCGCCTCGGCCTGCCGCGCGGCTGGCAAAAGCAAAGCAAATATCGTTAACGCAAGAAATATCTTTTTCATATCTCAATAAAAGGTTGAGGGATTGGACTTCCGCGCCTCGCGGTTTATTCATTTCATGATTCGAAAACGGCGCGCCAAATGCGCGTTCCCAGAAGAGGCAATTGTGATCGAGCTCGGCGTCTTTTCATTATTCAATTATTCATTAACCCCCGGGCTTCAGCCCGGTGATCCTGATCGGCACAGGTTTAATAACCGTTAACGGTTTGCCGGCACGCCTAAAACCATTAAAACGGCTTGATTTCACTTCTTGCGTCAGCACCGGGCTGAAGCTCGGTGTTAATTTTCTGACGCGAACAAAAACCTAGCGTAAACCTGCGGCTCACGAATCAACGCTACCGCGGTCGAAGCACAAGAAACGAGCGCATCCGATGCCGGCAAACCGATAAGACCTGCGGTTGGGCGGAATCAAGCGAAGCAACGATCTTGTTGTAATCCGAAACTGAGGTCACCGGCTGCTGATTGATTTCTTCGATCACGTCGCCTTTTTGCAATTCGGCCGCGCCGCTATCAGGATCGACATTTGTGACGACAACGCCGCGCGCGTTATTTGGCAGATCGAGCTGACGCGCCATGTCCGGCGTCAGGTCGCTAACGTGAATTGAGGCGAGGCCGCCGCTTGTCTCGCCTTGATCGTTCGGCTCCGGCGGCGTCTGCGGCCGCTCTTGCCGTGGCGAGACCTGGGCTGTTGGATAATCAATCGGCTCCTCCTTGATCTCGGTCGCCACTGTTATCGGCTTAGCGTCCCGGTCGATTTCCAGCTCCACTTTCTTATTCAACCCGGCCTGCGCGATCAAGCTGCGCAGGGCGGGAAGGTTTTTTACTTCGTGCCCATTGAATTTGCGGATGATATCGCCTTTTTGCAGTTGCGCCTCAGCCGCGGGCGATCCTGGGATCACTTCATCGACAAGAACGCCTTCGCTCCCCGCGCCGTTCTGGCCGGGCTGAACCGGGCGTGTCTGAATCCCAAGGTAACCTCGAATGATCCGGCCCTGCTTCAGTAAACTCTCCAGCGCCGTGCGAACGGTATTCGACGGGATTGCAAAACCGATTCCTTGCGAACCACCACTGCGTGAAATAATCGCCACATTGATTCCGATCACTTCGCCGCGCAGATTAATCAACGGGCCACCGCTGTTTCCCGGATTGATCGCAGCATTCGTTTGCAGCAAATCGCCAAAGGCGTCGGTGCGATTTGGACGTCCTTTCGAACTAATGATGCCATCGGTCACTGTCTCGTCGAACCCGAACGGATTGCCGATGGCGAGAACAAAATCGCCGGCTTGCACGGTGTCCGAATCGGCCAGCTTGAGCGGTTTGACGCCGGGATCGTCGATCTTGAGCACGGCGAGATCGACCTGAGAATCGGCGCCGATCAGGCGCGCCTTTTTCGTCCGCCCGTCGCTCAATTGCACTTCGATCTCATCCACTTGATCGACGACGTGATTGTTGGTGATGATGTGGCCCTCATTCGTCACGATCACGCCGGACCCGAGGGAGTTTTGCACCAGCGCCTCGTCACGTGGATTGCGAAACGGTCGCTGGTTGCGAAAGAAAAACTCGAACGGATCGAGCCCGTATTGCCGGCGGATGGCGATTTTCTTGGATGTCTTCACCGCCACGACCGACGGGATGACGCTGCTTACGAGCGTGCGCCGCTCGCGGTTCAATGCCTCAAGTGATGCGACCACCGTTGAATCGACACTCGGCGCTGAGGCGAGCGTGTACTTCTCCGGCGTTCGCCGCGATAGCAGATTCAAGTCCCCATGCCGGAGGCGGTAGTCGTAAAGCCATGAAATTCCCGCGCTCACGAGCAGGACGAAAAGCAAAAACTTTGCGAGATTTTTCATCAGCTGACGTTGGAAAAAGTTCGTCCCTCTTGTTCGACAATCAAACGCCGGAAACGTTGATTCTCGGCTGATTCCAAGCGCGGATCGGCCGCAAAGATCGACATCGCGGCGGCGCGCGCGCGCCGCATCAAATGCGCATCACGTTTCAGGTTACCAATCTTGAGCGCGGGCAAACCGCTTTGCGCTGTGCCAAGCAAATCGCCCGGTCCACGCAAATCCCAATCGGCTTCGGCCACTTCAAATCCATTGCTCGTTTTTTCGAGAACGGTCAGCTTCGCCGCTGTCTCTTTCGATGGATCCGAACTCAGCAAGATGCAATACGACTTGTGCTCGCCGCGGCCGATCCGTCCGCGAAGTTGATGGAGCTGCGCCAGCCCAAAACGCTCCGCATTCTCGATGAGCATCACGGTCGCGTTGGCAATATCGACCCCCACTTCGAGCACCGTTGTGCTAATCAGTGCTTTGGTTTCTCCGCCCCGAAAACGTTCCATGATCTCCTGCTTCTCCGGCGCCGGGATGCGGCCATGCAGCAACTCGCAGCGAAATGGATGCAAGCGTTCGCGCCATGTCTCATACTCCGCTGCTGCCGCTTTTGCATTCAACTTCTCGCTTTCGTCGATCAACGGATAGATCACGTAAATTTGCCGCCCGGATTCCAACTGCGTCCGCAAGAATACCAAAACTTCGCCGAGCTTGGATTCGTCGCGTACCGCAGTGATTATTTTCCCACGATTGCGCGGCATCTCATCGATCATTGAAACATCGAGATCGCCGTAAACCGTCATTGTGAGCGTGCGCGGAATCGGTGTCGCCGTCATCACCAATACGTCCGGCGCAGGCTCACGACTCGTTAGGCGTGCGCGCTGCGCGACGCCGAACTTATGCTGCTCATCAATCACCACCAGACCGAGATTGGAAAACGAAACCGTCTCATAGAGCAGCGCGTGCGTCCCGATGATCACGTCTGGCGCATCATCGCGGCGCGTCTGGGTAGCGCACGCGTCTCGCGTGCTGGTCACGCCGCCTCGGCGTGACGAACTTTCCTTGCGTGCGTTACCCGACTCAAATAATGGCAGTGGTCCGCTTTCTTCCTGCCGTGCCGCGGTTCGGATTGACAACCGCACACGGAGCGGCTCGAGCCATCGTCGCAGAACGGCATAATGTTGCTCCGCCAAAATTTGCGTTGGCGCCATGAACGCAGCCTGGAACCCGGCTTCGATTGCGAGCAGGATCGCTGCGATTGCCACGACGGTTTTTCCCGAGCCGACGTCGCCTTGCAGCAGGCGGTTCATCGGATGGTTCGCGGCAAGATCGCGCCGGATTTCTGCGATCACTCTATTTTGCGCATCGGTGAGCTCAAATGGAAGCGAGCGAAGAAATTTCTCGAGCAGTTCGCCGCGCCCGCAATGCGCTGCGCCGGCTCGAACCGAAGACTCAGCGCGCCGCGCCGCGATTAACATTTGCATCGCGAAAAATTCGGAGAGAACCAGATGCTCACGCGCTGCGCTCAACGATTCCCAATCTTCCGGGAAATGAACTGTGCGAATCGCGATGGTTCCGTCGCCGCCGTCCAAAGCGGCGGGCAACAATGTTTCGAGCCGCTCATTATCCAGGTGTTGCAGAATTCGATAAATGATCCCTCGCAGGGCGCGTTGTGAAAGCCCTTCGGTCGCCGGATAGATCGGCGTGATCCGGCGAAAGTGGATGGACATCTCCTCATCGTTCTCGATCACTTCGAACTCCGGATGATCCATGCAAATGCGGTTGCCTCGCAGCCGCGGTTTGCCAAAAACGACCAGCCGCTGACCCGTGGCGATCATTTTTTGCACGTAATGCAAATTGAACCAGCGGCAGACGAGCGGCTGGCTGAGCGCATTCGCATCCGGCTGGTGCAATGTCGCTTCGAAAATCTTTTTCCACCCGCCAAACCTGCGCAGCGAAGTCTTGACCACCTCGCCGCACAAACAGATCGACGTGTCGCTTTCCTCGCGCGGAAATTCCGGAAACTGATGCCGATCTTCGTGCCGTCGCGGATAATGCGTGAGCAAATCTTCCACTGTCTCGAGGCCGAGCCGGCACAGCGCGAGCAAGCGCGGGCGCGGGATCCAATCGAGTTCAGCCAGCGGTTGCGAGATTTCCATCATCTGGGGAACGGTCGCCGCGGCGACCTGGCTGCAGCGCCTCGCCGCAACGAACGTTCTTTTTCGTCAATGCTATCACTCGATTGGCCCGGCTTGCCGCAGCGCTTCCACCTGCATTTCAAGCAAGGTCTCGCCTTCGTATTCGCCCGCTCGAATACGAAAGGCAATGTCCCATGGCGGCGACGGCAGAGTTACGGTTGCTCCGTTAAAATAAACTGCGCGACGATGGTAATTGCGCTGGCGAAGGCGGAAGATCAAGTGCTTGTCCTTCACCACGCGCGGAGACGCGACCGGCTCCACTTCGCGCGCGAAAAAAAGAGGCTGCGGATTTCCGTTGCCGAATGGCTGCAGCATCTCGTGCCAAAGGAGAAAATCGGAATTGAGTTCGGAAAACGTGAGTTCATGGTCAAGTCGAAGCCGCGGCCGCAAATCTTCGTCGGACAAAAGTTCGCGCGCCGCGCAACGAAACGCTTCCGAGAAAAGGTCGACATTCTCCTCTTGAATCGTCAATCCTGCCGCCATCTCGTGCCCGCCGTACTTGTCGATCTTGCCTGCGCATCGGGTCAAAGCTTCGACTAAGTTCAAGCCTTCAATGCTACGTCCGCTTCCCTTTCCCACTCCATTATCATCAAACCCGATCACCATCGCCGGGCGATGATACTTGCGCGCGATTCGCGATGCGACAATTCCCAGCACGCCCGGATGCCAGCCTCGCGCGCCCACGACGATTGCCGCGTCTCGGTTCGGATCGAATTCATTGGCAATCTTCTCCTCGGCCGCGAGGAAAATTTGCTTCTCAACTTCCTGCCGCTCGCGATTTTGTCTGTCGAGAAACTCGGCAAGCTCCGCGGCTTCGCTTTCGTTGTGCGTGAGAAGAAGTTGTAGTGACTTTTCTGCCGTGCTCAATCGACCCGCCGCATTCAGTCGCGGACCAAGCCGGAAACCGATGTCTTCGGTCAAAATCGGTGGCCGGACACCGCTAATCTCGATCAGCTTTTTCAGTCCAGGCCTTTTCGATCTTGCAATTTCAAGCGCGCCACGTTGAACCAAAGTGCGGTTCTCACCTTTCAACGGAACGATGTCGGCCACCGTTCCAAGGGCGACCAGATCCAGCTTCGATTTGAGATCGAACGCATCAAGTGGCCGCGTCTTGAGCAGGGCATGACACAGTTTAAAGACGATGCCGACGCTGCACAGATAATGAAACGCGGAACTTGGATCGATTTTCGGATTCACGATGGCGACGCAATCCGGCAACGCCGATTTCGGCTCACCTGCGAAGCCGGAGCTTCCGAGCGGAGGCTCGTGATGATCGAGCACAATCACGTCCACGCCGCGCCGCTTGAGATCGACAATTTCATTTACCGACGAAGTCCCGCAGTCAATCGCGATCAGAAGTTTCGGGCCAAACTTCTCGAGGCAGCGGTCGATACTTTCACGGCTCAAGCCGTAGCCTTCTTCCATCCGCAACGGCAGAAATAACTCGGGTCCCGCAGCTGCGGGATAAGCGCGCAGCGTTTCCGCAAGCAGCGCGAGCGAGGTCACTCCATCGACATCGTAATCGCCAAAGAGCACAATCCGCTCATGTTGATCTAACGCGGCCAAAATTCGAGAAATCGCCGCTTCCATGTTCGGCAACGAAAACGGATCGCTCAGCAATTTGAGCCGCGGTCGCAGAAAGTTTTCCACTTCCTCCGGGCTGGCAAAGCCTTTGCGCAGGAGCAATCGTGCGACGCATGGAGGGACGGCCGGTGCCTGCCCGCCGTGGCGGGTGCCGTCCGTTTTCAAGAGCTCGCCACGGGACGAGTCCGTCCAATTGGCGGATTGGACGCGACAGAGTACGTCCCTAGGAATCGGCGCGCCATTCAACTCTTCCGCCGGCGCTATGATCCATCGGCTTTCCACCGGTCAATCTATTTCCGTCGCGTCGCCTGACAAGACATTCAGATCAAGGAGCGGCGCACCGCTGCGGCAAATCCTTTGCATAAACCTTTCCTCACCAACCAGCGTATTGCCAGCCTGAGATGCCGATGCGAAGCTCGTCGCTGCTTGTCATACGCAGCGGCGAGCAAGCTCCAATTCCCAGGTTCCAAATCCCAAACCATCACGCGCGAGAAGCCGCAGTTTCACGCAGCGTTTATAGAACTCGGTCAACCCTTGCCTTTCTTCTTTCCCGAAGTCGAATCGGAGGTTTTCGCGGTAGTAGCCGACACAAAATTCGCGATCGAAATCCTTTTCTTCGGCAATCAACTTGTCGATGTTCGCCAAATTCTTGTGGCGTAGCGCCCGCAATCGATCCGCGATTATTTTTGCATCGATGACTTCCGGCCGAACGAGCCAGAGCGCGTAAACGAACGGAGAAGCGACAACGCGCGCCCATTGTTCGCCGAGGTCCCAAAAACGAAATTCATGGGCATGTTCTTGTCGAAAACGAATCGCTTGATCGCCAATCAGCAAACGCGCGCGGCGAGTCCGAGCCGGACTGGCATTCGCAGATGCCGATGTACGGGTGAAGCGCGGATTCAATTGCGATTCCGAGAGCAAGCAGCGCAGCAAATTCACGGATGTTTCCGCCGCCGGATCGAGTTCTATTTCATCGACTTCAGAGATTTCCCCCTGATGTGCAACGATAACGCTGTAAACCGGTCCGGCGGAGGAAATGGAAATGTCATTGACGATTCGGTAAATTGGATTGCGCAGAAATTCGAAGCTGGAGACGAGCGCGACATCGAGATCGCCGCGCGCAAGTTGCGCGCAAAGCGCAGCCGGATGGTCGAGCGTGACCTCACCCGGCCAGCCGCGGATGAGCGGGCGGGCGTTAAGATATTTGACGCAACCGATGCGTAGGGATTTCAAGGTCACTAAATTTGTAGGGCGTTTCTGTGAAACGCCAAAACAATCGGGCGTCTCACACAGACGCCCTACAATTCGGCTCGATAGGCTCGTCTCGCCCTACCACATTTAGGCGCAGGCCAGTTCCGCTTCGGCCGTTTTTGCGCCATTCGCGGAAACAATGTGACGGTAGTAGCTGTCTCGTTGGACCGGCTCCCGACCCGCTTCACGGATCACGCGCTCGAGAGTTTCGACAGTTTGCTCTTGCGGCGTGGTTGCGCCCGCCATGTGGAAAATTTTTTCTTCCATGATCGTGCCGTGCAAATCGTCCACCCCATAACTGAGGGAAACCTGTGCAAGCGGCAGTCCCATGCTCACCCAGTAAGCGGTGAGATGATCGATGTTATCGAGATAAATGCGGCTGACGGCAAGATTGCGAAGTTGCTCAAATGCCGAGGCCGGCTTGATGTGTGCGAGCACCGTAGTTTGCGGTTCGAAGGCGAAAGGGACAAATCCGGTGAAACCGCCGGTCTTATCCTGCAATTGGCGCAGTTGGCGGAGGTGATCGACGCGCTGAGCGAGAGTTTCGATATGTCCGTAGAGCATAGTGCAAGTGCTGCGGCCACCCATGGCGTGCCAGGTGCGATGGACATCGAGCCATTCCGCGGCAGTCTCCTTGCCGCGACAAATTTCATCTCGCACCGCGGCATCGAAAATTTCCGCGCCGCCGCCGGTCATAGATCCAAGGCCGGCGTCGCGCAAAAGCTCAAGTGTGTCACGAATGGGCATGCGAAAAATTCGTTGCGCCAGATGGCGCACCTCGATGGCCGTGAATGCTTTGATGTGCAGATTTGGATCGAGTGCGCGCAGGCGGCGCAAGAGATTGAGGTACCAATCCTTTTTCAGTGTCGGATGCAGACCACCAACCATGTGTACTTCAGTAATCCCGAGGCGGCGTGCTTCTCCGACAGCGCTGACGATGTCGTCGATGGAGCGTTCGAAGGCATGGACATCGCGTTTTTTGGCGGCGAACGCGCAGAACTGGCAGGAGAGAACGCAGATATTGGAGTAATTGATGTAGCGATTCAGGATATAGGTAGCGTAGTTGCCATTCTTCTGTTCGCGGAGTGCATTGGCGATAATTCCGAGCGCGTTGAGATCGTTCGAGCGGTAGAGATCGAGAGCATCGACCTCCGAAATGCGTTGCCGGGCCTCAACTTTATCGGCGATTGGCCTAAGTTCTTTTGGAATAAGCAGGAAGTTCATCTGCGCCGCGCAATCATGCACGCATGGCTTCCGCGTTGCAACAAAAACGAAGGCAAACAGCAATGATGAAATCCTAATGACGAATGTCGAATGACGAAGCACCGAAGAAGAGGTCGATCTTGCGTTTTGATTTGGACTCTTTGGCCTCGTCATTCCTTCGGCATCGTCATTCGTGCTTCGTCATTCTAATCATTCGTCATTCGGATTTCGTCATTTTTTCATAAGTAGCCATTTGAATGGGAAACGCGCACCCAACATCTATCGTTGGTAATGGCCGATGACCAAAAACCGGTGGGCGAATCCGGCGATGCCGAAGACGTGCGGCTGATGGGTCTGGTGAGCCATGGCGACATGCGCGCCTTTGAGGAAATCATCGAACGACACCAAAGGTTGGTCGCCGGAACCGTGGCGCGAATGCTGGGCAGCAATTCAGACGTCGAAGACATCGCGCAGCAGGTCTTTATCCGCGTCTGGAAAAGCGCGGGCCGATATGTTCCGCGCGCAAAATTCACCACTTGGTTGCTAAAAATTACGCGCAACCTCGTCTTTAATGAGTTACGCCGTTCCAAGCGGCACGCACACATCCCGATTCAAACTGAGCCGAGCGCAGAGGAGATTCCGCTCAAGGATGAAACCAATCCATCTCCGGACGCATCGCTTTTGGAAACTGAGCTGCGGCAGGCGATCGAGCAGGCGATAACAGAACTTCCGGAGAGCCAACGCATGGCTTTGATTCTACGGCGATACGAAGAACTCAGTTATGAGCAAATCGGAGAGATTCTCGATCTTTCCGTGCCCGCCGTAAAAAGCGTCCTTTTCCGCGCACGCACAGAGCTACGGGCACGCCTCAGCAAATATCTCAACGGTTGAGCAAAAGCAAAGAGGGCGGACGTCTTACGAGCATCCGCCCCCCTCAACCCCACATCTGCAAATTTCTAGAAGTCGCGATCTTTCGCCGAACTTTTGAATTGAACTTCGTTCGCCGTTTCCGGCGGCGGCGGTATTCCCGGCTTGGGATAATCGGCCACGACTTGGCGCTGTGGGGTGGGAACGAGTCTAACCGCGCCCTTAGCATTATTCCGCCAGCCGTTCGGATCGGCATATTCTTCCCCGGTGTGATGCAGCCCGGAAACCTGATCTTCCAATCCCGTTCCGTAGCGCTGGTCGATAATCGTCGGCGTAACAAAGACGAGCAGGTTGCGCTTGGTTCGAGTGTTGGTGTGGCTTTGAAATACGTATCCGAGCAAGGGCACATCTCCCAATAGTGGAACTTTCGTGCGGGCCTTGGTTACTTCATCCTGGAGCAGACCACCAATCGCGAGCGTATCGCCGCTCTTGATCAACACATTGGAATCGAGCGTGCGCGTGTCGATGATTGGGCTGGTCACCGTCGCGCCGGCAAAGGTGAAAGCTTGGTCACCCACTTTGTTGCTGATTTCCGGCTTTACGCTCAGGGTGATGAAGTTGTCTTTGTTCACCGATGGGCGCACCAGGAGCTTGTTGCCGAATATTTTGTCCTGAAATCCGCCGAACACCGCAGTCGCAGTCTGTTCGTTAAAGTTCAATTGCGGGACGGGTTGGTTGCGCGTTATCTCGATTTTCGCCTGCTGATTGTCTGCAGTGACCACGCGCGGGTTGGCCAAAAACTCGGCATCCGCATCCTCGTTCAAGGCCTGCAAGGTCGCTGAAAATTGCGGCACCGAGAGAATGGCAAATTGGTTGAATGCCAAATGACCGAGGCTGCCTAAGAAATTATTATTGTTTGGATTGCCGAGTGCGAATCCGGTGGTTGGCGGATTGGCGCCAGGGGCTGGGCTGCCGCTTGCGATAGGTGCCCCGTAAGTGACTGTCTTGGGGCCGGTAGCGCTGCCAAACGTGCCCGCCCAGTTAATTCCGTACGCCTGCTCCGGATTCGCAGTCACCTCAACAAGACGCGCCTCGATCATCACCTGCTTGGTCGGCTTGTCGATCTGCGCAAGCATCTTGCGGATATGGTCGATGTTGCTGCGAGTCTCGCGGAAGAAAATGGTGTTGGTGCGCTCGTCCACTTGGGGCGGGTCCTTGCTGGCGAGCTGCGAAGCGACGAGCGGCGCCACGTCCTTCGCGCGCGAGTAGCTGAATTGGTAGCTGTCGCTTTCTGTTGGCTCGGCCGTCCGTTCCGCGCCGGTCTTAATGTAGTAAACGCTGTCGATCTTATCCATGAAAAGGCCTTTGGCCTTCACAATGACCGATATCGCCTGGAGTGCGGTCACATCTTCCAGCCGCATGGTCACGGTGCCGGTAACGGCTTCACTCACCACGACATTGATCTTGGCCTGCCGCGCAAGCAGCCGCAGCACTTGACCGATCTCATCGCCTTGGAACTCGCGAACGCCCACGCCGCCGCTCTCGGTTATAGTCTCGGGCTCGGTCGTGGCGGTTGTGGTTTTAGTAGTCGCCGCGGGCGAGGCCGATGGCCCAGCCGCTTGTACGAGCATCATGGGCGAGTTGTCGTTAGCTTTTGCCGCTGGATTTGCGGGCTGAACCGCGGCCGCTGGGCTTGCGCCTGCAGCCGGCTGGGGCGAGCTCGTCTGTGCTTGCGACAAGGACAACGCACCGAGCAATGCCACCGTCGCGCAGCCCAAGTTTTTGAATGAATTAGCCATAATTATGATCGGAAGATTGCGTAGTCCGGTTGTCTAAAGCAGGAAGCAGACCAGCCTCGCTGGGACTTTTCCGCCAGTCCCGCCCGAAAGGCGCCGGACTACCCGGCAATTATCGCTTCAACGCCGTCTCATTAGCACCCGCTGGAGGCGGGTGGCGGGAGGCCGATGGTCGCGGCTACACCAACACCGGCCTACGGCTGTACCGGCCGCTCTCGCGATGCGAGTGAGATTAGCTTTGGAGTGAAGCGACACGTCGCCGCTTTTTTACAAGGCGACATGTCACCTCGTTCCAAAGCGCGGATATGTCCGCGCACTCCAAACCTTCGACAACGCGCGTCGCGCAGAAACGCAAGCCAGGACCTTACGCTGCCTTTGCTCCGCGTCCGCGGAAGCAAAAACCTGTAGGGAAGCGGTTCGCTTCCCCAGTTGAGACGCTAACAGCGTCCCCTACAGAAGGCCAACCGCTATACGACTATAGCTTCGCGTTTCTCTTTTTTTCGTTCTCGGCGCCTTAATGATGTTTTATCTCCAGCCGTACCGAAAGCAAACGGTTGGCGAACAGATTCTGCCGTCTGCGTCAAAACGACAGGCGGGCCGGCTGTGCTCCCGGCTTATCTCCGTCCGGTTTCGTCCGGCTCGATCACGCGGCCCTGCACACGCCGGACCTGCGTATGATGCGTCAGCACATGCACGCGCCCGTCGCTCCCGCGAAAAAATGCACTGAGCAACCAGCTCACGATTGAAATAATGATCGCGCCGAAAAACGCGCTCCAGAAGCCGGGAACTTCAAAACAGGGCACGATTGCGCCTACGAACTTCAGCATCAGCGCGTTGATGATCAGGATGAACACACCCAGCGTGACGAGAATCAGCGGCAGACTCAATAACAGCAGTATGGGTCGAATAAAGGCGTTCGCGATACCGAGCAGAAGCGACGCGCCCAGCAGACAGCCGACGCGGTCACCATAATTAATTCCAACAATCGGCGCGGCCACGAACACCGCGAATGTCGTCACGATCCAGCGGAAAACGAAGTGTCTCATGGGCAGAAGTTATGTGAGGTTGGAATTCCTGCCAACCGGGACTGAGAATTCACTTGCCAATCGTCCCACGTTCAGTAATCCGATTAAAGCCGTCAAACGAATCAGTCCTGTGGCGAAAAAAAACAACATTGCCCAAAACGAAAATGAAGGGCCCGACGCGGCGGGCGCGTCCCCTGTCGAGACGAAGATCGACGAGAGATCGGTGCGCCCTGCATCGGCAGGCGGGAAGAACGCCCAGCCTGCTCGCAAGAAAAGTCCGACCGCGCCGGAAAAAAAGCCATCAAAACGTGCTGCGCCAGAAAGAACGGCCGAGCCGTCCGATGAAGAGATCCGTCTCCGCGCTTACTTCATTTCGGAACGCCGGCATAGACTTGCGCTGCCTGGCAACGCGAGTTCCGATTGGCTCGAAGCCAAGCGACAGCTCCTCTCCGAAACAGGGCCGCGCTAAGGTAGGGCGATTAACGTTAATCGCCCGCCCAGTCGTTCTGCCACGCGCCCGGGGCGATTCGATGAATCGCCCCTACCTTAAAGTTTGGATCTCTGGAACGCACTCTTTGATTTTTTCCAGCAGCCGGTTCATCGCAAAAGGTTTCGCGATCAGTCCAGCAACGCCCGGTTCCTTTAACAATTCCTGCGCGCGTTCCTCGTCCGCTTTTCCGGAAACAAGAAGCAACGGTGGAACGATCCGCGGCGGTTCCATGTTATTGTAAACTTTGCCGATCAGGAAAAAGAGCAACGCCCCGTCGATCATCGGCATGGAAAAATCGAAGATGAACAGATCGTATGTTTTCTTGATGGCGAGCTCGAAGCCGTATTCGGAGTGCGGGGAACCGTCCACTTCACAGTGCAAACAAGCGGTCAACGCTTCGCGCATGACGCGCAGGAAGGCGACCTCATCGTCCACAATCAAAATGCGCTTCGGGGAGTCTTCGCTCACTAGTGCACGCTTGCTTCAAACGACCAGATGTTTCAAGTTTTAGTTTCAACGCACGAGCCAATGGAAAATGCGATCGTCGATCTTGTCGAGGCTTTACGGGAACGCCTCGCCATCATTCATGACGAACAAAGCCGACGCGACCCGGAAAGACATTTAGCGCGCCTGCAAGCCGTTTCGGAAAAGATCGACAGGTTGCAAGCGGCGCTGCCGCACCCGGTTGATGCGCAGCTCGCGCATTACCTCAAGCGCCACAGCTACGACAAGGCGCTCGAGTTTCTGGAAAACAACTAGAGACGCCCCCTGTTTACTTACGGGGGCGGCGACGGCGTAGC
The DNA here is from genome assembly GCA_003219265.1 of Verrucomicrobiota bacterium. GTDB lineage: Bacteria > Verrucomicrobiota > Verrucomicrobiia > Chthoniobacterales > UBA10450 > AV133. The sequence continues at coordinate 17,632 of QHQE01000163.1, forward strand.
GGGTCTACACAAGAACGAACTCATGATAAACGGCCTCGGTCGGTTCGTCGTACGAGACGATTTTCCATCCTTCCGAACCTCTCGTCTCTACTCTCCCCATTCTCTTTGAGCCATTGAACAATCGGTAGAGACACTTCGATGTCGGTGTAAGAACGAAAAGCTAAAGAGCGGTTGATCAGAGTTTGCATGAAGCCAACGCCGCAACCCACATCGAGCAAATCCAAGTCTACAAGATCGTGCTGTCCTATCAAGCCAGCCACGTTAGTAAGAAGGATTTCTCCACTGTGCTCTACACCGGCCGCCAATACATCGGGAGAGTTCCGTTGAACTT
>QHQE01000195.1 GCA_003219265.1 Verrucomicrobiota bacterium
CGGCGCGATCTTCAGTGTTGCCACCCAAGCGAATCACCGCGGGAATATCGAGATCGAGCTCCCAAAAAGCTTTGGCCAATCCATAGGCGGACCAATATTGTTCCTGGCTCGCGACGCCGGAGCCCGAACCGAAGTAGCCCACCAGATCAGGTTGGGCCAAAATAATCCGGGCGGCGCGATACACCTTGGACGCGGACGGATTGCCGCTGGTGTCGGTGAAATTGGCGATGGTGAATCCCGCGTTGACGATGGCGTCCATGGACATCATGGATCCGCCGCCGCCAGCGCCGTGAAAACCAATCAAGCCTTTGGAATCGTTGGCGGCCGCTGTGGCCAGTTGCGCGAAATAAAATGTGCCGCGATGATCGTTTTGCTCAACAGCGTAAGCCACGCGTTCAAGAGCCGTGGGCGGATGATCGAATTCGCGCGCAATTTCAATACCCAGTTCAGGGTGACGCACTACGGCGTAATCATCAATCGTGATGCGGCAATCGGCGGTGACGAACTGACCGCCTTTGGTTAGGACCAGCGGATTGATTTCAAGCGATCGGGCTTCAATGCTGCGCGCAGCGGCAAATAATCTTTGAATCGACTCGGCGAGTTGCGCCACGTGCGCCGGCGAAAGTCCGCATGAAGCGACGGCTTCGCCAACGGCCGAATCCGCTGGTCCGCGATTCACGTCGCAAGCGATGCGCCGCGTCGAGGCGGCGCGCTCTTCGATTCCACTGCCGCCGCCTCCTGCAAAAATAATTATTGGAGCGCGAGCGGCATCATCAATGGCGAACGAAAGAAAAAACTGCCGCTCGATGTCGATCTTCTCTTCCACCAGTACCGCTTCGACAGGAAATTGCCCAACTTTCATTGACAACATCCGCTCCGCGTGAGCGCGCACATCATCCGGCTCTTTGGCGAACGCCACCCCGCCAATGCCGGCGCGCCCGGTTGTCCATGCTTGAATCTTGATGACTACTTCGCCGCCCGTTTCGTTCGCGAGTTCCTTGGCCGCCGCCACGGCTTGATCAGCGGTTGAGGCGACGCGGCCATGCGGAATCTTGAATCCGTTGGCGGCGAGAATGGCTTTGCCTTGATATTCGTGAAGTCGTGCCATGACTGGATGCTATTTCCATGATCCTAACCAACTCGCCCTTCGCGGATCAGAATCCTGAAAAGATACCAATCTCATAAAATATTGGCGCCACAAAATAGCGGTAGCCGCCCCCGTCTAAACAACTAACATCTCAAATTAGATAACAGGAGCGGGACCGGACGGAAAAAGACGTTGTTGGATGAAGTGTCAAATGTTTAGACGCGACCCCACCTTTCATCCTCGGGATATGAACGAGGTACCGAGCCGTTCAAAGGCGTGACGAAAGAGCCCAACCTCCGTCGCAGGCACTTCTAAGTAGCGACCACTGATCTCGACTGTTTTAACCAGTCGAGATGTTCAAAGCGGCAATTCGGGGGAAATCAAAAGGCTTGCTTGATCCCCGTAATGGTAAGTACAACGCGGCTATTATGAAAACACTTATCTCAATCGTTTGCTTTACCGTCATCTCTTGGGCGACCGCGGCGGCGCAAGACCCTGTGAAGGTCGCGCCGGGAAATTACAGGGTCCTCCTAAATAATGCCCACGTACGTGTGCTGGATTTTACTCTCAAACCCGGGCAGAAAATCCCGATGGCGGCGCGTCCAATGCTCACAGGATCGAACGGAAAGACAACTACTATGACGAGGAAGGCTGGCGAAGCGTGGTGGCGCGGTGCCGAGTCACTTGCCGTAGAGAATACGGGGAAGACGGAGATCCACAACCTGATTGTCGAACTAAAGAAATAAGCGATCGGTCGGCTTTCTCCTGTACCGTCATCTCGGGAATAAAACGGGGTCGCGTCCTTTAAACGCGACCCCACCCTTTCATCCCCTTCCTCTCATGCATTGAACGGCCTGCTTTGTAGCGCAGCGACGGAGCGCGGCGCAACCATACTGTTCGGTTTCAAACCGTTCAGTGTTCAACATCGGGAGCGAGGCGGCGTTGTCTTCGCGTCGCGTGCCCGTTAAACTCTCTCGCGTATTCCCGGAGCCGCACCACATGACCTCACTGGATTACTACGCCATCGAAGAGCTCCTCACGGACGACGAGCGCGCGGCGCGCGATCGGGCGCGGCGTTTTGTGCAGGAGGAAGTCATGCCCGAGATCGTCCCCTGTCATCGCGCGGCCAAATTTCCGGAACACCTTAGGGCGCGGATGGGTGGGTTACGTCTCTTTGCTCCGTACTTAAAAGAGCATGGCTGTGCGGGGCAGAGCTACACGGCATATGGCCTCATCATGCAGGAACTTGAACGGGCCGACTCGGGCCTATATACGCGATTCATTCCTTTGGCACGCCGGAGCAACACGCGCGCTGGCTGCCGGGACTGGTGTTGGGAGAACGCGTAGGTTGTTTCGCACTGACGGAACAGGGGCACGGCTCAGACCCTGACGGTATGGAAACCCGCGCCACGCGCGACGGCGATCATTATGTCTTGACCGGCAGCAAGTGCTGGATCGGCAACGCCTCTATCGCAGACGTGAAGGTGGTTTGGGCGAAGGACGACGACGGGCGCGTGGGCGGATTCGTCGTAGAGAAGAGTACTCCCGGATTTCGCGCGCAGGATATTCAAGGGAAGTTCAGCCTTCGCATGTCACGCACGTCGGAGTGCTGGTTCGAAAACTGCCGGATACCGGCGGAGAATCGCCTGTCCAAAGCGTCGGGGTTGCGCGCGCCGCTGTCGTGTCTTTCGCAGGCGCGCGTGGGCGTTGCGTGGGGTGTGATTGGCGCGGCCATCGATTGTTACGAAACGGCGCTCGCCTACGCCAAATCGCGCGAGCAGTTTGGGCGCCCGATTGCGGGGTTCCAACTGGTGCAGGAAAAATTGGTTTGGATGGTGCAGGAGATTACGAAAGCGCAATTACTCGCATTGCGTCTTACACGCATGATGGAGGCGGGCACGGCACTGCCAGTGCAGATTTCGCTGGCTAAGAGGAACAACGTCTGGATGGCGCTCGAATGCGCGCGCAAGGCGCGCGACATACTGGGCGCCGTGGGCATCACAGATCGCTATTCCGTGATCCGGCACCTCATGAACCTTGAGAGCGTTCGGTCACGACATCACGGGGATCAGTGCATTCGGCGGTTAGCGTGAATTATCTGGGGAGCGCACGCGCCCTCGCGTGCTGGCGATGGCGCCTCGCCATCGCGAACTTTCCCTCCGAACATTTCGGCGATGGCGCCGAAATGTGCACGCGAGGGCGCGTGCGCTCCCCAGAGTCACCTTACGTGCAGGTGACATTGATAAAAATGAGAGTTAAATTGTTGCGAGCATCACTCACCTATGAACGAAGTTTACATTCTCGGCGGCGGGCGCACCGATTTTAAGCGCAACCTGAAGAAGGAAGGCAAAACCATCCGGCACTTGATCATTGAAGCCGGGAAAAAAGCGATCGACGACGCCAAGATCGATCCCGCAGAAGTTCAGGCGGGCACGGTCGGCAATTTCAACGCCGGCCAGTTCACCAAGCAGTTGCAGCTCGGCGCGTTCATTCCGGAGATCGATCCGAAACTGCGCGGAATCCCGACCATGCACACCGAAGCGGCCTGCGCGTCCGGCGCGCTTTCCGTTTTGCTCGGAGCGCAATGGATCATGGGTGGCTTTCACGACGTCGTGCTCGTGGTCGGCGCGGAGCAGCAGAAGACGATGTCGTCGCTCGATGGCGCCGACGTGCTAGGCGCGGCGGCCGATTATCACAATGAGAAACCGGAGTATGGCGATTTCATGTTCCCGAAGTTGTTTGGTCGCATCGCGCAAATTTACATCGACAAATATGGCGCCACGGAAAATGACCTTGCTCAGGTCGCGTGGAAAAATTATGCGCACGCAAAACTGAATCCGCTCGCGCAAATGCGCGCCGCTGATCTCACTCTCGATTGCGCGTCGCAAGTGTCAGACAAAAATCCGAGCGTCGCACCGCCGCTCAAGGTTTCGGATTGTTCGCAGATCACCGACGGCGCGGCCTCAATCCTTCTCGTTTCCGGGAAATATCTCGAGAAAATCGGGCGCGATAAAAACAAAACTGCGCGGTTACTCGGGTTTGGGCACACGACCGATTATCTGCCGCTCGACAAGAAAGATGCACCGACGTTTTCAACGGCGCGCAAAGCGGCCGAGAAAGCGTTTTCGATGGCGAACTTGAAGCCGAGAAATATTCAGGGCGCGGAAGTGCACGATTGTTTCTCAATCACGGAGATTGTCGCTTACGAAATTCTCGGGCTCGCTGAGTCAGGAAAAGGTGTCGATCTGGTCAAGAGTGGCGCGACCACGCTGCCGCAAGTGCGCAATCAAAAGAGCGGGAAGCTGCCGTTTGAAATTCCGGTCAACACCGGCGGTGGATTGATTGCCGACGGTCATCCGGTCGGCGCGACTGGCGTGCGCCAAGTGTTCGACGCGTATCAGCAGCTCAGCGCCTTCAACATGGGCGGCAGTCTCACGACTTCCGTCGCCATGATCTGGGGACGCGAGTAAGATTGTAGCCGCGGTCGCTAACCGCGGTTTTCATATTCTGCCGCAGCCGGCGGCAGCGGCTACAACCGTTCTGTGGTTGTTAGATGGATGACGGAGCGGACTTCGGAAATGCGATTGGCCGGAAAACCAACCTGTTTGGCATGTTCTTCAACGGTCGCTTAGAATTCCAGTCGGTCGATCTCACCTGAGTAAGGCCAATCATCGGCGGACGTGACAAGTCCGCTTCGTACGGGATTCTCACGAATATAATTCCATTTTTCGCTGTAGCTCTCGCTAGACCGCAACAGGTGATCGAAGAATTCGCGTTGCCAAAGAGCTTGCGGAGTTGTAGCCGCTGCCGTCGGCTGCGGTCTGCCTTTTTGGATCTTTCGGCTCGTCCATGTCTTCCAGGCCCCGACGAACCGTGACAAAGTTTTTGCTTCATGTTCCGGCCTGCAGAAAAAATGCACATGGTCAGGCATGATGACGTAACGACCAATCGCCCAACGATGACGTTCGCGCGCGCGTTTCCATTCGTCGATCAACACGCTGGCGGCGGTTTTATGTATGAGAATATTTCGCCGGTTTCTTGTGCAGGTTGTGATGAAACAAATTGGGGGCTCAATCCAAACACGATTGAGACGACGCAGATGCTCGTGCACGGACAAGAACTTAGACGCGTTTGTAGTGTCACGGCAAAAGAAGCCGCCGCCGGCGGCAGCGGCTACAGGAAAGGCGGATGAAGAATTGCGGCTAAACCAGCCGACGCCTCATTCCGTTCCGTAAACGAGCACGTGAAATGTGCCCGGCACGTAATCGGGCCGGCGACGTTCGCCCGGTGACGGGCTTGGTCCGGTCTCCGGTGCGATCTGTGCGGTGCATGTGTAAATGCGATGCGTGGCGGGATCGAGTGCCATGGTGCGCGCGCCGCGTTCGGTCGTGAGAGTTTGCACGATCGCGAGCTTATCCAGGGCTTCCTCCTTCGCGATCGTGATCGTTCCATCGCCGCAGGAAGCGAACGCCAGTTGTGTCGCGTCATCGAAGGCGCACGCGTCCACGCCGGCGCCGATCGGCACCTTGGCCACGACTTTGCCGGTATCGCTGTCCAACATGGCCATCAATTTATTGCCGCAACCCACGAATAGCCGGTGATGCACCGCGTCAAAAGCCATGCCGGTCGGCTCTTGGCCCGGAGCAAGCGGCCACGTCGCCGTCACGGCGTGTGTCTTCATGTCGATCACAGCTACTTCGTTCTTGTCTTCGATGTTGCAGAATACTCGTCCGCCCAATGCATCGGCCGCGGCGAACTCCGGCTTGCCGGACAACGGAACGGTCACGACTACTTTGTTGTTCTTTGTGTCGATGACCGTGGCCGATTTTCCGCGTCCGTTAAATGCGTAGACCTCCGAGTTCGTCAGTTCGAACAGGATCGCATCCGGGTTCTCACCTGTTTCCACTTTGGTAATCGTCTTGGCGGTGTTGAGATCAACCACGCTTACTTTCGATTCTTTTCCGTTACT
>QHQE01000164.1 GCA_003219265.1 Verrucomicrobiota bacterium
GCGGCGGACGAGCATCGGCGCGCGGGACTAGCTGCGATAACCGGCGAACATTACGAGGGCGGACATTGGCTCGGGAGTTTTGCGGTTTATCTGACGACGCAACGCGGCATTCGACACCGCACGCCGAATGCACCATAGATTGCAAAAAACGAACGCTCAACGTCCGACATCCAACGCCGAATTCAGAACCGAGATCGCGCTGGAGCAGTGAAATCTGAAATCTAAAGTTCGTCGGTCAGTCCCACCAGGCCGTGGCTGATGCGACTTACGAGATGGTTCGTTGCAGACAAGTTGTCGGTGTCCTAACTGCCAGCAGGCGGCGAGTATGGTCGAGCGGGTACCGTCGGCAGTGTACTGCATCTACCATTTAAGCTTGTATAAAAAGAAAGAGCTGACCACAATGTTCACTCGTGAACCGGGAGCTCTGCAAGGAGGGTGCAGGCGAAGCGCGCGGGTTTGCCACCACGCGGTGGAGTCTCATCCTTTCGGCCGCGAGCTCCGAAGGCGAGGAGCAAAAGGCGCGCGACGCTCTCGCCGAGCTTTGCCGGACTTATTGGCGGCCTATTTTCTTGTTTGTCTCTCGCCGCGGCTATTCGACTGAGGACGCACAGGACCTCACGCAGGATTTTTTTGCGATGATGCTGAAGACCAACTGGCTAAAGCACGCCGATCCTAATCGCGGCCGGTTTCGTTCGCTCCTGCTCAAGTCGCTCCAGAATTTCCTCATTAAGGCTGCCGAGAAAACTCATGCGCGCAAACGCGGCGGCGGCGTGGAATTTGTTTCCTGGGATGACTGGATGGTGGAAGCGCCGTCGCAGCTATTCATCTCGGCCCAGGCGCTCGACTCATTGCCGCCGGAGCGGCTTTTCGACCTTCATTGGGCCGCGACGGTGGTGGAACAGGCGCTTCGACGCCTCCGCGAGGAATGCGAAGGCAAAGATAGGCTCCGGCTCTTCTACGCGTTAAGCCGCCATCTCACAGCGGAACGCGATGAGGTATCCTACGCCAATCTTTCCGCGGCTCTGGGAGTGGCCGAGACTACCGTGAAAAAGCAGCTGCACATCATGCGGCAGCGTTACCGGTGCCTGCTGCGGGATGAAGTCGCGCGCACGGTCGGAAATCCCGCGGACGTGGAAGACGAGATCCGGTACCTATGTGCGGCCCTCGCCGCCGGAGCTGAGTAACTCTGATGAAGAATTCGGAAGGCCTGTCGGACTCGATCCCGAGTGCGACCAAGGGCCCGGCAAAATGCGAGAAGTGCGGCGCCACCACGCGGCTTGACACCGGAATTTGCGTGAGTTGCCTCTTGCGCGAGGGGTTGGAAGCTGCTGGCGAGGTGTCGCGAGCGGTTTTTGAAAGCGTAATCGCCGAAGTCGACGTGCCGGATAAGCAATGGCGCCTGGGCAATTACGAAATCCTCGACGAGATCGGGCGCGGTGGCATGGGCGTGATTTATCGCGCGCGCCAGCGACACTCCCACAGGATCGTCGCCGTAAAGCGCGTTCTAAATTATCACGCTGATTCACATGAAACGTTCATACGCTTCCGACGCGAAGCCGACGCCGTAGCCAGTCTTGATCATCCCAACATTCTTCCGATATACGAGGTGAGCGAAAGCGAGGACGGCCTTCCGTTTTTCAGCATGAAATTCGCGACGGGTGGAAGCTTGCGCGACGCGGGATCTTCTCTTCGTAGCGAACCGCGAAAGTGTGTGCAACTGATGGCCAAGGTCGCGCGCGCTATAGAATACGCCCACGGCCGGGGAATTCTCCATCGCGATCTCAAACCGGGAAACATTCTGCTCGATGGCCGCGGCGAACCATTGGTGAGCGATTTTGGTCTGGCAAAATCGCTGGACGCAAACAACGATCTTACGAAATCGCTGACTACTTTCGGAACCCCCGGTTACATTGCACCCGAACAGGCCGAGGGCGCACCGGCCGATCTTACCCCGGCCGCCGATGTCTACAGTCTCGGCGCGATTCTCTTCGACCTGCTGACTGGCCGCCCACCGTTTTTGGGCTCCAACGCGCTTTCCGTCATTCGGCAAGCCTCGGAAACGCCCGCACCGAAACTGCGCTCGCTCGTACACTCACGCGACCGGGATTTGGAAACCATTTGCGCACGCTGTCTCGAGCGTGATCCAAAAGCGCGTTACCAGTTCGCCGGAGATCTCGCTGCTGATTTGGAGCGCTGGCTCGACGGACGTTCTATCGTCGCCCGTCCGGTTTTAGCGCCTGCCCAGCTCTGGCGTTGGTCGAGGCGTAACCCGAAGTTGATAGCAGCGGGCGCTGCCGGTCTGCTTTTGGGGGCTGCGGTAATTTGGCTCTTCCGCGACGAGCTCGCCAAAATGCTGCCGCTTGAGCGGCCGGAAAAAAGCATCGCGGTGCTGCCGTTTCTCGATCTTAGCCAGGCAAAAGATCAGGAGTATTTCTGCGACGGTATAAGCGAGGAGATTCTCGGTGCCCTGGCAAAGATTGATGGCCTGCGCGTCGTTGCCCGCACCTCGTCATTTTCCTTCAAAGGGAAGAGCGCGAACGTGAGCGACGTTGGGAAAAAGCTAAACGTCGAGAACGTGCTTGAAGGAAGTTTGCGACGCGAAGGAAACCGCATTCGTATTACCGCGGAGTTGATTAATACACGCAATGGTTTTCATCTGTGGTCGGAAACGTACGAACGCGAACTGCAGGACGTCTTTGCGTTGCAAGATGAGATAACTCGCTCAATTGTTGACGCGCTCAAGGTCAAGCTCGCCATCTCGCCTCCCGCCCGGGAACAACAGAACACGGAGGCATACGATCTTTATCTGCAAGGCCTCTTTTTCTCGAACAAGAGCAGCGAAGAGGATTTGCGGAGGGCGCTCAATTTCTTTCAGCGCGCTCTCGAGAAAGACCCAACATTTTCGCGCGCGTGGACTGGAATCGCGAAGGTTTGGTATTTTCTGGCCGACGTCTATGTAAAACCACTCGAAGCTTACCCGGCATCAAAAGAAGCAGCCCGGAAGGCGATTGCGCTAGACGAGAAAGATGCTGAAGCGCATTGCTACCTTGGCGAAGCGAAAAGGGTCCTTGACTGGGACCTGGCGGGCGAGGACGCAGAGTTGAAACGTGCGCTCCAGCTCGATCCCAACTCGGCACCAGCTCACTTCTTCCTGGCGCTGCTGCCCCTCTTCCAAGGCCAACTAACAGAAGGGCTCCGGTTTGTGCTTGAAGCGAAGAAACTAGATCCGGTGTCGCCCATCATCAGCTACGTTGCCACCGCCGCCTACCTGGCCAACGACCAGATCGACGACGCAATTAGTGAGGGCCAGCGCACACTCCAGCTCGATCCAAATTACTTTTATCTGGATTCGGATCTTGCCGCTGCGTATCGCGAGAAGGGGAACTTCGCCGAAGCGATCGCTCTCTACACCAAAGCCCAGGAGGCGACGCGTCTGCCGAGTAGCGGCCTTGCGATTACCTATGCCAGGATGGGCCGGCAAATGGACGCGCGAAATATTCTCGCTCAGCTTCTGCGAGAAAGGGAGAAGCGATACGTTTCGGCACCTTTGATCGCGGCAGTTTACGTTGCGTTCGGCGAAAAAGAAGAAGCTTTCCGCTGGCTCGAGCAGGCCTTTTCAGAGCACTCGGGAATACTGCAGTGGATCGCATTTCTTCCCGAATTTCGTGCCCTCCATTCCGACGCACGTTTCCCTCATCTTCTGCGGCGAATCGGTGTTTCGCACGACTCAATTTTAGCGATCACGGAGACAACTCTATCGGAGACTATCGATCCGAACGCCCAGAATCACTTCACCCTGAAAGTCGGGGTCAAGCCACGACCAGGCACCCAGAATAATGAAGCCGACCGATGCGCGCGTTGGTTATGATTGGCTCACTTCTGCACGCGACTGGACGGACGCGACTCCGAAGTTTCTGGCGGCCACTTACGTTCGTCCGAAGACTCAAACGCTTTCCTCTGATGGGCGGCGATACGGTGGGTTCATTGTTCGAGTGTATTTTGACGGCCAGTTACAAGATTCGCGAGCGAGTCCGCCGGAACTACTCACATTCTTTCCGGCCGAGGATCAGCCCATCTCTTCACCGAATGCGGTCCCCAGCCCAATACACTAGCAAGCGACCCGAACCCCGGCGATGAACTTTGAAAACGAAGCTTGTTAGCGGATGGAAGAACTTGTTAGACCCATCGGCGGCGAATTCACGAGGAACGTTGTAGGAGTGCGCCGCCATGAAGAGCCCGCTGGCGTGCGTCTGGCGATCATCGCAGGCGTCTTTTGTCCGCTCCTCGCAGCGTTCGCGCAAAATGTCACGCCCACGCCGCAAATAGCGGTCCCGGCTGGCGTTACCATCGAGGAGGTTATCGTGACCGGCTCAAACATTCCTACCGCTGAAGAAGTAGGGCCAGACCCGGTCGACACTTACCGCAGGGAGGACATCGCGCGGCTCGGTGTCCGTACGGCCACTGACTTTATTCAGAAGTTGCCTGCGGCTGCCGGAGCATCAATCAATGAAAACATAACTAACGGGGGTGACGGCCGCGCGGAGATCAACTTGCGCGGTATTCTTCCCAAAGAAACCCTGGTGCTGCAAGACGGACGCCGGCTAGCGCCAGTTGGCTTTGCCGGTGATACGGTCGACCTCAATATGTTTCCACTTGGGTTGATTGATCACATCGATATCCTGAAGGACGGTGCTTCGGCCATCTACGGCCCTGACGCGGTGGCGGGTGTGTTTAACGTCTGGTTGATTCACAGATTTCGTGGCGTCGAAGTTTACGCCAGCTATGGCAACACCAATCTCGGCTTTGCCCACGACATGGGTGAAGAGAGGGCATACCTCCTTGCCGGCACCGGGGATGACAAAACGGACATTGTTGTGTATGCCGAGCTTTACAACCGGGCCGCGATCTATTCGCGCGATGTTGATATCTCGCGCGATGCCGACCACAGGCCCTTTGGCGGATTGGATGCTCGGAGCAGTTTCTTCGCCGGGCGTGTGGGAAGCTTCGTCTACCAGCCGAGTCTTAACGGTGGCGCTCTGACACCGACGCCACACGCATTTCCAAATGTAAGGAACGACCCCCAATACGTGCCGGCTCTTGCTCTGCCGCGGGAGCAACAGCTCTTTAATTTCGCGGATCTCACACCAGCAATGGCCCCTGTGGACCGTGAATATCTCTACGGCTCACTCGACAGCAAAATTTGCGACCAATATTTGGAGCTTTTTGGTGATTTCAAATACGTGCGCACTTTCTGGGACGGCGTCTTGGCGCCCGCTCCGTTTACACCCGATGTCTTTACCGACGCTAACAGGCCGGTCGGAATTAGTAGTGCAGGCCTGAGCGTGCCGATTCAAAATCCGTTCAATCCATTCAGAGTTCCGGATTACACGTCGCCGGGAGGATTTGACCCGAACCATCCGGAAACTCAGGTTAGCGCTGCGCCCCCCGGCACCGGATTCACTACCGGCGTCCATTATCGCGCGTTGGAAGGGCTGCGTACTAACAAGATAACAACCGATAACTACGAGTTTACCGGCGGTCTCAAGGGTAACCTGGGCGAGTTTGGAGACTATCTCACCACATGGGAATGGCAAGCTGGATTCCGTTATAATGAAGATCGTCGCCTCCAGCGTTTCAGCGGAATCGTGAACAACAATGCGTTGCGCGCCGCATTACTGGACACGAATCCGGCAACCGCCTTCAATCCATTCGGCATTAGCCAGAACTCACGCGCCCTGATTGATAAAGTTTTTGTCACGACCAATCGTATCGGCACGACCTCGCTGATACTCGAAGACCTGAAGCTAGGCGGTGACCTTTTGAATCTTCCAGCGGGCCCCGTCGCCTTCGCAATCGGTGGCGAGCATCGGACCGAGCACGCAATGGATCAACCTGATTCACTGACGGCTTCCGGTCAAACAATTGGCGCGATCAACTTCGGGCCGACCAAGGGGACCCGAGACGTGTGGTCCGTTTATTGGGAGGTTCGTGTCCCTGTCACCAGCCCCAGCTGGAACTGCCTTGGTCTCTCCAGCCTGGAATTAGGTTACCAGGAGCGGTATGAAACCTTTAGCGATTTAGGTGCTACAGAAAGACCCAAGGTCTTGTTTCGATGGCAGCCGATCGATTCGGCGCTGACTTTTCGAGGCACTTATAGTGAAGCGTTTCATGCTCCGACCTTGAGCGATTTATTTCGTGGGGCGCTACCGCAAGATATCGTCGTCTTCGATCCGCGGAGTCCAGCTACCGGATCTCCAATCGTGGGAGTCACTCGCGGAAATCCCAATCTTCAGCCGGAGACGGCGTATGAATGGACTTATGGCGTTGTCGTTTCGCCCGGCAAATGGTGGAGCCCGCTACGAGGTCTGACGTTATTGGCGGATTTCTACCACATTGACCTTCGTGCCGTCACCGTGCAGTTGGATCCGCAGTTTCTTGTAAATCACGAGAAACAATTTCCAGGTCTGGTCAAACGTGGCCCCTCTACTGGGCCCGGTGACCCGTTCGGCCCGATCGTTCTTCTTCTACTTGAGGAGGAAAATCTAGGGCGGTTCATAGAAGAGGGCTGGGATTACGAGGCGGTTTATTCCTTCGACACCTCGAGACTGGGCCATGGTGACCGGGGCACCGTGACCCTGACGCTCGACGGCACTTATATTAACCGTGCAGTACTCCAAGCGGTTCCCGGTGAACGCCGACAGGAGGTTGTGGGCAAGTTCGGTGGCGGCTTCCTCGGGACGAGCGCCGGTGGCGTCCTTACGCGCAATCGTGCTTACGCGAGTCTTTTCTACGACGGCCCAGCGGGCTCATGGCTCGATGGACTCGATACTGGCTTTACCGTCCACTACATTGGGCAGTACTGGGACGACAAACTCGCAACGTCCAACCGTAAACCTCGCAAAATCCGTGAATGGGCGACTTTGGACTTCATTCTGAATTACACGTTCAACTTGCCTGCGCCTGCGGCGCAAAACGAAGTCGCTGGATACGCCAAAGATTGCTGCAAGAACGTGACGATGAAGGACGGCAAGGACAAGAACGTAATGCCGGTCTCGAGAGCGGAGTACAATTCATGTAGATGGCATGCCTGGCTCAACAACACAACGATCGCGCTAGGCATCAATAACATATTCAATAAAGAACCGCCGTTCGTCGCCGGCGCTTTCGAAAACGGGTACGACGAGGTGACGACCAATATCAAGGGCCGTACCTGGTATGTGGCGTTGAAGAAGCGGTTCTAAAACTGCTGCAGCGTCTTAAGATTGAGCGGCGCTTTGCTCCGCACAATCTTCCCATCGCGAAGTTGTGTGTCGTTCTCTTTCAAGACTGAGCGCGAAGGTGGACCTGCCTCGACTTAAATCGGTGAAGCTGCAAGCTGGGTCGAATTGAACTTTCCAATTTTGCCGATCCCGCTCTTCGGTTGTGTCAAAGCTAATTATTTAGGAACTTGGCCTTTCGTTTCCGGTAGAGACTAGTGAAAGGCTCCTTCATCACGAGTCAAAATCCCTCAACTACAAAGTACAATTATGAAAAATAAACAAACGGAAACGAACTCCAAATCTGCCCTTTGCGCCGCGCATCATTCACTGACCTCACTCATGTTCGCATCTGCATTACTCGGCTTGGTCTTAATCAGCGGAAGCGCTTGGGCTGCGATTTCTGCCATCGAAGGGACCGTGAAAGACCCGAAGGGACAACCAGTCAAGGGCGCTGACATTCGGATCGAGGCGAAAGACGGAAGCAAACTGCTGAAGACAGTGAAGACGGATGCGAGTGGTCACTACACTTCGGACACTTTACCCGTAGGCATGTATCGGGTCACATTAATCGTGAATGGCGCGATAAAAGCTTCGATCAACAATACGAAGACCAAGGCCAGTGAGCCGACAAAGCTGAGCTTCGAGCTCAAATCAACGTCAGCTTCGCAAGCCTCTGCGAAGAAAGGAAAGAATTACGTCTGGGTGCCGCCAACCACCGGGAGCCATCTGGGGGGTCGCTGGGTTGAAGTTAACGACGACGGCACCGCCGACACCACTGGAGCCAATAAAGTGAAGAAGGTAAGCGTAGACGCCTTGCGGCGATTCGAGATTGACACCGAAGCGACTGGCGCAGTTGCTCTGCCAGGACGGCCATGACAGCGCTTGATTGGCGGCGGTGACAGGCGAACACCAGGAGGGTGGACATTGGCTCGGCAGTTTTGCGGTGTATCTCACCGCGCAACGCGGCATTCAACGCGGCACGCCGCGTGCGCCATGAAGGTCCAGCATTGAAATCGTAAATCCGAAATCTAAAATCTAAAATTCTCTTCGATGCCTTTAATCAGGTCCGAAAAGCTGATCGGCTTGGCGAGAAATGGATGTCCCTGGATCCGCAAGCCCGATCTTGTTTCGGCTTTCGTCACAAGGGCCGTCAGAAAGACAATCGGTGTTCTATGCAATGTCGGATCGGATTGAATCCGGGCAGCGACTTCGCCGCCATCCGTTTCCGGCATCGCCACATCTAGCAGGATCAGATCCGGCTTAAGATATTTAAGGCCGGTGCAAGGCGCGAGGAAGGAGAATATCCGCATGGATCTTCGACCGACGAGCAATGCCGCAGCAGTCTTAAAGATCATCCATTTCCTTTTCCGGCGGGAATTCTCCCGCGTAGGCACGCTAGCGGCGGGAACGGCGGGCAAAGAAAAATAAAAAAAAAGCTTGCCTGTGAGCTTGTGTTGTAGTTAACTATATCACTATATGAGGCACAGTGGTCGAACACAGGATGCATAGTGAATGGCACGACAGTCAGCCGATTTACCGCCAGCTTCGCCATCGTGTCGTCGCCATGATACTCGACGGCGTGCTCAAAGAAGGCGATCCGCTGCCGTCCGTGCGCAATGTTGCGGCCGAATATCGGGTCAATCCGCTCACCGTTCTCAAGGCCTATCAGGAATTGGTCGCCGAGCAGCTGGTCGAGACGCGGCGAGGGCTCGGGATGTTCGTCAATGCCGGCGCGCGGGATCTGTTGCTCAAAGGCGAACGCGAAAAATTTCTCGCGGAAGAATGGCCGCGGATCTCCGAAACGATTCAGCGGTTAGGTCTGACCCAGAAAGAACTCGATGCCGCGGCTGCGAAGCAGCCGGGGAAATCTGGAAAGGAAAAACGATGACACGGTTAGTTCTGAGAAAGCCAGGACCCTCACAAACGGCTGCGGTCCGGGCCGGACTGGCGGTTTCGTCTCTCCCTGAGGGAGAGATTGCGCGACGGCTTGATTGGCGGCGGTTACAACAAATTGTCAAAAAGCTGGACCAGACCTTCGCACGAGGCTACGGCTCGGCTCGCGCCGGCCTGCACAGCAAGCCCGCCGAGAAGGAGAAGCGCTAAGACTATGGCCTGCATAGAAGCACGCGGACTACGCAAGGCGTTCGGCGAAACGGTCGCGCTGGACGGCATTGATTTACGGGTTGAAGAGGGTCGCATCCTCGGAATCATCGGTCCCAACGGCGCGGGCAAGACCACCGCGCTCAATGCGATTCTTGGTCTCACCTCATACGACGGAAAGTTGTCCGTGCTCGGACGCGATCCCTGGGCCGCGCGCGAAGAACTTATGCGCGACGTCTCTTTCATCGCCGACGTCGCCGTGTTGCCACGGTGGATCCGGGTTTCGCAGCTGCTCGATTACGTCGCCGGCGTGCATCCGCGGTTCGATCGCGAAAAAGCGAAAGGTTTTCTGGCGAAGACTACGATCAAGCGCGCGAGCAAGGTCAGGCAATTGTCGAAGGGCATGGTGGCCCAGCTGCATCTCGCTCTGGTCATGGCGATTAACGCGAAATTGCTGGTGCTGGACGAGCCGACGCTTGGCCTCGACATCCTCTATCGCAAACAGTTCTACGATTCACTGCTGAACGATTACTTCGATCGCAGTCGCACCATCGTGGTGACGACTCATCAGGTGGAAGAGATCCAGGATGTGCTGACCGATCTCATGTTCATCGACCGCGGTCGGATCGTGCTCGAGTGCAGCATGGAAGAATTCGATTCACGCTATCTGGAAGTGATGGTGAATCCAGAGCAGCTCGATGCCGCGCGGGCTCTCAAGCCAATTCGCGAGCGCCCGGTGTTCGGCCGCAGTGTGATGCTGTTCGATAACGTCGATCGCCAAAAACTCGCCGCGCTTGGTGAAGTGCGCAGGCCCAGCATCGCCGACTTGTTCGTTGCCGTAATGGGCAATGAGAGCCGCCAGGCAGAAGAACCGGCTAGCGTCGTGAAAGGGAAGAAAGGGGAACCGAGGTGACGGCAATTTTGTGCTCGCGCGCGCTGAGTATTATCTGGGGAGCGCACGCGCCTCGCGTGCTCGTTTTGGTGCCCTCGCCGAAACGAACTTGCTGCTATAGGGGCGAGAGCTTCCTTTGCAAAGGAAGAAGAACTTCGCGATGGCGAGGCGCGTGCGCTCCCCGGAACGCTGTCGAGGCGTCATCTTTATTTACCAGATGAATACTCCATCGAACGCAGCGCCCGAATTGCCCGCTAAATCCGGGGTCAGCGACCCCGGCTACAACACGGCGCCGACTCGACCGCTCTACTGGTCGGTGCGGCGCGAGTTGTGGGAGAACCGCTCTATATATATAGCGCCGTTGATCGTCGCCGCCTTCCAGGTCTTCGGCTTCGCGATCAGCACGATTGGTTTGGCGGACCGCAGGCGCGCGGTGTTGTTGCTCGACCCGGCGCATCAGCGAGCTGCCATCGAGCAGCCGTACGATTTGGCGGCGATGATGATGATCTTCACCGTGTTCATCGTGGGCGTGTTCTATTGCCTCGACGCGCTCCACGGTGAACGTCGGGACCGCAGCATCCTGTTCTGGAAGTCGCTTCCGGTATCGGATCTCACCACCGTACTATCGAAGGCGACCATCCCCCTGGTGGTTCTACCGCTCGTCGCCTTCGCCATCATCGTTTGCACGCACTTGATCATGGTGCTGGAAACGAGCGTAGTCCTCATATCCCACGGAATGAGCCCGGCGTCGACATGGGCGCATATGCCGGTGCCGTTTAACTTACTAGTGCTGCTTTATGGTCTGGCCGCGATTGCGCTCTGGCATGCGCCGATTTACGGCTGGCTCCTGCTGGTTTCAGGCTGGGCGCGGCGCGCGACCTTTCTTTGGGCCGTGTTGCCAATTATCGTGATCCAAATCTTCGAGAAGATTACGTTCGGCACTTCGTATTTCGGCGCGTTCGTGAAACACCGCCTGATGGGATTCGCGTCGCACGCTTTCGGTTTCCACGGAGAGAGTCATCCCACGATTGACTCGCTGTCCCAACTCACGCCAGGAAAATATCTGAGCAGTCCCGGTCTATGGATCGGGCTCTTAGTCGCGGCGGGATTCCTGTTTGCAGCAGTCCGGCTGCGCCGTTATCGCGGCCCACTGTGATTTCATATGAACCTGATTTCTCATTCAATCGCGAGGGTGAATGGAGAGAATCGCCGCTACCTGATTGTTAGCCTAACGAGAAACGAATCAGCAGTGCAGCTATGACGCAACAAATCACAGAGATGTCGCCCCATTTTCTGGCGAGAATGGCTGCTGTCCTCGGCGTCCTCGAAGGCGTGGCCTCGGTGAACGGTCAGTTGCGGATACCCAACCGGCTCGTCGTCACCACGGACGCCGCAGCCACGGCAGCCAACATTCTGGGAAACGAATCATTGTTTCGTTTGGGGCTCGCCCTCTGCGTCTTCGCGGTCGCGTTCAATATCGCCCGGACAGTTCTCATCTATGTCTTGTTCAGACCCGTGGGCAGGATCGCCGCTTTGCTCATAGCATTCTTCGGCCTCGTGGCGATTGCTCTTCAGGCTGGCGGCAGTCTCGTTCAACTCCCCGTCTTGGTCCTCTTGAAGAGCGGGAAGGATCTTGGCGCATTCAACGTCGAACAACTACAGTCCATGGCGCTCCTTTTCCTCCGATGGAGCGGGCACGCCTTCAACCTCTACCTCGCGTTCTTCGGGTTCTGCTGCATGCTCGTCGGCTACGTCGTTTACAAGTCGACCTTCCTGCCTCGGATCCTCGGCGTTCTGGAGGCGTTGGCGGGGTTGGGCTATTCGACGTATTTGTGGCCGCCGCTCGCGAACTACCTCTACCCCTACAACCTGGCGCTCGGCGTCGGCGAGCTGGCGCTGGGGTTCTGGCTCCTCGTGTTCGGCGTGAACGTTGAACGATGGAAGGAGCAAGCCTCGTTAGGCTGATGAAGCTCTAAATTGAAAGTTGAAACTCTGAAAAGTTGAAACCGATGCATCCAACCAAAAAAGCCGCGCGCATCGCCGGATTTATTTATCTGTCGATGGTTTTCACCGCGCCCTTTAGCTTAATCTACGTCCCGAGCAAACTCATCGTGCGCGGAAACGCCGCCGCGACCGCCGACAATATTTTGGCACACGAAACGATGTTTCGATTGTCGATCTTCGGCGATCTCATCGGACAGGTCATTTTCATTTGTCTCGGCATCGCGCTTTATCGCTTGCTCAGCAACGTGAACAAAATCTGGGCTGCGCTTATGGTCGCGTTCGTTTTGGTTTCGGCTGCGGTCGGTTTTCTCAACACGCTCAACAATA
>QHQE01000165.1 GCA_003219265.1 Verrucomicrobiota bacterium
GGAGAACGCACAGCTGCGCACGGCCGAAGCGGACTTGGAATTGGCCCGCGCAAATCTGCAGCGAACGCGCGATCTGGCTGCGCGCAAAGTCGTTTCCAAGTCAGAACTCGACGCGGCTGAATCCGCCTTTGGGCAGAAAAAAGGCACGGTTGATAACATGCGCTCGATGATCGGAAAAAAGGAAGTGCACGCCCCGTTCGATGGCCAGCTCGGTATTCGCCAAGTCAACGTGGGCCAGATGATTAACGCCGGTCAGCAGGTCGTCGCGTTGACGTCGCTTGATCCGGTCTATGTCGATTTTGCATTGCCGCAGCAGCGACTGTCAGAATTGTCTACCGGCCTGGAAGTGAATATGCGCACAGATGCGTTTCCGGGACGCGTGTTTCACGGAACTTTGACCGCAATTAATTCAGCGGTGGACGTGGCGACACGCAACGTGACGTTGCAGGCAACATTAGGTGGAAGTCGTGTTGCCGGAAAAGCACAAGACGCTCGTCATTCCAGGGTCGGCGGTCTCGTACGCGCCCTACGGCGACTCGGTTTATGTGATCCAAAAGAAAAAGGATCCGAAGAGCGGCAAAGAATCGCAAACAATTCGATCTCAAGTTGTCCGGGTGGGCGAAGCCCGGGGCGATTTCGTGTCGATCATCGAGGGTCTGAAACCAGATGAGGTGGTGGTTAGTACTGGCGTTTTCAAGCTGCGCAACGGAATGCTGGTGACGATCAACAACGATCTCGCGCCCAAACCGCAGGTGAGTCCAACTCCAGTGGACTCGTAGGATCGACATGAAATCGTTTACCGATCTTTTTATTCGCCGTCCGGTCCTCGCGATGGTGGTCAGCTTTATCATTCTCATCGCCGGTTTGCAGGCGATGAAAACGATCAATGTGCGCCAGTATCCGCGCAGCGATATCGCGGCGATCACGGTGACGACCATTTACGTCGGCGCGGATGCGGAACTGGTCCGCGGCTTTATCACCACGCCCCTCGAACGCGCGATCGCGGCCGCGGACGGGATCGATTACATCCAATCGCAAAGTCAGCAGAGCGTTTCCACAATCACGGCGCGCTTGAAATTGAATTACGACGCGAACAAAGCGCTGTCGGACATCAGCTCCAAAGTAGATTCCGTCCGTAACTTCTTGCCGCCCGAGTCGCAGATTCCTGTGATTACGATTATTCCGGCCGACTCGCAGATCGCCTCGGCCTACTTGAGCTTTACCTCCAACATTCTTCAGCCTAACGAGGTCACGGATTACCTGGTCCGACTGGTCCAACCTCGTCTAACTGCGATCGGTGGCGTGCAGCGAGCCGACATTCTCGGTGGTCGCACCTTCGCGATGCGCATCTGGCTAAAGCCTGAACGGATGGCGGCATTGAATATCAGTCCGGGGCAAGTCCGCGACGCGCTCTCGCGAAACAATTACCTTGCGGCGGTCGGCAGCACTAAGGGTTCGCTCCTTCAGGTTAACCTCACCGCGAACACGGATTTGCACAACGCGGATGACTTCAAGAAACTGGTCGTCCGCCAGGACAAAGGAAACCTGATCAGATTAAGCGACATTGCGGACGTCGTGCTCGGATCGGAGGATTACAACACCGAAGTCCGTTTCTCCGGGGAAAAAGCAGTATTCATGGGCATCTGGGTCCTGCCGAATGCGAATTCCATCGACGTAATCAAGCGCGTGCGCACTGAGCTGGAGCAAATCCAAAAAGAATTGCCGACCGGCATGAAAGCCGAGATGGCCTACGACGCGACCGCCTACATTAACGATGCCATCCACGAGGTTGTGAAGACTTTGAACGATACATTACTCATCGTGATGGTGGTAATCTTTTTGTTCCTCGGCTCTTTCCGATCGGTGGTTGTGCCGGTAGTCGCGATCCCGATTTCGCTGATCGGCGCGTTGTTTTTGATGCAGTTGTTCGGCTTCACCCTCAATCTCCTCACCCTGCTCGCGATCGTGCTGTCGGTCGGATTGGTGGTCGATGACGCGATCGTTGTGGTCGAAAACGTCGAGCGCCACATGCGTGAAGGAATGTCGCGCATGCAAGCAGCGCTGGTTGGCGCGCGCGAATTGGTCGGTCCGATCATCGCCATGACGATCACGCTCGCCGCGGTTTACACACCAATCGCGCTGCAAGGCGGATTGACCGGCGCGCTTTTCCGAGAATTTGCGCTCACGCTCGCGGGCGCCGTTTTCATTTCGGGCGTTGTAGCTCTTGTCCTGTCGCCGGTGATGTCGGCGAATCTGCTGCGCGCGGAACATGTCGAAACCGGCTTCAGCGGTTTCGTCACTCGTACTTTCGATCGGTTCCGCGATTGGTACGGCCGTAATCTCGATCGCACGCTGGCGGCGCGTCCGGCTGTTTATACTGTTTGGATCGGGTTGTCCCTTTTGGGTGCTCTGTTTTGGTATATGTCGCCGCGCGAGTTAGCTCCGCAAGAAGATCAAAGCGTGATCTTCGGCATCATGACTGCGCCGGCCAATGCAACGATCGACGACACAATCCGTTATGCCGATGCCGCCGGCAAAATTTTTGCCGCTGTTCCGGACACACGGTTCACCTTTCAGCTGACATTCCCAGACAACGGTTTTGGCGGAATGGTTTTGAAACCGTGGGGCGTGCGCAAGACGCCGACAAAAAATTATTTGCCGCTCATCCAGCAAAAGCTCGGAGCTATTCCGGGAATTCGAATGTTCCCGGTAATGCCGGCAGCTCTTCCGGGTGCGGATAATTTTCCGGTGAGTTTCGTTATTACTTCGACGGCTGATCCCGAACGAATCCTCGAATTTGCCCAGCAACTCCAGGCCAAAGCGATGCAGGCGCACATGTTCCAGTTCTCCGACATCGACACAAAGATCGATCAGCCACAATCCGAAATCGTGTTCGACCACGACAAGGTCGCATCGATGGGGTTGGACATGCAGAAAGTCGGCAGTGATTTATCCGCAGCTATTGGCGGCAACTATGTTAACTGGTTCAACATCGCCGGCCGCAGTTACAAGGTGATCCCGCAGGTCAAGCGAATCGATCGTTTGAATCCGGAGCAGCTCGAAGACATTTACGTCACTGGTCCGAACAATCAGCTCATTCCGTTGAGCACGGTCGCTTCAATCCGTCACAAGACCGTTGCGCGGTCACTTAATCGCATGCAGCAGCTCAACGCCGTCGCGCTCAGCGGTGTGCCCACAGGTTCGCTCGATACAACATTGAAGTTCCTCGAGAACGAGGCCCAGAAGATTTTGCCAAAAGGCTACATCGTCGATTACACCGGCGAGTCTCGTCAGTTACACACCGAAGGCAGCAAGTTTGGAGCGGTCTTTACTCTCGCCGTCATTTTGATTTTTCTGGTTCTGGCCGCGCAGTTCAATAGCTTCCGCGATCCATTGATAATTCTGCTGGGTTCAGTGCCACTTGCGATGTTCGGCGCGTTGACCTTTACGTTTTTGAAAATGCCGAACCCAAACATGGCATTCTTCACCGACAAATGGACTACCACGCTGAACATCTATTCGCAGGTTGGTCTCGTCACTCTGGTCGGTCTGATTTCACGAAACGGCATCCTGATCGTGCAGTTCGCCAATGAATTGCAGCGGCAGGGTCGCGAGAAACTCGCCGCCATCGCCGAGGCATCGCGCACGCGGTTGCGGCCGGTTCTCATGACCACGGCGCGGCTGCTCGAAATTCCATCGGTCTGGTGCTCGTCGGCGGCATGACGATTGGAACAATCTTCACGTTGTTCATCGTGCCTTCGCTCTACATGCTTATCGCCAAAGAGCACCACGAGAAGTCTCTGATGGATGCGGAATTAGAAGGCGCCACCGAAGATGTCGATCTTGTTCCCGAACCGGCGCTGGCGCGAGATGGCGACAGCAACGGCAACGGCTGGAAACACGAATGACCGAGCTCGCCACCGAACGAGTCCGTGTCGCCGCGGCGACCGGACCAGAGATTGGCGCGAGCGCAATGGTCGATCTTGTGGTGCGCGAATCGGATTGCGCAAGCGCGCTAAAATTGAGCGACGATCCGCGCGATAATTTTCCAACGGTCTTCGCTACGACACGCATGATCGCGTTGATGGAACTGGCCGGCGCGCGCATTCTGCATCCGCTTTTGCAATCGGGCGAAATGTCGGTCGGCGCACATGTCGATGTTAGCCACACCGCCGCGACGCCGATCGGGGCCAAAGTCACTGCCAGGGCGACTTATCGCGGGCGCGACGGAAAACTTTTCGTCTTCGACGTTATCGCGCACGATCCCGCCGGCGAAATCGGTCGCGGCACGCACAAACGCGCCATTGTCTCGCGAGCTCGTTTAATTGCCGGCGCGGCGAAGCGACGGTAAGTCGCGTCAAGAAGCGCAGGCATCCCTGGCATGATCCTCCAGGACTAAACGACTGCGAGAAAACGCGACCAGCAAGTGGCCCGCTGCTGAGGCCGAAGAATTATTCCCAGTTTAGTTTGTTGTCTTCCTAGCTCGCGACGTTCTTAAAGGCGGTCGCGATGCCAAGGCTAAGATCGACATCGACTTTTTCGCGATCATAGTTGGCGGCAACTTATGAACCGCACGTTTCTCGCGCTTTTCATTGTATCGCCGCTGGCAGTGCTTTTTGCGGTAGATTCGCAGCCGACATTCAAATATCCGTTGGCTCCGACGAGCAACCAGGTCGACGATTATTTCGGAACGAAAGTGCCGGATCCCTATCGGCCACTCGAAAATCCGGATTCGCCCGAGTCGCGGAAATGGATCGAAGCGGAAGACAAAATCACGTTCGACTTTTTGAAAACAATTTCGCAACGGGACGGAATTAAGAAGCGTCTCACTGAAGTGTGGGATTACGAGCGTTTTGGCGTCCCGTTCAAAGAAAAGGGCCGTTACTTCCTCTCCAAAAACTCGGGATTGCAGAACCAAAGCGTGCTCTACACATCGACAAATGTATCCGAACCACCGAAACAACTTCTCGATCCAAACGCGCTCGCGAAAGATGGCACGATCGCATTGAGCGGGCTTGAGGTGAGCGATGATGCAAAACTTCTCGCCTACGGACTCGCGACTGCCGGTTCGGATTGGCAGCAATGGAAAGTGCGCGACGTTGAGACTGGCAAAGACCGACGCGATCAACTCGACTGGATCAAATTCTCGGGCGCGTCATGGAAAAAAGACGGCAGCGGTTTCTTCTACAGCCGCTACGACAAACCGGATGAGAAAAACAAACTCCGTTCGCAGGTTTACAATCACAAGCTCTTCTTCCATCAACTCGGCACGCCGCAATCGCAGGATAAACTCATTTACGAGCGGCCCGATCAAAAGGAATGGCTCTTCAACGCCGAGGTGACCGACGACGGTCATTATCTCATCATCACGGTGCAGCGCGGCACCGATCCGAAAAACCGGATCTTCTACAAGAACATTGCCGATCCAAACTCGAAGGTGGTCGAGCTGCTCGATAAGGCCGACGCGAAATACGCTTTTCTCGATAACGATGGGCCGACATTCTGGTTCAAGACGGATTTGAACGCGCCGCTCGGCCGCATCACTTCCATCGACACGACCAAACCGCTCCCGCCACAGCCGAAAGAGCTGGTGCCGGAGTCTAGCGATAAGCTCGAAGCCGTCAGCGTGGTTGGCGACCGCTTCATCGCGGTTTATCTGAAAGATGCGCGCAGCCTGGTGAAATTGTTCAAGCCGGACGGGTCGCCCGATGGCGAGATCGCGCTGCCAGGAATCGGTTCGGCTGGCGGATTCACCGGCAAACGCAAGGATCGCGAGACGTTTTATTCGTTCACCAGTTTCACCACGCCGACGTCGATCCTTCGTTACAACTTCGACAATCGCCAAAGCGGGCTGCTCTTTCAGCCGAAAGTGAAATTCAATCCGGACGATTACACGACCGAGCAAGTCTTTTACAACAGTGCCGACGGCACGCGCGTGCCGATGTTCATCTCCTACAAAAAAGGAATGAAACGTGACGAGCAGAACCCGACTTACCTTTATGGTTATGGCGGGTTCGATATTTCCGAGACGCCTTCATTCAGTCCGGCCAATCTCGTTTGGATGGAAATGGGCGGCGTCTTCGCGCTGGCGAATCTGCGCGGTGGCGGCGAGTACGGCGAGAAATGGCACGAAGCCGGAATGCTGCATGTGAAACAAAACGTGTTCGACGATTTTATCGCCGCGGCCGAGTACTTAATCGACAATAAATTTACATCGACATCGAAACTCGCAATCGGCGGCGGGAGCAATGGCGGCTTGCTGGTCGGCGCATGCATGACACAAAGGCCCGATCTTTACGGCGCTACGCTACCCGCGGTGGGCGTGATGGACATGCTGCATTTCCAAAAATTTACCATCGGCTGGGCGTGGACTTCCGATTACGGCAGCTCCGAGAACAAAGACGACTTTCCGTTTCTATACGCTTACTCGCCGTTGCATCACATCGTCAAAGGTTGTTGTTATCCGCCGACGTTGATCACGACCGCCGATCACGATGATCGCGTCGTGCCCGCCCACAGTTTCAAGTTCACCGCGAGACTGCAAGCTGCGCAAGGTTGTGACAAACCCGTGTTGATTCGGATCGAAACCAAAGCTGGTCACGGCGCCGGCAAACCGACCACAAAAATCATCCAAGAAACCGCCGACCGCTGGGCCTTCCTCGTTAAAGAGCTCGGCGTAAAGATTCAGAAGTAACGCAGTTGGTGCCGAAAGTGCGACGGTCATAGACCGCCGCTACAGCCCCAGGAATCAGCGCCGAGCCATTCGTGGATCGAAATGATATTCTATCGGCCCGTTTATTTTGATTCTTTTGAAGTCCGGATGGTTCGGGTTGAGCAAAAAATTCAGCTCGCTCGTGCTGAGCAAACTAGGCAACGCTAACGCAACGGAGCTGGCCCGCCGCGCCCATTCATCGCCGATGCGCATGCTCGCGCTCGTCGGCGGTTCCGCGTTCCAGTCGGGCGGAAGTTTCTTGACCGGAAAGTACTCCGTGAAATTGTCGTTCCACTCGAGCCGGAAGGAGAAGTATCGCTCGATTGGAGATACTGGCATGGTGTGAACGAAGAGCTCGAGCGCTGCGAGAGATTCGTGTTGGCTCACGTAAACCACGGCAGTCCCGCGCGAGTTCCACCTCCCTCCGTAAACCCGGCTGCCTTCACCCGTGAAGGCGGTCTTGATGCGTGCACCGCGAACGATTCGCCAGCCCGATGGCATCAGGAGTAAACGCCGTAATCGATTCGCCCCAGAAGATTTTCGACTTCGCGCGCGCCCACTTCGGTGCTCGCGTAATCGAGCGGCACAGCCGCGCCGAGTCCGCGCTGCGGAAATTTCAGCCATTGCCGCGCGCGCGCGACATCACCAAAAACCTTTGTCGCGTGTTGAAGAAGTCGCCAAAAGCGCACGACGCGGTCCGATTCTTGGGGCGAAAGCCGATGCTCGGTCCGCCGACGCTGTAAGGTCGATCGCGAGATCGAGAGCCGTCGCGCGAGCGAGTCCAGCGGTTCATCGATTTCGCTTCTCAACATCTCGAGTTCACTGAAGGGAAGTCCCTTCGCGACACGTTGAATCACGTCCGCTGGCGCAAAGCTTTTCGCCTTCGGCGACAATAACGCGGTCGATTTAGATCCGTACGCGTGACGAGCGTGCTCTCGAACTACGCTCTTGGCGTGTTTCTCGCCGCTCCAAGTCGGGACTTTCTTTTTCGTGGTCTTCATTATCGAATCTGCTCGATACCCAATTGAATTTATTCCATGGTTCAAATGGGCAAGTCAAGCAAAACTTAACCGCGGATTACGCGAATTCCGCAGATTGTTATGTCGCTTGACGGAGCATCAGCGACTACCGACGCGGGCAAATAAATCTACAACGTTTAGACGCGACCCTTTTGCTCTTCCCGACCCGGGAGAAAGCAAATCAATCGAAGCGACAATGCATTGTCGTCCGGAAAGGGTCTCAACCACACGGCGTCACACCATCTATCCCCGGCGGGAATCGAACCCGCATTTAAGGTTTAGGAAACCTCCGTTCTATCCGTTGAACTACGGGGACAGGGTGGAAAGGGCAACGTAGAAAGGCTGAAGAAGAAAATCGAGCGGCTAGATTTCAGAGGTCAGATTTCAGTCGAGCAGAATTTCGATTTCAAGCCCTGCGATTTGTACAGGTGTAATTATCTCTTGTCGGCGGCGGCTTCACTCGCTTGATCCTTTGGAGTTTCGATTTGGACCGATGCGATCTTGCCGGTTTTCGCGTCGACTTGGACCTCCGTAATGTTCTTCGTGCCTGGTTTCGCGATGTCGAACGACCAAATTAAAAGCCCATGCTCCTTTTCGAGCTCGGCGCTCTTGATTACTCCGTTAGGAACTTTCGCGAGTGCGGTCTTTTCTGCCTGACTCTTCGTCACCTTCGTTTCCTTCATCAGTCGAGCTTCACTCGGCTGTGCCTGGACTGTGGTCACTACGCCCACGACAAGTGCAAAGCCGACCGTCAAGATTCTACTTTTTTTCACCTTCATGAATGCTTCGACCCATGTTGGGCTGGAAAGTTCAGTTTCTTAGCTCACCCGATGAAAAAACCGTTGAACTGCGGGGACGATAACATTTTCGATTTTAGATTTACGATTTACGATTTCAAAACAGAATTCGACGGCGATTTGCGATTTGATTCTGGAAGCGGCAACCCCGAAAGCTTTCGGGGGGCTGCAAATTCAAATCAGACGAGCGGCCACGGCGGTCGCGCCATGAGCACCTTTTAGGACCCGATTCGGCTCGACAACGGTGCTGCGCTATCTCGAGTGCTGACCAACAATGCCGCTTACGAGAGAGAGCCGGCCTGCTTACGCCGCCAGTTTTTGACGCAACGTCACGATCCCAACCAGCACCAATCCGAGGACGAGCAAAACCGTCGTGCTGCCTTCGGGTATCGTTGCTGTCGTGGAGCTTGACAGTGTGAAGTTAAAATTGGTCCCGGCGCCTTGGAGTGCGAACGTAGCGGGCGTAGCGTCGAAGCCCGTAACATGGGCGATACCGGTTCCGCTGATTGCCATCGAACCCGGGAGCACGTGCCCCTCTGTCAAGGCAAGAAGGTCAAAGGAGTAGGTCGTGTTACCGATCGTAAACGTCCATGCTGGCATGTCGGGAGCAGTTAGCATAGCCGCGATGCCGTCGCCGATGAAGGTGAAGTCATTGAACGTGGCGGGCGTGTTAAAGGGAACAACGGCGTAGGTACCAACTCCCGCCAGCGAGTGCCACGGATCGAGAAAGTGGATCGTGCACGGCGGACCGCTGAGGCCTGAAGCGATGGCGCTTCCACCGAATTCGATGGCTCCGCTGATGGGAGCTGCCTGTGTTTGCTGGCACAAAAGGAGGCCGCCTGCCAGGAGTGCGAGAATTGTTTTCATTGTCCTATTCATAGTTTTCCCTCTAGGATCGGTGTTTTGGCAGAAAGCGATCTGCATTGCAAGCAAAAAATGCACAAAAATGCAAATATTTTGTTTTTATCGTCCTATTCATGGTTTTCCCCTGCCCAAGGATCGGTGTTTTGGCAGAATGCGATCTACATTGCAAGCAAAAACTGCAAAAAATGAAATTGTTTTTCGGACCCCTCGCAACCTGATCTTAATCCCGTGAATTCCAATCCCTCCAGAAATTCATTGATCGATTCCCCGCTGCAAATTCAGATCAGACCTCGGCGGCCACGGCAGTCGTGCAATGAGCACTCCGTTAGGGAGCGATCTGGCCGAGAACAGTGCGCAGCTCGTGGAAGTCTACGGGTTTGGTGAGATGGAAATCGAAGCCGGCTTCTTTGCCGCGCCTGATGTCTTCGTCCTTGTCAAATCCAGTGAGGGCTACGCCTTTGACGGGTTGTTTGCGTTTGGCCTGAGAGATCACGTCGTAGCCGCTCCCGTCGGGCAAGCCAACGTCGCACAAGACGACGTCGAACTGCTTCGACTGCACAATCTCCAGCGCGCTCTGCGTGCAATCGGCGACCGAAACTTCGTGACCAAAATGCCTGAGGAGACGGGACAAGACCTGGAGCGTGTCCCCGTGATCCTCGACAACCAAAATACGCAAGCTTTTACCCGGCTTGGACAATGTTTTTGTTGGATCGTCACCCATTATGAACCCGCTGCGCGGAAAATTGCATCGGGATTCGCCCTTCGTCCACTGTCGATTCTAACGCTCCAATGACTGTAGCGGGTAGGCGCGTCGCCGGCGAGAATTTCTTGCTCCATTGTTCGCTTTAAGAAAATTGAATCCGAAAGAAACGCTGCCGGCATCTCATCAGAAACCAATTGAACATTCGTACGAAAATCCAAATCGCCTCTTTACTCTGGCTAAGCACCCTGGTTTTAATCTCTCTCGCTCAAACTCCGGCGAGCAGCGCGCCGGCGCAGGTGATGGTGCTTGGCACGTATCATTTCGGAAATCCCGGCCAAGATTTGCACGACATGAAAGCGGACAACGTCCTCACGCCAAAGAAACAGGCGGAGCTGGCGGATGTGGCCGCGCGCTTGGCACGCTTCAAACCGACCAAAATCGCGGTCGAACCCCTTCCGAACGCGCCGATCTGACGGCAAGAAAAATCGATGGCTTCACGACCGACACGTTGACGAAAGTTCCTCATCAGCTTAAGCGCTTCTCGCGTCCGTGCGGTTGCATGAGGTCGAGCGCAGGGCCGACGGGGACGATGCGGGTCGGATTAATTTCTTCGTGCGTCATGTAGTAGTGGCGCTTGATGTGATCAAAGTTGACGGTCTCGGCAATGCCCGGCTGCTGATAGAGATCCATCAAGTAAGCTTGCAGGTTCGGGTAATCGATGATGCGGCAGATGTTGCACTTGAAGTGGCCGTGATAGACGACGTCGAACCGCACAAGTGTGCAGAAAAGGCGCCAGTCGGCTTCGACGATGCGATTGTCGAACAAGTAACGGCTTTTCGATAAGCGTTTCTCCAACTCGTCGAGCGCTTCAAAAACTTTCTTGCAAGAAATTTCGTAAGGTCGCTGGCGCGTGGCGAAGCCAGCTTTGTAAACGCCGTTGTTAACGTTGTCGTAGAGAAAATCGCAAAGCTTCGCGTGCTCGGCCTCGATCTCTTTCGGAAAAAGATCGACGTCTTCATTTCGCGCGACCGCGTTGAAGGCGTCGTTGAACATGCGGCAGATGTCGTCCTCACAATTGTTGACGATTTTTTTCGTTTCTTTGTCCCACAGCACCGGCACGGTGACGCGGCCATCGAAGTTCGGATCGGTCGCGGCGTAGGCTTCGCTGAGAAATTTGAAACCGTTGATCGGATCGATGCTGTGACCGGGTCCATCACGAAAGGCCCAGCCGCGCTCGTCACGAATTGGATCGACAACGGCGATGCCGACTGCGTTCTCGAGTCCTTTCAACTTTCGGAAGATGACGGTCCGACTTGCCCACGGACAAGCGAGCGAGACATAAAGATGATAACGGCCGGCCGCGTCCGGGTAAGATGTCGATCCATCACTCGAAATCCATTTGCGGAAAGCATCTTCCTGGCGTTGAAATTCTCCGGAGTCCGATATTTCAGAAGAGAATTGCGCGTTCATAGTTAGAAGTCAGAAGCGAGAGGTCAAAGATCAGTGTCGACCACGAGGACGGCGGTGCCTTTGAGTTGACCGGAGCGAAATTTTTCCAGAGCGGTGTTGGCTTCTGCGAGCGGAAAAGTTTCCGTTTGTGTTTTCACCGGAACGCGCGGCGCGATCTCGAGAAATTCTTCGCCGTCATGGCGCGTCAGATTTGCGACCGAACAAATTACGCGTTCGCCCCAAAGATCAGCATATGGAAACGAGGGGATGTCGCTCATGTGAATGCCGCCGCAAACAACGATGCCGCCTTTGGCGAGGGCGCGCAGAGCCGCCGGCACGAGTGCACCCACCGGGGCGAAGATAATTGCGGCGTCCAGTTTTTCCGGCGGCATTTCATCGGAGCCGCCGGCCCAGACCGCGCCGAGACGGCGCGCAGATTCCTGACCAGCTTTGTCGCCCGGTCGCGTGAAAACGAAAAGCTCCCGGCCCTGATAAAGCGCAATCTGCCCGACCAAATGGGCGGCATTGCCGAAGCCGTAAATGCCGAGGCGGCGCGCGTCGCCAGCTTTGCGCAGTGAGC
>QHQE01000197.1 GCA_003219265.1 Verrucomicrobiota bacterium
CCGGGCGTGGAGGAGGACGCGCAAGGCGAACCGTTCGTCGGACGCGCCGGACAATTGCTCACGAAAATTATCAAAGCGATGGGTTGTGCGCGCGAAGACGTTTATATCGCGAATATTCTCAAATGCCGGCCTGACATGCCGCCCGGTTCGTTTGGAAATCGGGTGCCGACGCCGCTCGAAATGCAAACCTGCCGGCCATATCTAGTTGAGCAGATCGACATCATTCAGCCGAAGGTTCTGGTCGCACTCGGGGCGGTTGCGGTCGAAGGTTTGCTAGGCACGCGCGGGACGATGCGGGAGTTACGCGGCAGATGGCACTCTTACAATGGAACGCCGTTGATGATTACTTATCATCCCGCGTATCTGCTGCGGAACCAATCGCCGTCGGAAAAGCGAAAAGTCTGGGAAGACATGCTTCAAGTGCTGGAGCGGCTGGAACGACCGATCACGGAAAAACAGCGCAATTATTTCCTGTAGCGACCCCGAATGCTTTCGGGGCCGCTACAGTGATAATCGCCGGAACATCGCGTCGATCTGCGAACGCGCTGCGAATGTGATCGCCAGTGATGCAGTCATCGCCTGCACTTCACGGCGAGAGGCTTTGATCTTTCGATTCATCACCGTTGCGCCCGCGCCACGCAAGAGTGCGAGAGTGCGCGTGCCGATCAGCGCGGGCAAGACCGTCGCTGCTCGGATGCGCCGGTGTCGAATGGCCCGCGAATATTGCATTCCAGCTTCGACGCCGTGCTTGGCGCTTTCGAGCCACTTTCGATAAATCGGCTGAAAGCGCTCCGGTTCACGAAGAATCTGCGACGCATCCATCCGCGCCGCAGCCAATTCTTCATTCGGAAAGTAACATCTGCCCGCGCGAAGGTCGGCGCCGGCATCGCGCAGGATATTAATTAATTGCAATCCCATGCCGTAACGCTTGCCGCGATCGAGCATCTCTTCTTCGCTCAGCCTGGCAAATTTCCGCACATGTCGAAAGCAAAGCTGTGTCCAGAATTCCCCGACACAACCGGCCACCAGATACGTGTATTCATCCAGATCGGCGGCGGTGGCGAGCGCGCGAACTTCGGCCGGATTACTGAAGCGTTGCAGGTCGAGCGTTTGGCCCTGTGTGATTTTCTCGAGCACAGCGCGAACGTCGTCCCGATCAGCCGCATTCAACTGCTCGAGCCATTCCAAACAATGAGGCAACGATTCGAGCAGCGCTCGCTCGACTGCATTTTCCTGCAACGGCGCGAAGGACGAGAGGAGATCGGCAATCGAGCCAACGGGAGCCGGCCGAGATGGATGGGCGACCCGGGCGAGTGAGGTCGCCGCCGCGAGCGACTCAGTGCCGTCGCGCGGAGCTTTGCCTTGAATTATGTCCGTTGCCCGCGCGAGCAGATAGGCCAGCGCCACCGGCTCACGCAAGCGGGAGGGCAAAATGCGAATGGAAAGATAGAACGATCGCGACACCGAGCGCAGAATCGATCCGCGCAACGGCCGAGCGGAAAAGTCAGTCCAGCCGCTCATGCCTTGTCATTTTGGCCAGACTTCATTGCCCGACATTTCTAATCTCGATCCGATTCGCGGCCGAGTTGCCCAGACCGAGCTCGCTGGCGATCGGCACGTAATCGGCCATGTGACCGATGGCTGGCAGGCTCGAGCGCGCGCGCCATTGCTCCAATCGTTTCAACATGATGGCGTCCATCGCCACGGGATCCCTGCTCGCGTAGAGGGTGGCGTGATGCAGCGCGTAGTTCGGTTGCGACTGAGGACCTCCAGCATATTGCGCGACGAGACCGTCCATCAAATTGAACACCACCTTCTTTGCGATCAGTGGATTGCTGTAAATTTCCGCGATGCTCTCCGCGCCGAAGCGGGAGCCCTGCGCGAAGCGGCGCCAGTTGTCGATGTTGGGGATGGTCACGTTGTAAAGACAACCGGCGATGCCGTTGGTTTCACTGCTGCTCATCACCGGAACGTTGATAATTTTTGTGACTTGAGTGGAAAGGATGCGCGAAAAATGACTGAGGCCGCTCGTGTTCTCGGTGTCGGAAAGGAGCGGCATTTTTCCTTGGTCGCTTTTATAATCGAGATCGCCCCAAACCAGTTTCCCTAGCAACGGCGCGGAAAAGATGGCTTTGGGGTCATATCCCTCGCGTGGCGCGATCGCTTTCAACTGATAGCCATCCGCTCCTGGCCGATAGCCAGCATCCTTGATTCCGCCCAGCGAGCGGTCCCACACGATGATGCTGGCGCGCGCATGTCCCGCAGCGACGAGACCATCGACAATCGCGTTGACCACATCATGATGCGTTGTAAAAAGTTCGCCGCCGGCCGCGGAGATTTTGATTCCAATCTTGTCATTCGGAGACACCAGCGACGCCCAAGCCGTGGCCACGTCGGGCCGACCAGTCGCCGCGAGAAGGAGTCGATTCACCATCGCGTGCACAATGCGCGGATTTGCCTCGTAATCTTTGATCGCATCCGGAGCGCACACTGCATAGACGATGGACGGAGTGGGAGTCGGCCGCGGGCCTTGCGCAAGCGCAGAGGTGATGGCGCAGAAAAAAACAAGAGCTAACTTTTGGATCGACAAGATACTTTGAGCGGTGGCAACGGACTTTATGAGCGACAGCGCGAATCACAACTCCGCAACTGTGGAGGCAGCCGTGCCGGCTGCGGATCCACGCGCCAACGCAGGCGACACGCCTGCCTCTACAGAAATCGAACCGATTCGCCGCATCTACGTTCATATTCCGTTCTGTGCGCGCATCTGCCCGTACTGCGCGTTTTACAAAACGCTGATGGACCGTTCGCACACACAGCGATTTTGCCATGCGATTCTGCGTGAACTCGAACAGCACATCGCGTCGCGCAAGATTCTTCCATCGACAGTTTATTTCGGCGGCGGCACGCCGACTGCGCTGTCCACGTCGCAACTGGAATTTCTTCTACACGGATTTCGCGAGCGGCTCGATCTGTCGCAGGTAAAAGAGTGGACGATCGAAGCGAATCCCGGGAGCGTCTCCGCCCGCAAGGCCGACATGCTTCAACTTTTCCGCGTCAATCGAATCAGTCTCGGCGTGCAATCGTGGGATGATGATTTGCTGAAAACTTTGGGACGCGAACATAATGCCGAGCAAGCAGAGAAGTCATTTTTTATTCTGCGCGAGGCCGGATTCTCAAATATCAATGTCGATCTTATGTTTGGGCTTCCCGGACAAACGCGAGAACAATGGCGAGCAACGCTTGAGAAAACGATCGCGCTGCAACCCGAGCATATTTCCGCTTATTGCCTGACTTACGAGGAAGACACAGAATTTTTTCTGCGCCACTCGCGTGGTGAACTTTGCTCGAACGCCGACATTGAAGCGGATCTCTTCGAGATGACGATGTC
>QHQE01000007.1 GCA_003219265.1 Verrucomicrobiota bacterium
TGACGCGCTCGGTGGTTCCTGGGTGAATTGTGCGGCGCACGATCCGATCGGCCGCGAAATCGACGCGCGCTATGGCTCGATCCAGAAGGGCAAGCTCGCAGTGATGGAAATGAACGAAGCCGCGGGAATGCGGCGGCTTTCTGAAAGTGAACGCGATCCACTTCGCGCGAACACGTTCGGCGTCGGTGAAATGATTCTCGATGCGTCGCATCGCGTCGCGCAGAAAATCATTATCGGGCTCGGCGGCAGCGCAACTAACGACGGCGGATTTGGAATGGCCAGTGCACTTGGGTTTCGGTTTTTTAATGACCGGGGACAAGAAATCGAAAAGGTTGTCAATCTTGTTGAGCTTCAGCGAATCAAGCGAAAGCAAGCCCTCAATCTTCCGCGCATTATCGCAGCAGCTGACGTGCGTAATCCATTGCTTGGCGAAAACGGCGCGACGCGAGTGTTCGGCCCGCAAAAGGGCGCGACGGCGGACAAGATCGACATCTTGGAGCGCGCATTAACTAAACTCGCTGACGTTGTTTCAAAAGATCTGAAAGTTAACTACCGGGACGAACCGGGCGCGGGCGCGGCCGGTGGACTGGGATTCGGCCTCATGAGTTTTTGCGGCGCAGCTATTAGACCGGGTTTCGATGTGGTTGCGGAATCGGTCGGACTCGAATCAAAAATGAAAGATGTTGATGTTGCGATTACGGGCGAGGGCAGTTTGGATCGACAAACGCTGGAAGGAAAAACACCGGCGGGAGTCGCGGGGCTTGCGCGCAAACTTGGCAAACGGGTTTTCGCCATTGTGGGACGCGCGAGCGAAGATCGACAAGTGCGAGAACTTTTCGATGAAGTTTACGTTCTCGCGCAACCGGGAATGAGTGAGAAAGAAAATATTGCGCGGGCAGCGGAGCTGTTGCGGGAACGCGCGAGAGAATTGGCGGAAAGTTTGTAGCGGCGGTCTATGAACGTCGGACGAATGATGCGCCGCTCATAGAGCGCCCCCGCTAAGGAGTTTTATAAAATTCGCGGAAATGTTTCGCAGTCTCGACGTAGCTCCACGCCCATCGCGCGATGTCTTTTTGTTCGTCGAGACTGAGTGGTCGCCGAATTTTCGCGGGCGAGCCGAGGACGAGTGAGCCGGGTGGAATTTTCGTGCCGAGCGTGACGAGGGCATTTGCGCCGATGATAGAGCGTGCGCCGATTTCGACACCGTCGAGAATGATCGCGCCCATGCCAACGAGCACTTCGTTGTCAATGATACACGCATGCACAATGGCGCTGTGGCCGACGGTGACGAGCTCGCCGACGGTCGTCGGATAATCGGTGTCGAGATGAACGACGGCGTTGTCTTGAATATTTGAACGCGGGCCGATGACAATGCGGTTGATGTCGCCGCGCAAGACGGCGCCGCACCACACACTCGATTCTTCTTCGAGCGTGACGTCGCCGATAACGGTCGCGCCGGGCATAACCCAGGCGGTGGGATGAATGGCCGGACCTTTTTTTAAACGCGCGTCGATGCCTGCATGTCCAGCTGGCACGTTGTGTGGATCGATATTCATTTCGGCATTATGGTTTAATGTTGAACGCTCAACGTCTAACGCTCAACAGCGAATGCTTCTCGCGAGCAAAGCGACCAACGTCGAGTGAATGGGAGGGCAGAATTCCAGACTGCGGCATTCGCCATCCCGCGAGACGCACAAACGAACGAACCCGGCGTCGAGTGCGTCGCAAAATGCGCCGGACAGCGGTCAAGATGCCCGCGCTCCTCATCGTAAGCGGCTTACGATACATGAGTGGGAGTGAGAGCAAGAGCGCGAGCAAAAGAAAGAGTACGAGGATAGCCACGAGAATGGGATTTTCTTCTTCCGCCGCCTGAACGATCATAGCTACTTCATGCAGGATATCCCTCCAGACACGGTCACGCCGTTTGTTTTCTCCGATCCGGGCGGTAAGCGCTGGCCGCGGTTCCGGCTGAGGTTGCTCATTCTCGGCGTGCTGGCTTTTCTCGGGACGGTGCTGTTCGTGCAAACGCTTTTCGTGGCGCCGCAAATGCGCGTGCCATTTTCGCTGCGGCAGTTGAAGGGGCAATTGAAGGCATTACAAAAGGCGAACCCGGCTGGCATGGTCGCGCCGAGCTCGCTGCTCTGGCAAAAATTTGGCGCAGCCAAGCAGGCGGCAAAGAAACTCGCCGGCGCGGCACCGCCGCCTCCGGCAAGGCCGCACAAGAAGGCGCCGCCGAACGAGGTCCGGCTTGCGTTCTACACAAACGGCGATCCCTACAGCTATACATCGCTCGAAAAACACGCGGCGCTGATTACGCATCTTTGTCCGGAGTGGATGACGGTGGTGAACGGCTCGGGTGATTTACAGATCGACGCCGACAATCGGCTTCCAAAATTCACGGCCAGCAAGGGAATCGCGCTAATGCCGTTGCTGACTAATTTGGTGGGCGATACGTGGCAACCGGAAGCGGTCGAAAATCTCGCGCACGGCCCGGCGGATCGACGAGATCGCTTTATCGCGAAGGTGGTCTCGGCGTTGCGCGACGCGAAGGCGGCCGGGGTAGTGGTCGATTGGGAACAGATCGATCCCGTTTACAAGAAAGAGATCACGGCGTTCATCGACAAGTTTGCCGACGCCTTGCACAACGATGAGAAGCAGCTTTGGCTCTGTGTTCAACCCGGACAAGATCTCGACTACATCGACTTCGATGAGTTATCGGGCAACGTCGACCGGTTTGTGGCCTCGCTCTTTGACGAAACCTCCGATATTGATCCGCCGGGACCGCTTGGGTCGCGTTCGTGGTTTGAAGGCTGGCTGCATGTGCTGCTCGAAGACACGGACCCCAAGCAATGGATCATCGCGGTCGGCAGTTACGGATACGATTGGACGATTGGTGGTAAAAAAGCCGATTTGATCAGTTTTCCGGAGGCGATGAGTCGCGCGAACAACGCGGAAGTCGAGACCGCGGAAGTGAGCGCGCCCGGTTACAATCCCTATTTTTATTTTGAGGAGGGCGACAAAGAGCACGCGGTCTGGTTTCTCGACGTGGTCACGTTCTTGAATGAACTGCGGGAAGTGCGCGACCAGAAGGCTGGCGGATTTGCGCTTTACCGGCTCGGCACGGAAGACCCCGCGATCTGGGATGCGCTCAACGTCTCGCGCGATTTCAAGATCGACAATCAAACACGCGAGTCACTGGAAGTGTTAAAAGGCACGGACACGATCACCGACGTGGGCGACGGCGAAATCGTCACGGTGGATGAGAGCCGCTCGGATGGGATGCGAAATCTGGCGGTCGATCATGAAGGTTATCTGACGGCGAAGTACACGAAGTTCCCGGAGTTTCCCACACTTTATCATCAAGGCGCCGGGGGCGAGCATCAGGTCGCGATCACTTTCGATGACGGTCCCGATCCGCGGTGGACACCGAAAATCCTCGACATCTTAAAAGCGGCCAAGGTGAAAGCGGCGTTTTTTCTCGTGGGCGTAAACGCAGAGCATCATCCCGGCCTTGTGCGCCGCATTGTCGATGAAGGACACGAGATCGGCAATCACACTTATTATCATCCACACCTGGCGCTTTGCTGGCCCGAACACGTCCGGCTCGAATTGAATGCGACCCAGCTTTTAATCGAGAGCATCACCGGTCGCGCAACGACATTGTTCCGCCCGCCTTACGCGGCCGATACGCAGCCGTCACAAATGAGTGAGCTCGCGCCGCTGCAAATCGCGCAGGATCTTAACTATCTCGTCGTCCTTGAGAACATCGATCCGCAGGATTGGGCAAAACCGGGCGCGGACGTCATTCTTCAGCGGGTGAAACAACAGCGGCGCGATGGCAGCATTATCTTATTGCACGACGCGGGCGGCGACCGTTCACAAACTGTTGCTGCCCTGCCGCGGATTCTCGATTGGCTGCATACCCGCGGCGACACCGTTGTGCCGTTGAGCACGCTGCTTGGGACAACGCGCGATGCGGTTATGCCGGCGTTGCAGGCAAGCAGTCCATCACTCGCGCGCTTTGTCAGCAGCACCGGCTTTCGCATTTATCACGCGCTCGAGGAATTTCTCTGGGCTTTTATGATCGTGGCGACGGCGCTGGTCGTCCTGCGGACGTTGGTTGTCATCTGGCTGGCGTCTCGTTTTCGCCGGCAGCCGAGCAAGGATTTCGCAGAGCCGGTCAGCGTGGTGATGGCGGCTTACAACGAAGGCAAAGTGATCACCGGCACTTTGCATTCGTTATTATCAACTGATTACAAGGGCGAGATCGAAGTGATTGTGGTTGATGACGGCTCGCGTGATGAAACCGCCGCAGAAGTCGAGTGCGTTGCAGAGCTCGATCCTCGCGTGCGTTTGTTGCAACAGGAAAATCACGGGAAAGCGCGGGCGTTGCAGCGCGCGCTGTCTGCCGTGCGGCACGGCATCGCCGTCTTTGTCGATGCGGACACGCATTTTCAACGCAATACGCTTTCGTTGTTACTCGAGCCGTTCGCGGATGGAAGCATCGGTGCGGTTTCCGGTCACGCGAAAGTGGGGAACTTGCGCACATTCATCGCGCGCTGCCAATCGCTTGAGTACACCTGCGGATTCAATCTCGACCGGCGCGCCTACACGCGATGGAACTGCATCACCGTCGTGCCAGGCGCCATTAGCGCGATCCGCAAGGATGCGATCGATCAAGTGGGCGGGCTCAGCTTGCAAACGCTGGCCGAAGACACCGATCTCACACTTTCGTTGCACAAACATCGACAACGAATCGTTTACGTGCCCGGCGCGATCGGCTGGACGGAAGCGCCGGAAAGCGTGCGCACGCTGGCGCGACAACGTTTTCGCTGGGCTTACGGCACTTTGCAATGTCTTTGGAAACATCGCGACATGGTTTTCAACTGGAACTATCGCGCCCTCGGCTGGTTCAGTCTGCCGAGCGTTTGGTTTTTCCAAATCGTCCTCGTGGCCGTCACGCCGATGGTGGATTTGTTTTTGCTCGCCTCGCTTCCATTTGGGGCATGGCGCGCGGTCATGCCATTCGTGATCACCTTTTTATCGATGGATGTCATTCTCGCCACGCTCGCTTGCATTTTGGAGCGAGAACCAATCACGCGCGCCTGGCGCATTTTGCCGATGCGTCTGATCTATCGCCCGATGCTCAGCTATTGCATTTGGAAAGCAATCTTGCGCGCGGTGAAAGGGGCATGGGTTAGTTGGGGCAAACTCGAGCGCACTGCGAGTGTGCCGGTGCGCGTGTGAACAAGGTGCGGAGGAATGTCAAAGCAGGAATGACGAATGACGAAGGAATGACGAAATCGGAATGATGAAGAGCGTAGTCCGGTTGATCCTTCGTCATTTCAGCGTTTTGCATTCATTCGTCATTCGTCATTCGTCATTCGTCATTTTGTTTATCATCGCCGGCGGATTAGCCTCGTGCAAAAAGCCTGGCCTAACGAATGCACGCATCGATCCAAACGGTCCGGTCGAGGTCGTGATTCCAGAACACGGCGCTTACACCGGCGCATTCATGGATTTCGGTGATGAAGAAGACGATGTCAGCCTGGAGACGATCGAAGATTTCGAGCAGATGGTCGGCAAACACCAGGCGATCATCGCCTCTTCGAGTTACTGGGGTGAGCAAAGCTTTCCGACCGCCAATTTAAACGTCATCTGGCGGCATGGTTCGCTGCCGCTCGTCTTTTGGTCGCCGTGGGACAAACCCTACGCACAAAACCGCGGGCCGGATCGTTTCAGTTTATTCGAGATCATCAATGGCAAGTGGGACGCGTACATCGATAAGTGGGGCGACGCCGCACGCGCGTTCGGTCACCCGATAATCGTGGCGTTTGGCGTGGAAATGAACGGCGATTGGTTTCCGTGGTCTGGCATTTACTACGGCGGCGATGCATGGATTGAGGACGGCGAAACTTGGGAAGGCCCGGAGCATTTTAAAGCCGCATATCGTCACGTGGTTGATCGCGTGCGGGCACGGGCCGCGACCAATATCAAGTGGATGTTTCACACGAACAATTATTCCTACCCGCTCGATACCTGGAATTTTGCGCCGGCCTATTATCCGGGCCCCGATTATGTCGATTGGTTCGGCCTGAGCGTTTACGGGCAGCAATTCAAAGACGAGCCGAATCCGGATATTCGTTCACTCGTGGATTGGCCGTATCAGGAAATGTGCGGACTGGATCCGAAAAAACCAATCATGATCGCCGAATGGGCGACCGGCGAATTTCCGCACTCGATCGACGAGCACGGCGGGATTGGAAAAGCGGAATGGATCAAACAGGCGCTGGAACTTTTTCGTGCGCGCTATCCGCGGATCAAAGCGGCCGTTTACTGGCACGAACGCTGGCAGAACCCGAACCAATCGTACAGCAACCTGCGCGTAAATTCTTCCGTCGAATCACTCAACGCATATCGCGAAGGTATCGCGCATCCGGATTGGTTAGGCAATCTGATGCTGCGCGCGTTGCGGAAAACTAAATGATTGTAGGCCGTCCGTACCGGCCCCGAAGGCTTTCGGGGTTCGCCCACACGCCCTACAATTTTTCTAATGCCACGCCGAAAGAATCGCGCCGAGCAGAATGCAGCCAAAGAAATGATAGCTCGCGTCGATTAACCAAACCTTAAACGGCTTCGATTCCCAGAGATATTGAATAGTGATCGCTGTCGCTGAGAAGCCCACCCCAACACCGGCGCCCAGCTTCAATCCGTGCCCCACATCCATGATACCGGTTCGTGCCATCAGCCGCGCCATGATCACGGCTGCAACGAGGTTGGCGACAAAAGTGCCGATCATCTTCGGCGCCATGCCACCTTTTTCGAGTTTCACGCCATGCTGTTCCAGGCCGGCGACCCAGATCTTGCCGAACAAAGCTGAATACCAAAGCCAACCCAAAATCCAGTAGGCGACTGCCGCGCAAATAATTGCTAACCAGTTCATAGGTGCTCTTGTGTCAGCCGCGACTTTGCGGCGCAAGAAAATTTGTAGCCGAGGTCGCTGACCTCGGCTTCGACTGCCACCGGCCACGGTCGGCGACCAGCGGCTACAGCAGAAAAAATTGCGCGATTTAGACAAAATCGGCATTTGGCGGCGTTTTAATTATAAAAGACCGTGAAGAGGTCATGGACAATGTCGCCACTCATGAAGATTGGAAGGTTCGTTTTTCCTCACTTGCTCCTGGGTTGCTCCTTTTTGCGCGGCAATGGCTGCGCTCATCGGCTGACGCCGAAGACGTTGTTCAGGAAGCGTTCGTTCGCTTTTGGCGGCGCAATCATAACATTGAGAACCGCGCCCTGCTTTACGCGACTGTTCGTTCGATCGCCCTTGATTTTCTTCGCCGCGACAACCGCCGGGCGCGACGCGAATCTGACGTTGTCGCTGAAATCGAACACTCCGTTCAGCCAAAATTCACGGCCGAAGATGAAACTCAGCGGGCCTTGGCCGCGGCCGTGGATCACCTGCCGGGCGAGCAACGCGAAGTGGTGGTCATGAAAATTTGGAACGAGCTCACCTTTGCTGAGATCGGCAGCGTGCTCGGCATTTCGCAAAACACGGCCGCGTCCCGTTACCGCTACGCCCTCGGCGCGTTACGAAAGAATTTTACCCCACAATGAACGACTTTTCCGAACTCGAAAACCAGCTAAGAAAGCTGCGCCCGGCGCCGCCTTCACCGGAGCTTTTTTCGCGGGTTGAGCGTGCGCTTGTCGATGTTGCGGACGAAAATAAATCTGCCGATAACGTTGTCCGTCCCGATCGATTCCGAGTCAACTGGGTCTCGCTGGGCCTCGGGCTTGCCGCAGCCGCGGTGTTGCTGATCGTCGCGCATATCGAGAGCAATCGTCCGGCGAAAAAAATCCCGGCGGTCGCGTCGCTTACTCCAGCGCCGCGCGACAAGGCCAGCGCGATTAATGACCAGCTTGTGCCCGCCGGGTTCACCCAAGTTGTTTACAACACACGGGACGAGGGCTTG
The DNA here is from genome assembly GCA_003219265.1 of Verrucomicrobiota bacterium. Taxonomy (GTDB): domain Bacteria; phylum Verrucomicrobiota; class Verrucomicrobiia; order Chthoniobacterales; family UBA10450; genus AV133. Next base: position 7,974 of record QHQE01000007.1, read on the forward strand.
CGGTTTGCCAATGGCGCGGTCCAGCCAATGCGCCGCGTCCGCTACCAAACGCACGAGACGTTGCAATGGCGTAACGCCGCCA
>QHQE01000198.1 GCA_003219265.1 Verrucomicrobiota bacterium
GGAGAATTGGAGTCAGATCTTCACTCACATTTTCAGCCCGCGCGACAAACTCAACCGCGACATCTTTTGGCTCAAAGACGATCCACCTCGAAGACAGCGCCGGAATCAGAGATCAGAGGTCAGACGTCCGAAGAAAGGGCGGCGGCGGGTCGTGTCTTTATTCTTGCCGTGCTTGCGGGCCCGTTCAGTAACCCAAATCCGCTTTCCTTTGGGCGGCGGTCGGCAAGGGATCCTTTTTCGTCTCGATGGCACCCTGGCCCGACTCTTGCACCCGTCTGGCCTCAGTCGCGTTGACTTCAATGTCCGATCGAAACTCGGGCGGAACTTCTCCCTCGGCGTAGATGGCGTGCACGGGACATTCATCCACGCAAGCCATGCAATCTATGCACTCCTCCGGGTGAATAACCAGTTGACCCTCCAACTCATAAAAGCACGCCACCGGGCATACCAACACGCAGTCGGTGAACTTGCACCCCAGACATTTATTGGTAACGAGGGTTTGCCAATGCATTTTGGGGGAAAATGGGGTCGCGGCGGATGGAAACCGTTAAAACGTTAAATCGTGAACCGTGAACCTTGAAACGTTGAATGGAGCGACTGGGGCGAGCGACATGGCCGGAAAAGCCGCGAGGTAGCGGTGACGGCGATGGGAATCGACCAAATACAATCGTTACAGCAGGAGGAAAATGGGGCCGTTGAGGACGTAAAGGGCTTCGCCCACGTCCCGCGGAAGTTGAGGTCCGAGCGCGCCACGGCGAGCCTGTCCTAACTGGCGGACCGGACTGGCACTAAATTTTTTAGTGGCTGTTCATTCGGCCGCAACAACGGATCAATTGAATGGTTCAATGAGTGACCCTGTCCAATCACCGGAGCCCCACATTATGAAAACCCATAAAGTTCTCTTCCTCGCCTTGGTCGTCAGCGCGGCCTTGGCTGTTTCAGTCGAAGCCAGCGATCGCCGCGGAAACGACGGTAGATCCCGGGTCGCGCCTTCACGAGGACGCGCGTCCAGTTCGTCATTCTCTTCCCGGTCCGGTTTCCGTTACGGCAGCGGACGCATGATCGGGCCGACGCAACGGTTCTCGTCGATGGGTGTGCGTTCGATGCCCACTTCCCCGCGACTGCGGGATCAGCGCTCCATTTTCAGTTCAGGCGGAAACGTGGGGTCAATCGGTCAGCGCCGGTTTACGCCGGAAACTTTCAATCGCAGCAATAGTTTCGCCCGATTTCAGAACAATGGAAATTTGGGAACAATCCAGGGTAACCGTGTAAATCGTTTTAGTTCGCTCGGTAACCCCAGACGCGGCTTGAACAGCACTGTCGCTGGAAATTTGGGAACAATCCAGGGTAACCGTGTAAATCGTTTTAGTTCGCTCGGTAACCCCAGACGCGGCTTGAACAGCACTGTCGCCGGCAATGGTGTCAGACGCTTCGAGAACAATAGAAGTTTTGCAGCAATCCAAGGCAACCCCGGAAGTCGCTTCAATAACCGCGGCTTTAACGGTACTGGCGCGAACAATCATGTCTTCTCGCGGCGCTCGGCTGATTGGCATCGCGATTGGGACCGTAACCGCGACCATTCGTGGCGCGGGCATCGTTGCCGTTTCGTCAACGGCTCATGGTTCATTTTCGATCTCGGATTTTTCCCGGGGTTCGGCTGGCCCTACTACGCCTACGATGACGGTTATCCGTATTATCCGTACGGGTATGGGGGATACGGTTACGGAGCGTATGGTTATGATCCCGGCGTTTACGATCAATCGAATTACTACGACCAGGGCGGATACAATTACAACGATCAATCGAACTACTACGATCAGGGCGGAAACACCTCAACTTCTTACGATCAATCCACCGCCGTAGCGGTGGCCGAAGTGCAGGATCAACTGGCGACAGCAGGTTACTACCACGGAAAAATCGATGGTGTCCTCGGACCGGAAACACGTCGCGCGCTCTTGCGCTATCAGAGCGATAAGGGTCTGGGCGTGACCGGCTCGTTGACGATGGAAACGCGGCAATCGTTAGGATTGGGAGATAGGACTCGCGGCTATGGCCAAGCGGGTGACGAGTGACAGGCCTTCATTAATCGCGGCAGGGAAGTAAAAATTAGGAATTACAAGGCGGGACAACGGACAACTGACTACTGACAACGGATTAGCGGGTATGAAAGTTGCAGATTGA
>QHQE01000008.1 GCA_003219265.1 Verrucomicrobiota bacterium
GTTCAGTCTGAAAGATTTTCGGCTCGGAATGCATTATTTCCTGAAGAACGAAGACCATACCGCGGCGCGACAGCTTATTTTCATTGGCGAGCAAAATAACGTCCGCACGCAGCTCGAGCCCACCGAACAAAAGGTTTACGCGCAGTTGTTCGACAAATATGACGGCAAGAAAGTGGCGGATGATACGCATGAGTTCCTGGAAAACTACGAGCGGATCGTCCGGTTGATCGGGAAATCGTTTCCGAACACGGGCATAGAGATTCTGCTGCATAATTTGGCCGACCCGGCGCATTCACTCGTTGCCCTGGAAAACAACGTGACCGGGAGGCGTTTGCGCGACGGCACTACGAATCTGCTGATTGATCTCAAACGCCGAGAAAACGAAGACAAACTGAACTACGAGCTCAACATTGGCAGCCGTAAATTCAAATGCACGACGATCCCAATCAAGCGCAAGGAATTCGGGATCGTCGGCGCGATCTGTATCAACATCGATGTGAACTATCTCACTGACGAAGTGCTGAAAAGCCAGGAACGACTCGGAACCTTCTTCCAGAATCTTTGCCGAACCGACATGCAGCTCGATGAGAATATTTTAAGCAAAGACGAATACGCCAAGGCACTCAAAGGAAAGCGCCACTTCAAAGACGAGGCGGTTTAGAACGCTGCGCCCGCGTCTATTGTCATTCCGAGCGGAGTCGAGGAATCTCTTACTATTTCTAAACCGGAAATATCTAGAGATGTCTCGACTTCGCTCGACATGACAGAAGCGGCTGCTTCTGTCACTTCGGCGATGCCTGCAGCGCGGCCTGGTATTCCGGTTTCTTGTGGTATTCGACCAGCCGAAATCCCCAACCGATCAACGTTGTCAGATCTTTGGTCTGCGCTTTTTTGTTGTTGAGGAACTTCTCGATTCTCGATTTCAGTTCCGGCTGTTGATTGGTCGTGTCGAGAATCTCGAAAATTTCCATCGATAACAGCCAGTCGACGGGATGCTCCGCTTGCTGGGTTTCCCAAATCTCGCCGAGGCGCTCGTAACCTTTTTTGCTTTCGCGAATCTGTCGCACCTGCGCGTAAAGACTCTCAAGTTTCTTCCGCTTTGCGTCCGATGGCACTTTGATCGTGCGCTCCTTCGGCACGAGCGCGACTTGATTGTAAGCATCTTTGTCGGCGGCACCGTTGAAAACCGAAGTGATCCGATCGCCCACGGCCATATCGTAATTTCCCCAACTCGGATCGAACAAAACGCGATCGCCATATTTCGCGGTGCAATTCGAAAACGAAATTAAGAGCAGTTTGCCATCTCGCTGCAGTAACTTGTCGACCTTTCCTTCCACCGTGACGCCGCTTTCAAATTCCAGCTTCGCCTTTTTGCCTTCTTTGAGGTCGGTCGGTTTCCAATTGCCGATCGGCGATCCGAAACCGTCCTTGTGATAATCGATTCCGTGACCGGGCAGCTCTTTATCTTTGAACGCCAGCGCTGTCTTGCCGGTTGTTCGCAGATAAATCGGTTGCTTCTTCTTATCCGTGAGAACCTCCGTAAACACTCCGCTGACCTGCAAGCCGGATGAGTATTCGCAGGTCGCGGCGTTCTTGCACTCGATCGCCTTGTTGATCCCTTCGAGTCCCCCGACTTGATAGGCCATCTTGCCGGCAAATTCTTCCAGCACGTTCCTCAGATGCTCGAAGTCGCGGCAGACGAAGAGCTGCGGTTGTTTGGTCGTGATGTCGAACGGCTGATTCATCGCGTCGATGGAGTAGGGGATCTTTTTCACCGCCGGCTCGAGACATGAAACCGATTCGCCAATCGATGAGAGCAAACCAGCGCCGTAAATTTTCGGGTTCTCCAAAGTGCCAATGAGTCCGTATTCCACCGTCCACCAATGCAACCGCGAAAGCAGCGCCATCTCAGATGGCTCGCCGAGATTTTTTTGCCGGGTTTCCACCAGTTTCGTCGCTTCCTCGACTTCTTTTGGATCGCTGTTCGGTTGCTCCTTCAAGATCGACAGGTGGCGGATCGATTGGTAAAGCTCGAAATCTTTCTTCGACGACATCGCCTTGGCGCCGACTTCGCCAAACCGCTGGAGATATTTTGAGTATTCGCGATCGACAATGATCGGCGCGTGACCGGCAGCTTCGTGCACGATGTCCGGTGCCGGTGTGTATTCGATATGATGGATCTGGCGCATGTCGCAAGCGATCACCAGCACCTTGTAAGCTTGGAATTCCATGAACGCGGCCGGCGGAATGAACCCGTCCACTGCGACCGCGCCCCAGCCGATCTTGCCCAGGATTTCGTTCATCTCCTCGATCCGCGGAATCCGCTCGAATGAAATTCCGGTATCGAGCAACCCCTGGAAATAAACTTTGTGGGCGTACTCGCGGAGAAAGAAAACGTTCTGCCGCATGATGAACCGCCAGACCGCGTGATCGACTGACGTGTAATCGTCGTAACGCTGATCGACCGCGAATTGCAAAAGATGTTTCGGCGTCGCGGCCACCGCTGCGTTACTCAAGCTGATACCGCTCTGGGCTTTCATCGACATTCTTCTGATCGATAAAATATGACTCGTTTGGTAACCGAGCAAGGTGGTTTCTGTAGAAGCGATCTACGACCGTCGACTACGGATTCGTCGTGCGAGCCAGATTATTCCAACCAACGCGATGACCCACGGCGCAAGAAACGCGATCGCCACTCCGATCATGCGCAAACTCCACATGATTGCGCCCGCGCTCTGCGAAATAGTTCGGCGTAAGGTCGCGATGAGACCCGTGTCGGACGAAACAATGTTGCCCTGACTATAAACTTGGATCGACAAATCGGCCGGGGCATTGGCTTCATCGATTTGCCCGCCGCTGCGGTTCTGGCGCTGCACGCTCACATTTTCAACTTTGCCCAAGGAGTCGAGCGATTGGATGAGCGCGTTGTAATTCTTCATTGGGACGCGCAATGTGACGTTCGCATATTCCCGGCCGTCCGGATCGCGGCTGAAAGATGAGGTGCGAACGCGACCGCCTTGTTTTCCTGCCAGATCGCGAAGTTTCTTTGCCTTTTCATCCACAGCCGATGTGCGAACCCGCAAGGTTGTCTGCTGAAACGCCTGCTCCTGCTCGTCCCGCGAAATCGAAATGTTGAGCTCCACTTTGTCGCGCTTTGTTTTCGCATTTTCCGACATCCCTTCGCCGCCTTGCGCGACGCGTTCGGTTTGCACCTGAAAATTCTCGACCCGGCCCATCGCTTTTGCTTTCGAAATAACACCATCGCTTTCTTCCGGCGCGATCAACATGCTTACGCGCGCAGACACGCGGCCGGTGTTGTCACGGTCGAGCTGCGCATTCGTAATCTGCACTTTCGGTGACGCCAGTGCTTTGAGGTCGTTATAAACTTTCTCGACCTCGGGCGTGTAGAGCGCGAGCTGTGCGCGTTCCTTCAACAGAAACTTCGCCGGTTCCTCCATGTCCTTTTCCGCGAGCGAAATCGTCACGGTCGCGAATTGCACCTGTGAGTCCCAAAATTTCAGTTCGCCTTGCATCTGCTCGATCTGCTCGCGCACGCGCCCGAGCTCTTTTTCGACTTGGAGCAGATCGTTGATGTCGTCGCTCTTCCTTTTCAACATCTCGACCAAGCGCTGCTCCATCACGCGCGCGTTCTTCAATCGCGCATCGGTATCGAAATAAGCTTTTGTGATGTCTTCGGTCCCAAGCGTCTGGTTCTTTAATTCACCGAGTCCGCGCAGTTTTTGTAGAAACCGATCAAGATTTTCCGGCAGAACTTTGACAACGATCTGGCCTTTCAATTTCCCATTCGCTTGTTTCTCCGAGCGCGTCGTCGCGATGTATCCGCGATCTTCATTCGCGAATGCGGTGATCTTTTGACGAGCGTCATCGAAACTGACGATCTCCAAGTCGACGGTCGCGTTCCGGATTAGCTTCCGATTTGCTAAGGCTGGCGGCGCAGCTACCGCTGGTACCGAAGTCGACGCCATTTCATGTAGCTCGTTCTCATCCTTACTCTGCTGCTCTTCGGCGGTAGGTTGTGCAGCAGGCGGTGCCAATGTCGCCATCCGACCTGCGACTCCTCCGGTGACGGAGTTGGGAGCCGCGGGCGCAATTGAAGCGTCCGAGAACTGCGCCGCCTTAGCCGGCCGCTTCTGATTGTTTAGTTCGCGGCCTGGTTGAAGAGCGTCGGCTTTGGCTAACTTGGCGCGTTGCTCTGTTTTGAAATCAGCATCGGCCTCAGTGCGGCCATTTGACGACTGCGTTGCGGCCGACCGTTGGTAAAGGTCGACCGAATTTGCGAGCTCATTGCGACGAATCGCCCCCTCGCCAGTAATCATTCGTCCGACCTGCACGAGAGCGAGCAACACCGCTGCCACTGCCGCGACTTGCGTCGCGCGTAGCCGCATAAGATCGACAATGAACTTTGCGACGCTTCCATTTTTCTGCGGAATGCGGTTGCGAAATTCGGCGAGCATTCGTTGCTCGAACGCGGCATCCGGTTTTTCGTTCGCGAATTTTTCTTCCAGAACGCTGTTCATGATTTTGCTCTCCTGATGGGCCTGGCGGCAGCTCGCGCATTCGACCAGATGGGCGTGCAACGCATTCTGTTCCTCATCGGAAAGATCGCTGTGCAAATCGGCGGCGAGGTAGTTGTCGATTTCGTCGTGAATCTTCATGATTGTTCAGAAGCGAGAGCAGGCTTGAGTTGTTTACGCATTGAGGCCAAGGCGCGACCGAGAATTCCCCGGAGCGAGCCGTTCGTCAGGCCGAGTCGATTTTCAATCGTCGCGTAATCCATCTCTTCGAAGTAGCGAAGCGAGATAGCCGCGCGATGAAGTTCGGGTAGTGACGCCAGCGCTGAATCCAAATGTCGATCTATTATCGTAGTCTGGGGTCTTTCGGATCCCGGGATTTCAGGCATTTTTGAAAGCGGGACCGTTCGGTGTTTACGGAAGACATCCCGAGCGCAATGGCGCGCAATCATGCAAAGCCAGGCCGGAAATTTCTCCGGATCGCGCACACGCCATCGTGATTTCCACGCTTTGACGAGTGCGTCTTGCACGGTGTCCTCGGCTTCTTCGCGGTTTTGGAGAATACCGTAGGCGATGGCGAAAAGTGGGCGGCTCTGGCTGCGGATAATCATTTCGAATGCTTCTCGATCGCCGTGAATGGCTGCTCGATAAACTTCGCGCTCACTGGCTTCCATCATGTCGATCTACAGCCTAGACGCCTGAGACCGTGATTCCGCGCGAAAAATTTTGAGGAATTTTAGGTGGAACGCGATCTCCGAGCGCGTTCATGATTGCCATTATTTACCATCGCGCTCGGAGAGCGCGATCCACCTAGTGGCGGCATATTGCCGCCATCGAATCCTGCGATAGCCTTGCGATGATCTGAACGCGCGGAGCAAAACTCTGAAAGGCACGGTTTATCTCGCGATTCTCCTACTACCGCTGCTGCTCATTTCCCCGATTGCGCTTGGACAAGACAGCTCCGCGATCACGGCCGAGATGGAGCAAATCCGGCAGAAGCACCATTTGCCAGCATTGGCAGCGATCGCCATGGTCAGCGGAGAGGTGTGTTATCTCGACGCAGTCGGAGTGCGCAAGCTTGGATCCCCTGAAAAAGTGACGCCGGATGACAAATGGCACATTGGATCCTGCACCAAGTCGATGACCGCAACCCTTGCCGCGATGCTGATCGAACAAGATAAGTTGAATTGGAACACGACGGTTGGGGACGTGTTTGCAGAATGGCGCAATGAGATCCACCCGGATTGGCGGAATGTTACGATCAAACAATTGCTGCAGCACCGCGGGGGCGCTCCGCACGACGCGCCGCCCGACTTGTGGGCGCTGGCCTGGAAGAAAATCGGTTCGCCGACGGAGCAAAGGCGGGCATTCGTTCACGGTCTGGTGACGCGGCCGCCGGCAAACCCGCCCGGAACCAAATTCGAGTATTCGAACCAGGGTTATGCCATTGCGGGAGCGATGCTTGAGCACATTACTAAGCAGCCTTGGGAAAAACTAATTCAGGAAATGTTGTTTCAGCCGTTAGAAATGAAATCAGCTGGATTCGGTACGCCAGCGGCGCCGGGAAAGATCGAGCAGCCATGGGGCCATACTAAGAATGGCAATAAACCGGTGCCACCGGGGCCGAAGGCTGATAATCCGCCGTCAATCGGTCCCGCCGGTACGATTCATTGTTCGCTTATCGACCTGGCGCACTACGGCGATTTACATGCCCGCGGGCAATTTGGGGACACCCCTTTACTCAAACAAGAAAGCTTTCTCAAGCTGCATACCGCGCCATCGGGCCAGGATTACGCCATGGGCTGGATCGTTGCGCCGCGGCCATGGGCCGGTGGCGTTGCGCTCACACACGTGGGTTCGAACACGACTTTTCTGGTGGATATTTGGGTCGCTCCCGAAAAACACGCTGTCTTGATCGCAGCAACGAATACGGCGAATGATGCGTCGCTTGCGACGGACGAAATGATCAGCGTGCTGGTGAGGCGTTTCGTGAAAGAAGCCGAGTACACTGCGGGCAATTGAGGGCGAAAAATCTTCGGAAATTTGGTGGAACGCGATCTCCCAGTGCGTTGCCACAGTCGCCGTCATTCTAGCATCGCGCCCGGAGGTCGCGATCCACCTTCGCTACCCTTAAAAAATAATTACGGTATTGCCGACGCTGACGAGCTCTTTGATCCGATTGGCATCCCAGTTGGCCAAACGAATGCAGCCGTGACTCGCGGCGCGCCCGATCGTTTCCGGATTATTGGTGCCGTGAATGCCAATGCCGGTTTTGTTCAAACTCATCCAAAGGACGCCGACCAAATTATTCGGGCCAGGGGGCAGGTTGTAATAGTTTTCGGTCCGGACGCCGTAGTTGAGCATGCCTTCGTCGTAGCGGAACCAGGGCCAGGTGGCGGCACCCTGAATTTTCCAGGTTCCCACCGGCGCCGGCAATGCGGTCGAACCGGGCGTGATGGGGAAAACGCAGACGAGTTTATCATTGTCGAAGACTTCAAGCAGCCGCTCTTTGGTATCGACATAGATTTTGCGGACCGCGAATTCAGGCTTCGCGGGAATTTTTTGCTCGGTGACCTTTTCAATTTCGAATGGCATGACGTTGGGCACTTTGAGCTCATCGCCGGGCTCGAGGTGCTCCCAATCCATCCCGGGATTTAGCTTTTGAATGTAGGTCTCGGCGGAGTGAAAACGCTCCGCCACAAATTCGAGGAGCGACGTATAAGGCAAAAACTTTAGCTTTGCCTGTTCCTCGTGCGCGGTTGGCAAGTTGCCGACGTAAGCGAGATCGTCGCCTTTGATTGTGTAAGTGGTGAAAGTTTGCGGCACCTGATCGAGCATCCATTGATCGACTACGCCAGTCTCACGCTGAGCGTGCGCGTGTTTGAAAGAGATGAGCGCTTTGCGAAAAAACTCGCCCATCTTTCCGTCGATCTTCCCCGGGCCAAAATTGTTGTTGTCCAAAAAAATCTGGAGCCGCGTCGCTGTTTCCTCGTCGTAATTGGGCAAGGCGACGAAAACTTTCGGCGTCGGCTTCGGAGTCGGCGCAACCGGAGCGGCAGCCGGCGGCGGCGTCCTTCTTAGCGGAACTGCGCGGAAGGGCGGCTGTTGCTGCCACGGCCATCGCGGCTGCTGTGCGTTTGCGCTGAGTAAGATCGACAACGTGACAATCGTGCCGGCGAAACGTTTCATCGCTCGAAGTAATGCTCCGCAAAATGGAATTGCGCAACTAGGTGAAACAGCTTCATTGCGTTCGAAATGAGCATCGACCCAATCGCAAAATTCAAGGAAGCGCAAAAGCAGGGATGGGCGCATTTCGCACCGCTCGAGTCAATGACCACGCCTACCGCGGCGCGTTTGGCGAAATTTGCCGGCGTCCAATCCGGTCAACGTGTGCTCGACGTGGCTTGCGGAACTGGAGTCGTTGCCATTACTGCGGCGCGCATCGGTGCAAACGTGACCGGCCTTGATCTCACGCCTGAACTGCTGGAGCGCGCTCGGGAAAATTCCGGCGTTGCCGAAGTGGATGTTGATTGGCGCGAAGGCGACGTCGAAGCGCTGCCGTTTCAGGACGGCGCATTTGATGTTGTTCTCAGCCAGTTCGGACACATGTTCGCGCCGCGACCGGAGGTTGCGATTCGTGAGATGGTGCGTGTGC
>QHQE01000009.1 GCA_003219265.1 Verrucomicrobiota bacterium
AGCTGCGTGCCAGGGATGTTTGAAGTGCGATTGTCGATCTGGTCGGCGCTCTGCGCCATTTCCCTTGTTTTCGCGCTTTCCGCCACCGCCCAAATGTTGCAAAGATCGACATCGTCCGCGCAAGGCCGTGACGCTGTCGATCAATCGCTCCAGGCGCAGCGCGATGAGCAAGCGCTAATCGGCGCGCCCGTTTCAGAAAGCGTTCGCCGCTTCCACTACGAGCTGACGATCCAGGTGGCCGAAATCTACGATGACAACGTGACGCTCGCGTCCAACAATCGCGTGCACGACTTCTACACGCGCATCGGGCCGGCCTTAACGCTCGGCTTCGGCGACACCATCGTGCACGAGGAAAATTTCCTGGAACTCTATTACGAACCCGACTTTTTGATTTTCGCCGATCATTCAAATTTCGATGCCGTCGAGCAGGTCGCACATCTGGCGGGCCAATATCACTTCAGTCGATTGACGGTCGGGGTAGTGGAAAACATTCAGTTAGCGGAGACGGGCGATTCACAGTTGCCCGGCTTTACCGGGACGATTGTCCATGGCGTGAACATCGATACCGGCGGCCGCCGTCGCATCAACACCTACGCGACGCACTTGAGCGCCGCATACGAGCTGACCGGAAAAACATTTTTGAGTTCAGCCGGCGATTACGCACTGATCGATTATTCCGGCGGCCTAACTAATTCGCAAAGAATCTCGGGCAATCTCTTTCTGAATTATCAATACAGTCCGAAACTGGTCGTCGCAGCGGGGGGCACGGGTGGACGCGATGTCCTCAATCAAGCGAACTCCAACCAAAATTTCGAGCAAGCCAACCTACGTGCTTCTTATGATCCGACAGGCAAGCTTAACGCCAGCGGTTTGGTCGGCCTCGAGTTTCGTCAGTTCGACACCGGATCGCATGACTCCGTCACTCCGGTCCTTGATTTGAGCGCCTCTTACAAGCCATTTGACGGCACAAGCATCAGCATCGATGCGAGCCGCGGAACACAGACTTCAGCGGCTCTGTTGGGCCAGGATTACACCTCGACGCAATTTCAGGCGACGGCTAAACAGCGTTTGCTTCAGCGCGTCGTACTCTCATTCACGGCCGGATATCAAAACCTGGATTACTTCGGCGCGTTCACGCACACGGTCGCTTCACGCGAGGACAACTATTACTTTATTCAACCAGCCATAGATATTAGAATTACTAACTTCTGGTTCGCTGGAGCTTTTTTCGTCCATCGCGAGAACACGAGCACCTTTTCCAATTTCGGCTTCAATGACACGCAGGTAGGCATTCGAACTGCTCTAAAGTTTTGATGTGACGAACCTTCTGGCGCCGGCTCCTCGACTGGTTCTGTGCGCATGCGCGTACATGGCGATCTTCATTGCGCCACTTCGGGCACAGACAAACAGCAGCGATGCCAACCGCGCGAATTCTACCGGGTCACCCACCTCGTCGCCGGTTTCCGCGTTGCCCGATTCGATCAAGCCAATCGGTTCTTCTGGCAGCAGTAATTCGGGGGTAGCGCTCGCCGTCTCGGCCATCAGCGCGCCGAGCGGTTACCAACTCACGACCGACGATCAGATCGCCATCGAAGTTTATGGCGAAGACGAATTGCGCGGCGCAGTTCGTCTGAATGCGGACGGCGCTGTGAGCCTGCCGTTGCTCGGCTCGGTGAATCTCGCTGGACTGACGCTGAATCAGGCGGCGGCGCGACTGACCGAGTTGTACGGCAAAGATTATCTCGTGAATCCGAAGGTCAACGTCATGCTGATCGGTTACGCCAAGCGGCGGTTTGCCGTGCTGGGCCAGGTCAATCGTCCTGGCAGTTACGAAATGCCGGAAGGAAGTCCGGGCGGCATCGATGTGCTGGAAGCCATCGCTATCGCCGGCGGTTACACGCGCATCGCGGCGCCGGAGCGGATCAGCGTAAAGCGGCGCGACCAAATTCTGCGGGTGGATGCGAAGCGGCTCGCGCGCGCCGGCGGCAAAAGCTTTCGGGTTCAACCCGGCGACACGATCACTGTTGGTGAAAGTATTTTTTAGCTGAAACTTTTTCGTCCTCCTAATTTCCGAATCAGCGCGTCGTGTGTAATACCCCTCGGGCAAATACCTTTTCGTGATTAATCAACCGCTCTCTGAACCGGTCGCCGGGAGTCTCCGGAACGCTGCCGATGCGGCGCTGCCGCGAGTAAGCGAACAGTTCGTCGAGCCAAAGCGCGTACTCGATTTTCGCCACTTTTGGCATTTGGTCATCGAGCGGATTTGGATCGTCGCGCTTTGTGTGTTCGCTGGGCTCTTTCTCGGGCTTGGTTATCTGGCGCGGACGCCGAAACTCTACCAAGGGCACACCGTTCTGGAAGTTGATTTCCAGGAACCAACCGTTGTCGCCGGCGAACAGTCTGCGCTTCGCGTGCGCTCGATGTTTCTCGCCAGTCAAGAGGCGCTGCGCACGATCGAGCAGAACTTTACCAATCGCAGTATGCTGGCGCGTGTCGTCCGCGCCGAAGGATTGGCTGACGATGGTGGTCGCGCCTTGCTTGGGCGGTCCGTCTCCAGCCCGAAAGGTAGCTCCAGCTCTCCACGTTCGACGCCGGCCGGCGCAGCAAGTGCAACCGACAATCTCAGTGCCGCTCCAGCCTTTACACCGCTGGAGGAAGCGCTCGGCGGCGCGCTCGCCGGGATGGTGAAACCCGTCATCCGCCGTGGCACACGTCTCATCGACCTTTACGTCACGAATCGCGATCCGGCGATGGCACAGCGGATGGCCGAAGCGGTCGGCCGCGAGTATATCCGTAACTCGATCGAGCGTCGCGCCTCTTTCAGCCAGGATACGTTGCGTTATCTTCTCGAAGAAGAAGAGCGGCTGAAGGCGAATCTCCAGCGAAGCGAAGCCGCAGCCGCAGATTACAAAGCGAAAACGCCCGACGCGCTCCAACTCGGTGGCGGCGCAGCCGCGACAGGGAGCCAAACCGGCGCCGGCAGCTCGGGCGGCCGTAGCGGTTTGGTTGAAGACAAGCTTCAAGAGTTAAACAGCAGACTAACCGCCGCGAAATCCGATCGCATCCGTCTCGAAGGCGAGCTCAAACAAATCGAAGACGTGGGTGACGATGTCGATGCGCTGCTTGCTGTGCCGAGCATCGCCGCGGCGCCCACTGTGAACGACCACCGGCGCGATCTCGCGCAGTTAGAAGCAAGCGTTGCCATGCTCGCGCAGCGTTACAAGGACAAACATCCGAAAATGATAGCCGGCCGGGCCGCGCTGGCGGAGGCAAGGGATGGATTGCGGCGGGCCGTCCTGGGGCAACCAGCCGTCTTGCGAAATACACTGGAGCAAGCACGCGCTGCCGAGAGCAATCTCGATACTTCAACGCGCGGACAGGAAAAAGCCGCGCTCGCTCTGAACAAAGCCGCGATCGGTTATCAGGAACTTGCGCGACAAGCCGAAACGGACCGAGCGCTCTACGAAAGTGTACTCCGCCAGATCAAAGAGACCGATTTGACAAAGGATGTAAAGGCCAATGCCGTAAGCGTAATCGAGCATTCGCCTCTGCCGCATACCCCAGTGAGTCCGAGTCCGACGAAGGCGATCGCCTTGGGTTTGCTGGGTGGCCTGGCAGCAGCGGTCGGATTTGTCTTCGGCGCTGATGCGCTCGATCGCTCAATTAAAACCGTTGATCAAGCCGAGGCTACTCTGGGGCTGCCCGTTTTGGCCGCGGTTCCCGAAGCCAAGGCCGGCAAGGCGGAAACAAATTCGACTGCTTCCAAGCGAACAAGTTGGGGTCTTAGACAATACCGACTCGTGGTCGAAACCCCCGAGGGGCCGGCAGCGGAAGCGTTTCGTAACCTGCGAGCGGCGCTTTCACTGTTGGGGCCCGAAGCGGAGCGCAGGGTCTCACTTTTTACCAGCGCCGTGCCAGACGAAGGAAAAAGTTTTACCTGCACGAATTACGCGCTCGCGCTCGCCCAACAAGGTTATCGTGTCCTCCTGGTAGATGGCGATCTGCGCCGGCCGACCATGCATAAAATCTTTCAGTTCTCGGCTACGAAAAAGATCAATTCTGATTTGAATGCTGAGGTCCCCGGAATTGTCGATTGCCTGGTGGCCGAAACAAACCTTGAGTCGGCCGCGCGACCGATTCCCCCCGAACAAATTGATATCGCCAGCGACAACATTGCACTCAGGGGGAAGACTCTCACCGCCACGGGCGGCCAACTTTTTGTGCTCGGTTCCGGACGGCGCGCCCCCAATCCGGCGGAACTTCTGAGCGGACCTTCTTTTGGCGAATTGATCACGAAAGCATCGAGGTCGTTTGATCGGGTAGTGATTGACAGCGCGCCGGTGCTCGCGGTCAGCGACACCCTGCTCATGACGCCGTACGTTCAGACAGTCTGCGTCGTTTTACGAGCGGGAAAAACGCCGCGCCCAGCCGTTCAACGCGCGATTTCTTTGCTCGCCAGTTCGGGCATCCGGCCGGCCGGTGTGATACTCAATCGTCTGCCGTACAGCCGCGGTGTTGGTTATTATTATCACTACGCTTCGCCAGGTTATGGCGCCGGCGAAGGATCGTATTCCGGCGGTTATAGCAAAAGATCAAAGACGATTCTTCCAGGTAACGGAGCGTCGTGAACGTTCTCTGCTCTCTGACTTCTGACTACCGGCCTCTCCCAAACAACATCGTATGCACGGTCTTGAGGATGATCATTGCGTCCAGCTTCAACGAATAATGCCGGATGTAATAGAGATCGTATTTTAGTTTCTCAATCGCGTCCTCGTCGCTCTCGCCGTACGGATAATTCACTTGCGCCCAGCCGGTGATTCCCGGTTTCACCAGGTGCCGGAAATGATAGAACGGGATCGCTTTCTCGTATCGCTCCGCGCATTTGATCCACTCCGCCCGCGGTCCGATCAGGCTCATCTCTCCGCGAAACACATTCCAGAGCTGCGGCAGCTCGTCGAGTCGCAGCTTTCGCAGCCAACGCCCCATGCGAGTGATCCGAGGGTCGTTTTCCCGGGTATAGATATCGTCCGTTTCAGCAGCCGCGGACCGGGTGAACATGGTGCGAAATTTGTAAGCGATGAACATTTGCCCTTCGCCTCCGACGCGCGGCTGACGAAAGATCACGGGCTTGCCGCTCTCCGTCCAGATCAAGATCACGATAAGCGGAAGCAAGGGGGCACAAATCAGAAGCAAAAAGCCGGACACCACGACATCGAAGAGCCGCTTCAGATAGTGATACGGTGAAATCCGCGCCAGTTGGAAACCGGTCTGCAGCGGCCAGACTGGATCGATCACGTCCAACGGCACGTAACGCCAATGTGTTTCGTAAAATGATTCCAGGGTGTAAACACGTGTGCGTTGAAACTGTGTCCGCACCAGCCGTTCCAAGAGCTCACTTGGAAGACGCTTGATTTTTTCTGCGAGAATGATCCCGCTGTAAACGTTTTGGAGATTGCCGAGTTTGAGATCGAGCCCCCCCTCGACCATCGGAGACCCTTCGCCGGCGATTGTCGATCCAACGCGCGATTGGTCGTTATCGACAAACACCAGGCGCTGCTGGTTTGGCGATCTCTTGTACGCTTCGTAGAAACGTGAGGCGAGCTCGCCACTGCCTACTACGAGGAACGCTTGTTCGGCAGTGGATGCTGCGATTTTCCAGCGAAACTCGCGCCGATATATTAACGACAACGGAAGAAACACGATGAAGCTGATCAAGAGCACTCCGCGGCTCGGCTTCATTCCCGCATCGAACGTCGCCGCCGAATAAATCAAGAGCGAGCTCACCGCCGCCGCGCCGGCAATGGCGAGAACATGTTCCGTCGTATAGGTGAGGCCGCGAGTTTCAGTATTTCGGTTGTAACCGCCGACAATGTAAAGCGCCTGAAGCAGCACACCGAGCGCGACAAAATCCACCATCATGAACTCGAAAGGGCTGACGAAGAACGCATCGCGTCGCGCATAACCTACGAACCCGTAGAGCACGACCCAGCAAACGATGTCGCACGCAATGAAGAGCAACGCGGTGCTCCAATCGTGACTGCGAATTCTCGGGAAGACCCGGCGGTTTTCCAATGCTGCCGCCGGCTCCGGCCACACCGATAGTTCGGTCAAACCGTCAGCCAGCAACTTTGGTCGAGCTTCCTTTGGCGATTGCTGAACAGGCGTGAAATGATCGGCTCGTAACTTATCGTGAGGCTGCGACGTTAGAATCATTCTTTCATTTGTCAGTAGCCAATTGAGCGGTCTCAATCTCTGACCCCTGACTTTTGGTTTCTAATCTTTAGTTTCTAGTTTCTCTCGCTCAATCAGCAGCCGGACCGACAATAGCAATTCGGCGATGGTGCGTTGGCACACATAAAACCATCCCGGCCAGCCATCTAGGAGCAGTCCCCGTGCAAAAAGCAGATAAAAAAACATCAGTGGCGCGGCCAAGAAAATCTTTCGTCGCAATCGATCTTGAAAATTCAATTGAGCAACCGGCGTCGCCAGAAGATGGCGCGCCTCGATGGTTGCATATCGATCCTGTGCCCGCATCCAACCACTCAGCGGCTTGCGATCATCGTGATAAACCGGGCCAGAAAGCTGCCGCGTTAAGCCCGTTACGGCCAATCGCTGGGTGTGACCGTCGTCGTAATAGTTGCAGCGCGCTTTTCGGAACAAGATCGGCCGGGGCGGATAGACCGAAGCGCGCAGAGCTCGGCCAAAGATTCGAAATTCGAACTTCGCTTCATACGCGGAGATTTCATCTGCCCGTTGCAGATTCTCCAGTTCGTCAATTAGCTCGGGTGAGAGCTCGTAATCGGCATCGAGCGCGAGCACCCACGGCGTTGCGATTTGGGCCAGACCGAAGTTCCACTGCGTCGCATGCGTATCGAACCGGCGTTGCGCGATTGTTATGTTCGGGTGCCTTGCTTTGGCGATTTCGATTGTCTCGTCTGTGCTGAAGCTATCGACGATCACGATCTGCTTGGCCCATGATAACGCAGCGAGCGTTCGCCCGATGTTCTCGCGCTCGTTGAACGTGAGAATCAGCGCTGTGACATCGATCATACAGCGCGCCGTTCCAATTCACGTGTCTCCGTCACCGGCATGTCGGACTGATATGGCATCGGTTGGTGATTCAATATTGCCGTATACACTTCGTGAGTTTTTCTCGCTGCCTGGTCCCAAGTGTAATTTTGAAAGATAAATGTGCGTGCACGTTGTCCCATCGCGCGGGCAGCCGGCAAATCCTCAATCAGGCTGGCCAACGCTTCGGCAAAAGCTGTCGGGTCGATTGGAACTTCCAGCGCCACTTTCGCCTCAGCCGCCTCTGGAAAATTGCAACCAGTCGTGATAACCGAAGGCAAGCCCGCTGCCATCGCTTCAAGCACCGACATGCTAAATCCCTCGGAATAAGAGGGCGCAACAAAGATGTCGGCAGCAGCGAGAGCATCAGCTTTGTCCTGCCCGGTTAAAATCCCCGTGTAAGTCACGGCCCCAGCGCATCCTTTCGATTCAAAAAAGCGCGAGGCGGTTGACCAATACCCAATGGGATCCGGTCCGGCAATTATCAGATGAGTGTTGGCGAATCGATTGCGAAGCCACGCGAAACTCGCGGCCAGCATATCCAGGCCTTTCTTTGGATCGACGCGATGGAGGAAAAGCAGACGAGTCTTGTTCGCCAGCTCCGGATAGCGCAGTAAGAATGCGTTGGCATCGCCATTGATCATGGATTCCGGACTGATACCGTTCGGCACAATTACTT
>QHQE01000010.1 GCA_003219265.1 Verrucomicrobiota bacterium
TGCCCCAGTTATCATTCTGAGCGATGAGCGCGCCGGAAACGTCATGAAGTTCCAAAAAGGGATCTTGCAAGGCGCCGGGCACACCGTACTGGGTAAGCTCGGGCCCGATCGCCCGGATGATCACTTTCTTGGGCGCGTTTCCTTGAATAATGATGCCGCCGATGAGCACATTGTCGCCCGTGCCCACGTTCATGCGCGTGGAGATGTTGCCCAGCTCGGTCGGCGTGGGTGGCGCGGTCGTGAACTCATAGGCTCCGATATCGACGGTGGTGTTGATGATGCGTGCGTTGGCGTCCAAATCCTGCGCGCCGGTCATCCAGGCCTGATTCACGCCGGCATTGATGCAAGGGGAATTCGGGCGCAAGTGAAAGTCGCTGGCCGAGGCGTTGACAAAGAGCGGGTCAGCGGAAATCCAGCAATTCACATATTGCGGATACGAGAATACATTCACATCGGAGGTGTCGGCGGCGCTGTTGAAGGTGATGATGTTGTTGACGCACGTGTCGTTGTAGCCCCACATCATCCCGCCTCCCTGGGCCTGGGAGGTGTGCGATGGGGCATTGACGGAATTGCCCGTGATTGTGCAATTGCGGACGGTCGATCCGCTGGACCAGCCGCCGCCGCCATTGGCGAAGCCGTAGGCGGCGTTGGCGCTGTTTGCGAAGACGAGGGTGTTTTGCACAATGGTGCCATTGCCAATGTCAAATCCGCCGCCGCTTGCGTTGCAGGCCGTGTATGCGCCCGTCTCCGTGGCCGTCACGTTATTTGAACTGACGACGCAGCCATCGATGGTGGCGCCGGGGCTGGCATAAATTCCGCCGCCGGATGGATAATAAAGCCCGCTCGCCGAGTTCCCGGTCACGTGGCTTTTCGTCAGCGTGCCGCCATTGAGATTGATGCCGCCGCCGTTTGCGTAATTGGCCGTGCAGTAGTTACTGGAGATGGTCGAGTTTGCGATCGCGCCATTCACGGAGTAGATGCCGCCGCCCGAGGCGAAGTTGGAGTATTGATTGGTGACGACGGAGTTGGCGGTGTTGTTGTGGACGTTGCAGAAGCGCACGTTGCCGTTGTTTACGTAAATGCCACCGCCTTGGCCGTCGCCATTATCATTGCCCGTGGCGATATTATTAACGATGGTGCAATTCTCGATGGTCCCGTTGCTGCAATAAATTCCACCGCCCGTGCGCGCCCGCCCGTTCTGCACGGTGAAACCGTTCACAATCGCTCCCGCGTCGGTGATGGAAACGCATCGCACGCTTTGCTGGCCATCCAGAATGGTCGCGCTCGCGCCGTTGACGCTGCTGAGCACGATGGCGCTGGAAATCGTAATGGGACTATTCAGGGCATACGTCCCGTCGTTCACGATCACGGTGTCGCCTGCGCTTGCGGCATCAATCGCGGACTGGATGGTCTGCTTGGCCGCGGGCCAGCTTGTTCCTGAGTTCGCATCACTTCCCGCGGGACTCACATAGAAGATCGAACCAAAAGAAGACGTTGCCCATCCCAGGCAAACGAGAAAGAGAAGCGGAGTGGCATTTTTGATGTTCATAGTTGGGTTATTTGCGGGCAGCAGGGGCACCGCAATCAGCTGCCCCGCCATGCAGGCGGAAGGTGAAGATGGCAGCGTATCACAGGTACTCGCTGGCGCAAGAATTAGGACAGCGTGTTGTAGCGGGTTTGGGGCTCCGGGTAGCTTTTAGCTGGGTAATCGCCGACGATTCGGCCACAGGGCCAATGACCACAATTTCCATCGCTGGACAGCACCGGGCTGTTGGATTACCAATGCGGCGAGGCGCGCGCACATGGGACCGGCAAAGATTTATTTCATCATCTTTGGGATTCTGACGATTGCCGGAGGCATTGTTGGTTACGTGAAAGCCGGCAGTCTGCCCTCGATCATTGCCGGATCGATCACCGGAGTTTTATTGCTCATCGCCGGCTCGCTTCTCCCTGAGCATCGCGCCGCGGGGCTCGCGACTGGTTTGGTCATATCTCTTCTCCTCGCTGCGCAATTCATTCCCAAATTTCTCCGCACCGGCAAAGCGATGCCGGCGGGGATGATGTCGATCTTGAGCGTCATCGGCATCATCATGGCGATCGTGGCCTGGGTGAAAAAGTAACGGCGCGTGCAAAGAGTTCACGTACGCACGTGGCGGCGGCTTGTCGTGCTTTTGTTGGCTGCGATCTTCCTCGCGATTGTTTATCGCTGGATTTCGCTAGAACGGTTGCAGCGTTTTGCACCGGCGGAAGTAACCGCAACCCGCTCACCCGGACCGACCCCGACCCGACCGCCGGTGATCAGCGGCAGGCTCGACACTGCCAAGTTGTTCAACGGCATTACCCTTCACGCCACGGTGGAGACTCCTCCAGGCGCGGACGCGACGACCGAGCGGGTCGATCCGCAAAGTTACGTTGTCGATCTGAAATTGCAGGCGCGCCTGCCGTCGCCGAACAAGACGATCGAGGAATTGGCGAAGATCAGCCCGCAATTGCCGACGTTGCTGCCAGGATTGTCAGCGATGTTATCGCCCGATCCGGTCTCGCCGCTTTACGCGCAGCTTTACCAAACGAAAGTGAAAATGCTTCAGGAGAATCTTGCCCGACTCGATTTGCTTCTCTCGCGACACAATTTTTACGATTGCCAGACCGTGCTGCAATTGCAGCATCCGCAGAGTCATCGCAAAGCGCTCCTGCTTCAGGCGGACATGGATGTCGATGCAGACGGTTCTGACGCGGACCGCATTCCGATTGGAAATGGCGCGACTGCAAATTTCAAACCATTCACCAGTTATCGCTGGCCAAAAAAGACGCCTGCGCCGAATCCTTATCTCACTGCGGTCGAGGATCGCTTGAAACGCGCGGAAGCAGAATATGCGCTCAAGACAACTACCCCCGAACGTAAACGCGAGCTGCGCACGGGCCTCACTCAATTGCGCGATCAAATGACAGCGCTCACAAAATTCAGTTTCCTCATCGGCGCGACCGATCCGTACATCGTGGTGCCGGGCGCTTTTGCGCGCGGGCGCGACGGCGCCAAAGTGGGAGATTACGCAGTGGTCGTCTTCGCCACCGTGGTTTATCCGGCAATTGTGGGCGATATCGGGCCGAACGACAAAGTGGGCGAAGCATCTTTACGCATCGCAAAGGAAATCAACCCGCTCGCCACGCCAAATAACCGGCCGGTGAGCGATCTTAAAGTCACGTATTTGATTTTCCCCGGAACCGCCGACGCACCGTTTGGTCCGCCTGATTTGGATAAAATTCAGGCGCGTTGCCAAAAGTTCGTGGACGAAATCGGCGGCGCAACCGTGCCGCTGCATCACTGGGCAAACATCATCCCCCCACCGCCGACTCCTACCCCGACGCCGTCTCCGAGTCCGACATCAACATCGTCGCCCGCGCCCGGTACATCGGCAATTCCATCCGCATCGCCATCAGCGACGTTCGCGTTTCCAATTCCGAGCCTGAGCCCGCCCTCGTTTGAAAGTCCGTCTCCGGCGCAGAGCCCGCCGCTCATCCCGACGACTTCACCGCTCGCTCCGCCAACTCCGTGACCCATTCACCCGGCACTACGCGTCGGGCGGAAACATCGGCGCGGACTGCGGTGGCGGCGGCACCAGAATTCTCTGCCTCTCGACTGGAGTGCGGCGCACGCGACGGTGCCGAGATTCAAAAGGCGCATATTGGTCGGGTGGCGGCGCCACGATTGCAATGCGGCCTGACGGCAAACGCAAAATCCAGCTCCCGCCAGGTGTCACGCCCAGAAACTCGGTGCGGACTGAACCTGCACGCAACGGTCGCGCGAATGTCTCCGACTCGTTAGGCCGCTCCGGTGCGATGCGCTCTTGTTGCGGTATGGTGGATGAGCGGCGCTTTGTTGCAGAAGCCACCGCTTTCGTTTTGCCGCGATCCTTCGAGGCCGTGATGTTCGATAAACTCGCCTGCTCCTTATTCTTTGCCCCCGACTCACTCGCGGCGTCTCCCAATGCGCCTTTGGCGTCAACATTCGCATTTTGTAGCGGAAGCTTTTGCTCTGCAAATGAGCCCGCTTGCTGCGCCGACAGATTCTCAGGGCCTTCCGCGGGTGGCGCAGCATTCGGAGCAGCCAGCACGGGACCTGATGCCGGCGACGCCTGCGCACCCGGCGTTGCGTTGCGGTTCCCGCTCGCCACCGTTGGTGAGGAAGTCACAACAGACTGATTAGGAATGGGCGTGGTTGCTTGAACAGACAGCACATTCGTCGCGTTCGTTGGCGCTGGCGACGCCGCTAGCGCCTGACCGGTGGCGCGCGAAGCAATGATCGGCTCCGGCGAGGCTTCCGGCACGCCTATAGGAACGCCGATCGCCTTGGTCGTACGATTTCTGTGCAAGACGGTTCGGATAGGCTCCGCCAACAGAATTGCGGCAAGCGCTGCCAACGTGAGCGCCAGCGCAGCAAGCGCCAACGCTCTTCGCGGCACCCGATGCGGCCGCTCGCTCGTTCTCGGAATTATCGACACGAGAGGAATGCCAAACCTGCGAGCGAGTACCTGTCGCCGTTCAACTCTCAACAAGCATTCGCGAATCTCTTCCGCGAACCCGACTGGATCCTGTGGGCGTTCATCGGGATTGTTGCGTAACATCTGTGCAAGCAGATTCCGCACTCTCGTTGGAAACCGGCTGAGCTGCTGCAGAGGAATAGTGCCGGCTGAAGGGGCGGCGCCAGTCAGCAGAAAGCACATCGTGGCGCCGAGAGAATAAATCTCTGACCGAAAATCGACTGTCCCATACTGCAACTGCTCGGGACTGACGAACTGCGCTTCGCCGCCCTGAGAGTCAGCGTTCGATCCGGCCAGGCCGAAGTTAATTAGCTTGACGAATGGCCAACCGCCCTCGGCCGTCGGTCCGGGGACGATCATGAGGTTGGAGGGCCGAATGGCGCGATGGGTAAGTCCGCGAAAGCTAGCGGCACTCAACGCGCTGACTACTTGGAGAGCGATTCGCAGAACCGCATCAAGCGCCATCGGACCGTTCGCTGCGATCCAAGAGTCGAGCGCCTCACCCTCTAGATATTCCGAGACGAAGACGAAGTGATCGTCTTCAACTCCGAAAGCAGAGACTTTCGCGACGTTGATGTGATCGAGCAACTGGGCGGCGCGCGCTTGCTCCTCGAACTGTTCCCGCGCCGCCGGGTCCACGCTCGCGATCGGAATGAGCTTCAGTGCCACTGGTTCACCGGACCGGATGTCTTTGGCCTTGTAGGTAATCGCGTCGCCGGCTCGGCTGAGTTCTCGATGGGAACCATCGCCTTTCGCGCAGATGCGGTAGTGCTCGGCAAAAGTTGTTCGTTCCATAGTTCGTGCCGTCGCCTGGGCAAGCGCCGTCATCTCCAAAAGCATTCGGTGCCCCAAAGGCTGTAAGGATTAGACCGCGCCGGCTCTGAATCATTCACCTCAATTCAGGCCGCGGCAAGTGCAGCCCCGCCTCGGCGGGGTGGCTACCCCGCTTGGATTCGAACCAAGAATAACGCCTCCAAAGGGCGCTGTGTTACCGTTACACCACGGGGTAATGAGATTTTCGATTTTCGATTGGCGATTGCCGATTTGCAATTCTCGATCTAATCGCCGGAGCAAGACTTAAATCGCAATTTGCAAATCGCAATTTGCAAATTGGCGCGCGGAACAATGCGCGCAATTATTCTCCGGCAGTGTGGCGTGATCGGCCGGGGCCGTTACACCGCGGCTGAGACATCGCCCGAGGCATTGTCGCCCGAATACTTCAGGCTTTGCAGGGTCGACCGGACATGACTGACGATCTCATCCGGCGCGAGTGGTTTACGCAGGTAACCCGCGAGCCCGGCGCTCATTAACCGATCCAGCTTTTCCTGCTCAACGAAACCGGCGCACAAAACCACCGACACATCCGAGCGAATCTCGCGCAGCCGCCGGAGCGTCTCTTCCCCGTCCATAAAAGGCATGGTCAGATCGAGAAGAACGAGATCGTAAGCACGCGGATGGAGGCGGAAAAGATTGAGACATTCGAACCCCGATTGCGCCGTGGCAACGCGATACCCCGCTTCCGACAGGATTCGTTTGACCAGCATCAACGCCATTTTTTCGTCGTCCACAAGAAGGATGGACTGTGGTGTCGCGCTGGAGGGAGGCGCGCTTTTCGTCTTCGCAAACGCCGCCAGATCCGGATGCATGAGCATTCTCTTGTCAGCTCCGCCCGCTTGCTTAACGAGTTCGGTGGCCACTTTTTCTGCGCGCTCAATGCTGGTGCGCAACATCGCGAGATATTTTTCCGAGCCAGCGCTGCGTTTCAAAATATCCTCAATCAACGAGCAGGTGCCCGAGATAATCTGCAAAAGGTTGTTGAGCTCGCTCGCCGCCTTAGCGATTGAGTCCGGCGGCTGAGTCGGCGATCCAGCCTCGGTTTCCGAGCTCATGAGCGGGCGCGATGGTTCGACCGTTGGCCAAACACATCCTCCTGATTTGCCGCCATTTTCACTGATTCTTCCTGGAGCAGACGGAGTGCCGTTTCTTGCCGTGATTGGGAAAAAAGGAATGTATTAGCGCGGCAATTCGGCCCGGATGGACGCAAAGGCGGAAAGGCCAGCAGAACTACCTTTCCGTGAATCAACATTCGCGAAGAAGGCGAAATCGGTTATATTTTTGCTTCCCAATGATGAAGGCGCTGATCGTAGAAAACCTGCACGTGGCGATCGCGGACCAGGAGATTGTCCGCCGGCTCAGCCTGACTCTGCCGCGCGGCGAAGTGCACGCCATCATGGGGCCGAATGGCTCCGGCAAGAGCACGCTTGCAAAGGTGCTCGCCGGTCATCCTGACTACCACGTGATCAAGGGCAAAGTAATGATGGATGGCGAAAATCTTCTTGAGCTCGAGCCCGACGAACGCGCGCGCAAAGGCCTCTTCATGGCTTTCCAATATCCAAGCGAAATCCCCGGCGTGACCATCGCAAATTTCCTCCGGGCCGCGATGCAGTCGCGCTTGCCTGAAGGCGAAGAGCTGGAGGCGACCGATTATTACGCCAAGTTGTACGAGAAAATGGACTTGCTCGACATGGAACGCTCTTTCACATCGCGCTCTGTCAACGAGGGTTTTTCCGGCGGCGAGAAAAAGCGAAGCGAAATTCTGCAATTGGCCATGCTCGAGCCGAAGTATGCGATTCTCGATGAAACCGACAGCGGGCTTGATATCGACGCGCTCAAGACGGTGGCACACGGTGTCAATTCGTTGCGCGGCCCGGAAATCGGGATATTGTTAATTACGCATTACCAGCGACTATTGAATTACATCATCCCCGACTACGTGCACGTTATGGTGCAAGGCCGGATTGTGCGTAGTGGCGATAAACAACTGGCCCTCGACCTCGAGGAACGGGGCTACGATTGGGTGAGAGATTACGCGGAGGAGCCGGTCAGCGTATAGAGAGAAGGATCTGCCAATGAAAGAAGCAAACTCAGCCGTCCAGATCGATCGCAGCATCGGCGATTTCGCTTATCCGGAGGTGCATGTGCGCGACGCTGGCGCCGGATTAAGCGAGAAAACGATCCATTACATCTCCGATGTCAAAGAAGATCCGGATTGGGTCCGCGAATTTCGTCTCCGCGGACTCAAAACATTTCTCGAAAAACCGTTGCCGACGCATTGGGCGAGCAAAGATCTCGAAGCAATCGATTTCGACAAAATCCGTTATTACCTCGCGCCCGGCACGGGAGCGAAACGCAGTTGGGACGAAGTGCCGGAGGACATCAAGCGCACATTCGAGCGGCTCGGCATTCCGGAACAGGAGCGGAAATTTCTCGCCGGCGTGGAAGCGCAGTTCGACAGCGAGGCGGTTTACTCCAACATCAAGAAAGCCGTCGGCGAACAAGGCGTCATCTTTGTTGGATCGACCGAGGGACTGAAAAATCATCCCGAAATTTTCCGGAAATGGTTCGGCAAGGTTATTCCGATCGGCGACAACAAATTTAGCGCGCTCAACAGCGCCGTCTTCAGCGGCGGCTCCTTCATCTACGTGCCGCCCGGCGTGAAAGTGAAACATCCGCTCCAGGCCTACTTCCGGATCAACGCGGAAAATTTCGGCCAATTCGAGCGCACCCTCATCATCGCCGACGAAGGCTCCGAGGTGACTTACATGGAAGGTTGCACGGCGCCGAAATTCAACACCACGACATTGCACAGCGCGGTGGTCGAGCTGGTCGCGCTCAAAGGCGCGAAGATTCAATACATCACCGTCCAGAACTGGTCGGCGAATGTTTTCAACCTGGTGACGAAACGCGGCCTCGCTCACGAAGACGCCCAGGTAAAATGGATCGATTGCAACATCGGTTCGCGTCTCACCATGAAATATCCCGGCGTGATTATGAAAGGACGCAAAGCGCGCGGACACCAAGACACCGGCGCGAAGATGATTCATGCTGCTGATGAAACCACCAGCAACATCATTTCCAAATCGATCTCTATCGGCACCGGCCGCGCCACCTACCGCGGGCTCGTTAACGTTCCCAAGCATCTCAAACATTGCAAAAACAACACCGAGTGCGACGCGCTCCTCATCAACGCCACCTCGCGCACCGACACTTATCCCACCATCACCGTCCGGGGCACCGGAAACGCCGTGCAACACGAAGCGAGCGTGAGCCAGGTGAGCGCGGAACAGATTTTTTACATGCAACAGCGCGGTTTGAGCCAAGCGCAAGCCATGAGCTTGAGCGTGAACGGTTTCGTCAACGATCTCGTCCGCCAATTCCCGATGGAGTACAGCGTCGAGCTCAAGCGCCTGATCGAGCTCGAGATGGAAGGCTCGGTCGGATAACTTTTCCGCCTAGCAAAACCGAGGAGCGGCGGTCTCAAGACCGCCGTTCGTGTCTAAGATCGACATGTCGTTAGTCGCCCACGACGAAGTAACGCAAGCCGGATCGATCCTTTTCGGCCCAGTCGATTCGCGCGGTCCGGATTGGTTTCGCGATCAGCAGCGCGCAGCCTGGAAACAATTCGAATCGCTGCCCAAGCCGACCCGGAAAGATCAAGCGTGGCGATTTGCCAATGTCGATCTTCTCGATCTAACTCCGTTTAAGTTCGGCGGAACGCTGTCCGATCACGACCGTGCCGAGATTCTCGATCAATCTCGCGGACTCGATGAGGTCGCCGGGCGCTTGATCTTTGCCGGCGATGAGCTTGTTCATCGTGATGTAATCTCCGATCAACTGCGACAACGCGGCGTCATTTTTCAACCACTCGAGCGCGCCATGGTCGAGCACACCGATTTATTCCGAAAACATTTCATGTCGCAGCCGGCGACGCTCGGCTCCGCCAAGTTCGCTGCGCTGCACCAAGCGTTGGTTTCCTCAGGAACATTTCTTTACGTTCCTCGCGGCGTTGAAATCGAATTGCCGATTGAAATTTTTCATTGGCTGGCTGGCCAAAATGCCGCCGTTTTTCCGCACCTGCTCCTTGTCACCGACGAACTTGCCAAAGTCACAGTGATCGAACATTTCCGCTCCGCCCATCGGCAATCGCCCGGCTTCGCTTGCGGAGTGAACGACCTGATTGCCGGTCCGGGCGCGAAAGTCACTTACGTGTGCGCCCAGAAATGGGGGGAGAACGTTCTCGCCCTGCAAATTAATTTCACCAAAGTGGAGCACGAAGCATCCGTTAAAAGTTTGAATCTGCATCTCGGCAGCCGCTATTCGCGTTTTGAAAGCCTCAGCCGTCTCACTGGTGAAGGCGCGCGCAGCGATTTGCTTGCCGTCTCCATCGCTGATGGAATTCAGGAATTCGATGCCCGCACGCTTCAGGACCACGCCTGCCCGCATACCACCAGCGATCTGCTATACAAAAACGCGCTCAACGATCGTGCCCGAAACATTTTCGGCGGCCTCATCCGCGTCGAGCCGCACGCGCATTTTACCGATGCCTACCAGAAAGTGCGCAATCTTCTTCTCAGCGATGACGCCGAAGCCAACTCCATGCCCGGGCTCGAAATTCTCGCCGACAACGTGAAGTGCAGCCACGGCGCCACTTCCGGTCAAATCGACGCCGACGAAATGTTTTATCTCCAGGCACGCGGCATTCCGCCTGCAATTGCCCGACAATTGCTAGTGAGCGGTTTCCTGAACGAAGTCATCGAGCGGATCGAGGAACGCGTTCTAGCGGATCATCTTCGAAAGTTGATCGAAGAAAAATTCGCGCGGTAGCCGGAGCACAGGCTTCCAGTTCGCCCTAGGACGAATCCGTCCAGTGTGCGCACCTGTGCGGCCAGCGGGCGTCCCGCCTGCTGAGATCAACAACGCCGCCGAGACGGCCACGCTCCGGAAAAAATTGTTTTGCATCGATACGACGCGTTGTTTATTCTAGATTTTCCTCAGTTTTCCACAGACTGAGCCGGTAATTGTCGATCCATGGACGTAAGCGGAAATATCAACGCGATTCTCGCTCAGAAGGGCGACGAGATTTTTTCCATCTCGCCCGACGCGACCGTTTACGAAGCCATCGAGATGATGAGCAACAAAAACGTCGGCGCACTGCTCGTGATGGAAGGCGAGCGATTGGTCGGCATGATTTCCGAACGCGATTACACGCGAAAGGTGTTCCTGCGTGGGAAAAGATCCCGCGAAACAAGTGTCACAGAGATCATGTCCACGCAGTTGACCACCACGCGCCCGCAGGAAGGCGTCGAGAAATGTTTGCGTCTTATGACCGACAAACACATCCGGCATTTGCCCGTCCTCGATGACGACAAAGTTGTCGGCGTCATCTCCATCGGCGACCTGGTGAAATGGGTCATCTCCTGCCAAAGCGCTACCATCGCACACCTCGAAAATTACATTCACGGCGGCTATTCCGGGTAATCTTCTGTAGCGGCGCTCTATGAGCGTCGCATTAATTCGTCCGACGGTCATAGACCGCCGCTACAACTTCCAGACTGTTTTCCCGCCTACCATCGTCCGCACTGCGCGCCCTTTCAGCTCCCGCCCATCGAACGGCGAATTGCGCGATGCCGATTCGAACTTGTCGATCTTGACCGTCCATTCCAGATTCGGATCGATCAGAGTCACGTCGGCCGGCGCGCCGACCGACAAAGTTCCCGCTTCGAGTCCCAATAGTTTCGCCGGTTCCAGCGTGTACATCTCGATCAAACGCACGATGTCGATCTTACGATGCTTGTGCACGAGGAGATCGAGAAACAATCCGAGCTCAGTCTCCAATCCGATGATGCCAAACGGCGCGGCATCGAACTCAACCTCCTTTTCGAATTCCGCGTGCGGCGCGTGATCGCTCGCCAGGATCGACAGCGTGCCGTCAGCGATTCCTTCCAGCAGTGCATCGACATCTCGTTGCGATCGCAGTGGCGGATTCATTTTGTAATTTGTATCGAAATTCTCGAGCGCCTCGTCGGTCAGCGCGATGTGGTGCGGACAAACTTCGCCGCTGATTTTGGTTCCGCGAGCACGCGCGTCGCGAATCAATCGCACGCTTCTGGCCGAAGTGACATGCTGGCAATGAATGTGATGATCGCAAAGGTCCGCGAGCAAAATGTTGCGCATCACGATTACTTCCTCTCCCGCGGCCGGCCAGCCGGGCAACCCGAGCAGCGTGCTCCAGTAACCTTCGTGCATCACGCCGTTGCCGACCAAGTTGTAATCCTGGCAATGATCGAGCACCGGCAAACCAACCATGCGCGCGTACTCCACCGCGCGCCGCATCAGCTCATGGTTTTGAATGCAACGGCCGTCATCCGTGATCGCGACTACGCCCGCTTGCGCCAGCGAGCCAATCGGCGCCAGTTCTTCACCCGCGATATTTTTTGAGATCGCGCCGGTTGGCAAAACATTCACGCATGCAACCTCCGCCGCGCGATCCTTGATCCACGCGATTGTCGCAGGACTGTCCGCAACCGGAGACGTGTTCGGCATGCAAACAATCGTGGTGAATCCTCCCGCTGCCGCCGCTCGCGCGCCCGACTCCATCGTTTCCTTGTGACCGAATCCGGGCTCGCGCAGATGCACGTGCACATCGATCAAGCCGGGCGCGACGATCAAGCCGCTCGCGTCGATCTCCTCGACCTGTGACTTCTGACCTCTGACCTCTGGCCTCTCCGCGATTCGTCCATCGACAACTGCGAGATCGACCATCTCATCGCGGTTATTTGCCGGATCGATCACGCGGCCGCTTCGAATAATTGTCGCGCTCATCTGCGGATTGGGGAGTGCACGCGCCTCGCGTGCTCAGCTTCGCGCCCTCGCGAAGGTGCCTTCGTTGCGTTGGTTGAACTTTCTTTTCGGCGAGGCACCGAAAAGTGCACGCGAGGGCGCGTGCGCTCCCCAGAATAAGATTGCTCGCTCATTTAGGTCGATATGCCTCCGCAGAGATAAAGAACGGCCATGCGCACGGCCAAGCCGTTGGTGACTTGGTCAAGAATGACACTTTGTGCGCCGTCCGCGACTTCGCTGTCGATCTCGACGCCGCGATTGATCGGCCCCGGATGCATGATCAAACAATCCGGCTTCAAAAGTTTGGCCCGCTCTTTCGTTAGGCCGAACAGCGCGGTGTATTCGCTGAGCCCGGGAAAATATTCTTTGCGCTGACGCTCGTGCTGGATGCGCAGCAGATTCACGACGTCGGCCTCGGGCAGGACATTGTCGATCTTGTGCGAGACAGCGACGCCGAGCTTTTCAAATTCGCGCGGCACGAGGGTGATTGGCCCGACCAACGTGACCCGCGCGCCCAGTTTGACGAGGCCAAAAATGTTCGACCTGGCGACACGGCTGAACAGAATATCGCCGACAATCGCTACGTGCAGACCGGCAATTTTTCCACGCTTCTCGCGAATCGTGTAAAGATCGAGAAGTGCTTGCGTGGGGTGCTCGTGCGCGCCATCGCCGGCGTTGATCACGCTCGCCTTCAATCTTTGCCCGAGGAACTGCGGCGCGCCCGCCGAACTGTGTCGCAGGACGAGAATATCAGCGTGCAGCGCTTCAAGGTTGCGCGCAGTGTCTTTGAGCGTTTCGCCCTTCGCCAGGCTCGAGGTCGAGGCAGAAAGGTTGATTACATCGGCGCTCAAGCGAAAGGCGGCAAGCTCAAACGAGGTGCGCGTGCGCGTGCTCGGCTCGACAAAGAAATTCACCAGCGTTTTCCCGCGCAGCGCCGGCACTTTCTTGATCTCACGTGTGCCAACTTGCTTGAACGCATCCGCTGTTTCGAGAATGAAATTAATTTCATCGGCCGACAATTCGCGCAGGCCGAGCAAATCTTTGCGGTTCCAGTTCATGGTCGGGTAGCGCACGGGTCTCGCTTGCTGGCGAAAGCGTCCCGCTTTCGCGAACTTTTGCGCGGAATGATCATGAAGTTTTTTCGACGCCGGTGCGTTTTGTTTTCGGAAGTCCACGAAGCCGGGCCAGCTTCGCCAGCACGCGAGCCGCGCGCGCTCCCCAGAATGTTCGCGCGCGCTTTCATTCTTTCGATAACCGCACCGCGTCAGGCTCGTCATCAGTTTGCTCGAGTCGAACACGAACCTTTTCGTTTGCCGCCGTGGGCAAATTCTTGCCGACGTAATCGGCGCGAATGGGCAGCTCGCGATGACCGCGATCGATCAGCGCGGCGAGTTGGATTCGCGCTGGCCGGCCGAACGAACCGATCGCGTCCATGGCCGCACGCACGGTGCGTCCAGTGAAAAGCACATCATCGACGATGATGACGGTACGACCCTCGAGCGACGTCGGAAGCTGAGATGCTTTTACGATCGGAAGCTCTGCGCGCGTTCCGACGTCGTCGCGGTGCATGGCGACGTCGATCACGCCCGAATCGACCTCGATCTTCTCGATCTCAGCAATAAAGCCAGCGATGCGGCGGGCAATTTCATCGCCACGCGATGGAATTCCGGCCAGAACAACCGAGCGCAAATCCGGATTGCGCTCGATGATCTCGTGCGCGATCCTCCGCAGCGCACGGCTAATCGCTTCCGCGTCCATGATCGGGAGGGCGGCAGACGACGAACTTTGTTTTGAATCGTTCATTTACATTCCTTGGCGACCTCACCGGATCGCGTTAAAGGAACAAAAAATTTAGGAGGCTGCTTTCGTTTCCGCGCGCGCCTCCTTTATTCGCTTATCCCGCCAGCTGGAACGATGTTTCACGATCCAATCGAGCAGCGCCTTCTCGAAGCCGATATCGGCGCCGACCTTTTCGCTCTCGATCCATTTATGTTTCAAAATTTCCTCGCGCTCGGCCAAGAACTCTTTGTAGAGCACCGAATTCTTAACGAACTGTGATTGATCCTCTTGTTTAGGGGGCATGGGGCGAATGTTTTCCATAAAAACGAGAATCGGTCAATGAAAAGTGAATAACTTTGTTTATGTATGACGTAGCATCGGCCATACCTATTTAAACGAGCCGGCGACAAAATCGTTGCTCACGGGAGCGCCGCTCGCAGCTGTTTGGCGACCTTTTGGAACTCCGCCGTGACCGGTGATTGCCGATCTTCGCCCACAATAGGAAGACCGCGGTCGCCGGCTTCACGCGTTGCGATGTCGATTGGGATTTGACCGAGCAAAGGAACACGGAGCCGTTTTGCCTCGCGCTCGCCGCCTCCGCTGCCAAAGATTTCGTAGCGCTTCCCGTCGCTTGGCGAAACGAAATAGCTCATGTTTTCAATCAGGCCAAGCACCGGCACATTGACTTTCTCAAACATGGTGGCGGCTTTGCGCGCGTCGATGAGCGCAACTTCCTGCGGAGTCGTGACGATAATTGCGCCGGAAAGCGCAACGGTCTGGACAATCGTGAGCTGGATGTCCCCGGTGCCAGGCGGAAGATCGAGAACCAGATAATCGAGCTCGCCCCACTCGACCTGCCGCAAGAATTGTTGGGTGTATCGCGTGACCATCGGCCCGCGCAAGATCGCCGGGGACGTGTCATCGAGCAGAAATCCCATCGACATCAGCTTCAGATTATATTGTTCGACCGGAACGATTTTGTTTTCCTCCGTCGCCATGGGTCGTTCGCGTGTACCGAACATCAGCGAAATGCTCGGGCCGTAAATGTCGCAATCGCAAAGACCGACGTACGCCTGGGTTTGCTCGAGGGCGACGGCGAGATTGGCCGCGACAGTTGATTTGCCGACTCCGCCCTTGCCGCTTGCCACCGCGATGACGTGTTTGATCCCGGGGATTTGTGTCGCGCCGACACCCGCGCCAGCGCCGGCGGGCGGGGCGTGGATGTCGATCAAAACTTTCGCGCTTTGAACACCGGCGATGCCGCGCAGAACTCTTTCCGCGTCGCTTTTGATCGTCGCCGGCACGTTGGGATCATTGGTGGCCAGCGCAAGTTGCACTTTGACTTCGCCATTGTGGATGTTGACCGACTTGACCAAGCCAAACGAAACGATGTCGCGGCTGAAGCCGGGATACTTCACCTCGCGCAATGCTGCGCGCACTTCTGTTTCAGAAAGAGGCATCAAAGCCGTACAAATTTACGCACGGTGGAAGGCGAGTAAAGACCGCTGTAGCCACGGCACGCCTGTCGCCGCGCTCGCAACGCCCCGACAGAGCGGGGCGGCTACAATTTACTCCACCGCGCCATAGTCGTTGTAGGGCAAGCGCATCGCTTGCCTTCGGATCAACCGTGTCAAGGTTGGCAGGCGGAGCGCCTGCCCTACAATCGAAACGCAAAACCGAGCAGCGAATTTCGCCTAGCGAATATTATAGAATTCCACCAACGCCACGCCAGTGGCGTCATTCTTGCCGCGCACAATCGCCGTGTAAGCACCGGCGGGTAGAACGTCGAGGAGGGCTGGCTCGCGATCATCGGCTGGAGCAAGATTTTGTCTTTCGATGAGTGCTTGTTGTCGATCTTTCCAGTTATCGTTGGAATCGATCAGGACACCGTTTTGATCGCGCAGCTCGAGGGTCGGGTCCTGCAAAGCTTGTTGCACCCCGGCGTTGCTCAAGGAAAGACCAAGCGCGCGCGCGATCACCACGTTGACGCCACCGCCGTTGCCGCCCACGATCAAGCCCCCGATCATCGCGTTGTCTCCCGTGCCCACAAAACCGCGCGTGCTGATATTCGCGAAAATCGAATCTGCGCTCGGACCAAGATCGTAGCCTTCGATGAGACCAATCCCGCCCGTGCCGTCTTTCCCGCGCATGATCGCGGTGTAAGCCCCGGGTGATAAAGTTCGCACGATCGCGGATTCGCGGTCATCGGCCGGCGCCAGGCCGCTCGCCTGAATCTCGGCTTGCTGTGTGTCCTT
>QHQE01000199.1 GCA_003219265.1 Verrucomicrobiota bacterium
GACCGCGATCGTTCCCCGTGAAGATGAATCCGACCGAATCCGGCGCCGCATGTTGCTGGCCGTCGCTGCGGCTTGCGCGCTGTTGGCCACAACCTCCGCAAGTTTTGCCTTTGACGGACCGACTTTTCGCAGCGGGCTGTGGAAATTCGAGCGGACACTTGAGACCGACGGCAAGCCGAATGATCGGCTGCAAACCAGTGGCTTGCCAATCGACCGACAGATGACCCGGTGTGTCAACCCGACGCTGGCGCTGAAGGCGGAATTCGCCCCGCTCAAGGCAGGAGGCTGCAGCACCAAGGACCTTCGGAAGACAGATGATGGTTATGTTTTCCAGAAGGTCTGTGGAGGCGCTGCGCCGATCAAGACTGAGATCAATGTGAAAGGGGACAGCGCCTACACGGAGATCCATCAGGGCAGCATTGGAAAGATACCGACCAAAGAAACGGTGGTAGCGCAGCGGGTTGGCGATTGCCGTCCCCCGACCTGAACCGTGGTGCTGAGCGCAGGGTAAAGTGGCCTTGAACGTTCTGGGATACCCAGCTGGTGGGGTGGCCGCAGCTTACCACCAGCTGTTGTTCCAACTGTTGTTGGAAAAAAAGCCAAATCGCGGTTGTTGCGCGACCTGAACCATCTGCGGGGCAACCCTCTGTCTTGCAATCTTGCGTTTTCGTTGCAGCTTCGCTTCCGGTTTCTTTGGCTCAGGCGGCACGAACTGCGCAAACGTCTCCCGCACGCGCGCCTTTGCCGAGACGTCGGCGACCGGCGTCGGGGGCGGAACAACAGCCTCTACCTTCGCGGTCTGCGCAGGGACGATCGTCGGCACGCTGGTATCGAAAACAACGGGCTCCGGCCATTTCCGATCGGAATGGATCCTGATGACGGATTTGTCCGCGCCCGTATCGTTCCTGTCCGTACCGATGGCGGGCACCGTCGGCACAACTGCATCGGCGACGAACAGCAGGCCGAGCAACACGCCGCCAACAGATAGGAAGTATCGCGCCAGAAGCATTTCGGTACGGCTCCACCCACGCCCCTCGCGTGCAACACTCTAATAACTTGGGGATGATGCTGATGGTTCCTAGTGCCGCGTGACAGATATAACGGTGAAGTTACCGCTGTGTGTTACGGCCTCTGGCAGGTCCGCCACTAGACCGGATTGGCTGCGACCAGCGAGCATTTCGCCTGATTGGCATTGACGTTGACGAAACCGACATGCATGCGGGCAAAGGTTTTCTGGCTCCTCATGCTGACGGTGTCATGAATCACACGTTTACGGTCGGTCAAATGGCTGCCGTCCCTGCGGGCGAAGGAACAGAAAATCTCGATATCCTTAACCGCATACTCGTTGGCATTGCGGAGCGTCAAAGTGACCAGTGCTTTCGACCCGAGCCCGCCCCTTCGCCAGGACTGCGACGAAATCTTGAGCCCATCGACCGGCGAGGTTTCCACAGGCGCGATCTCCTCCGCCGGTGTGACCTGCGGATCGAGGGAGGATTTGTCCTGCGCCGTGTCCGTGGCGGGCGATTGTGCCGGCTCGCCGGTGGAGGCAGTCGCCAAGCGCACGGGCTCGGGCTCCACATTTGCTGTCGTGTTGCTGGCGGACCCGGACAGCAGCAACCAGCCAGATAAGCTTTGATGGGAAGTATCTACCGGCGGTTTTCGCCGGCGTTGCCGAATAGCTGCCGAAAATCCCGGCGAGCCCCGAGAGCCCGGTCGTTTCAACGCGATATAGCCCAGTGTCCATTGCCATGCCATCAAGAGCCGGCGGGCGCATATCGCCTGCTGCAGCGCACCGAGAGAGCGCGCTAAAGCTCTGCCGCGACTGCCGATTGACGGGTTCCGCCGCGATCCATCAATCGGTGAAACCCGAAATGGTTGCATCCGAACACAACAAAATTGGGCGCAAAGCGCAGTTCGGACCAGATCAGCCATAGAGGGATGGCAACGCCAGAATGCGACCGCTAAAATCGAGCGCGCAGCGGCCGGCGTAAGATCTCGCGGCAAGCGGCGCATGAAAGGCAAACGGGGAGAGCGACGATGCCGATAGTCACCTGGGATCATGTCCACTTGCGCAGTCCCGACCCGGAAGCAACTGCGGTCTGGCTTGAAAATATCCTCGGCGGCGTAATCATCCGTGGCCCCGGGCGGATCGACGTCAAGCTCGGCGGCGCCAATGTATTCATCGCGCCGGTCACGGCCGGCGACGGCGTCAACGCGCCGCCGCAGACGCCCTATCAGGGGCTCGATCATTTCGGGTTGACGGTAAAAGACATCGATGCGGTGGCCGCCGAGATCAAGGCCAAGGGTGTGGAGTTCACAAAGGAGCCGACGACCATTCGGCCGGGCGTCCGTATCTGCTTCATCCGAGGGCCGCAGGGCATCTCGATCGAACTGCTCGAGCGCGACAAGAAATATGCATGAGAAAAACGGCGTGCCGGTTGTCTAGATGCGCCCCCTTCGACCCAGCATCATCACGCTCTAGGTCATGCTGCCTGGCATGAAGCAACGGATGGTCGTGCCCATATAGCCTTTCATCGGCCACACCATGGTTCGGCCAACCCGGTTCGGTTCGGTGATCACGGCTTCGTCGGGTACATCGATCCATTCGCCATCGAGCCGTACGCGATAGTGGCCATTGGCGGATTGCCAGTCTACGTCGCTGACCGCCGTGCCGTCGGCGTCGGAGCAACACGGCCCCTTCCCGCTCTTCAAGCTGTCGAACCACGCCTTCAGTTCGGGATGGCTGGGGTCGTGCGCGTGCCCGATATGGCAACCCAGCGTCACTAGCAGGACCGTAATACCGATCGTCAGAGGCGCCTTCAAACGCCTCGCGCGGCGGCGGCGTTCCGATTTTTTCCAGTCCTCGTCAGTGCATAAACGCGGCGCATTGCCGCCGGCATCGATCCAGTCGCTCACTTGTCTCCTGCTCCAGCACCCACCGGCAAGCGCGTATTCCGCAAAAGTGGACACCGGTCTTGCGAACGAATACGCGCCAGTTATTGGTCGGGAGCATTTCTTACGGCTAACCGGTTTCCACTTAGCCGGAAATGCTCCTGCCGCCATTGCCATGCATTTCGCGGGCCAACTTTCCGGCCGGCGTGTTCCGTTGTCATCCTTGTGTCATGTTAAGCGATGTGGATTAGTCCGCGTCGGGCGCGACGTCCCCGGCCAGCCTTGTCGCGTTGACGCCGCGTGCCGCGCTTTGGCATAACAGCTTAACCGACTCCGCTGTGCCGGACGTCGTAACCGGCCACATCATGATGAACGGTCTGTATTCGATCCATGTCAGCCTGCAGGATGGGCGAACAGGCAAAGGCAGCGGCGTGGTCATGTTCCGGGAGGGCAAGATCGTCGGTGGCGATGCTTATCTGTACTACACCGGCAGCTACACGACGAAGGGGGATACCTTCAAGGGCGAGGTGCTGGTCCAGCGCCATACCTCTAGCCCCGACGCCAATCCGCTGTTCGGCGGGCCCAGCCCAGTCGGGATCGGCGTCTCCGGCACCTTCACCGAGACCGCGGCTGTGATGAATGGAACGGCGCTGGTGGGCAAGGCCAGCCAGATCTTTACCGCAACCCTGCGCAAGCTGGCCAATCGAGGTCGAGCCGGCCGCCCAAACGGTTGGTCACGATACTGTAGACGATGTGCAGCCCCAGGCCGGTGCCGCCCTGATCGCGGCGTGTCGTGAAGAACGGATCGAAGGCCCGGCGCCGGACGTCGAGCGACATGCCGCAACCGTTGTCGGAAAAAATGATTTCAACGTTATCCTTGCCGGACTCCCGTACCTGGATATCGATCGTACCTGGTTTGCCGTCCGGAAAGGCATGCGCCACCGAATTCAGGAACAGATTGGTGAGCACCTGCCCGTAGGGCCCGGGATAGCTGTTCATGATGAGGTTGGGCTGGCAGTCGACGGTGAGCGTCAGATTGTGCTTTCGCAAGCCCGGCCGCAGGCTCATCACGACCTGCTCGGTTAGATCGCCGAGGTCGAAGGTTCGCTGATCCGAGTAGTTCCGGTCGGCCGCCACCTGCTTGAAGGAGGTGATCAACTCGGCCGCGCGATTGAGATTGGCAACCAGCTGCGAGGACGCATCGCGACCGGTCTCGAGAAATTCATTGAGGCGGGATCGCCTGAGCTCGCCGCGCGCGACCTCGGCGGCGAACAATGCCGTCTTGCGCTCCAGCGATGAGGCGACGGTCAGGCTGATGCCGACCGGGTTGTTGACTTCGTGGGCGACGCCGGCCACCAGCCGCCCGAGCGCGGCGAGCTTTTCCGCCTCGATCAGTGAATTCTGGGTCTCGCGCAAATTGCGCAACGCCGCTTCGGCGGCATCCTTGGCCTTGCGCATCTCCTGTTCGCCGCGCTTGCGCTCACCGATGTCGAGCGCGACGGTGACGATTTGTTCGATCTCGCCATCGGCGTCGAGAAGCGGCAGCTTGTTCACCAGCCATTGCCGCAAATTGCCCGAGGAATCCAGATATTCCTCTTCGTAAAATCCGAGCCCCTTGCCCGACGCCAACACGCGCTTGTCGTTCTCGTCGGTCTTCTGTGCGCCGTAGCGCGACATCAGGTCGGCGGTGGTACGGCCGATGGCGTCGGCGGGCTCGACACCGAAAATCCCGGCCATGTAGCGGTTCATCAAGACATAACGCAGCTGTCTGTCCTTGACATTGATCACCGCGGGCACGGTGTCGATCACCTGTTGCAGCAGCCGCCGGCCTTCGGCAATCGCGTCCTCAGCGCGCTTCTGATCGGTGATGTCGCGCACCGTGCCTTCATAGCGGATGACCTCGCCGGCTTCGTTGCGCACGGCGGTCGCGCTATCTGAGAGCCAGAGCACCGCGCCGTCGCGCGCGCGCACCTGATACTCGAATTCGCGTACCATTCCGTGGCGCTGCATCAGCAGTTGGTACTCTGCGCGCGCCGCCGGATGAACATAGATGGTGTGCGCGATGTCGCTGATGGTGTTGATCAGCTGCTCCGGCGTATCGTATCCCATGATCCGTGCCAGCGCCGGATTGGCGTTGAGAAGCACGC
>QHQE01000200.1 GCA_003219265.1 Verrucomicrobiota bacterium
CGGCTCTCGGACCATTTAGCCGAGGCCGATCGTTCGGCTGGTTTGCCGAAAACCCTACGACAACCTTCGCTCAGACTAGCCCGTTGCTTGCGCATGCACGCGGTAATACGCTGCACATTCGGAATTTCTGAAGCGCAAAGTCGAAATACGTCGCCGGTGCAAAGCTGCCGTTGATCGTCTTGTGTAAATGCGTGACCCGTTGCCGGCAGCATTGCCAAACAGAAAGCCAAACCCGATAAGATCTTGAGATTACGGACCGTGAACAGATTGATTGGCATAGTCGCCCCCTAAATCGACCGACGTTGCGGTCGTCCGCCAAACGGTTGGCCGCCTTGGAATCAGTTACTATCGTATCGGCGCGAATGCCTATCCTTCAAGATTCTCAACCATCATTGCACCGAAATTTTGTATCAGCGCTCGGCGCGCGATCGCCCATCCGTGTGTGAAACCCGATGGACCTCGCCTCCGTCCTCTCGCTTGCGCGAATTCGAGGATTCGGCAAATCCTGCGCCCCACTTGATCGGTCGTGGAGTTTGGCCAATCGGACCAGCGCGATGGCCGGACCAATCGCTCTCGGACCAAGCCGTATCGATGGGCCTCGCCAGAGGTCTCCAGCGCTTGGGATCGTTGTATGAGAGAAAGAATGATGCGTGGAGTCTCGTATGAGCGCAGCTACAAGCAAGCCCGGCCTTGCTGCGGAGCGTTTCTTTGAATGCGGAAATGCAACACATCAACACAATTAGATTTGAATATGCAGTTTCTATAGGGGAACCGATCGCTCGATGATAGATTTGCTTACGAATTGAAATTGGCAGGCGATTCGTATGCCCTACTTCTATTTTGACCTCGTCGTAGGCGAAGAGTTCAAAGGTCAGGGCGGTATGATCCTCGAAGACACTCAAATCGCTTTCGAGAAAGCCGATTCCCTCGCAAGCGAGCTTTATATCGTTCGTCCGGAGCTGCGTTCGCGGGGTTGCGCCGTTCGCCTCACCGACGGCGAGAACAAGGAACTCTATCGCACCCCGCTTGATCCTATCCCCACGTGGGCCCCGGCACGCCGCAGCGCGTGATATTTGCCTGTGTGGGGCAAACGGCCGAAAGGGTGATCAGTCGAAACCACTGGTAGCGACTTCTTTCGTCGAAACCATGCTGGATCAGGGCGGTTTTTCCTTAGCTCACCGGCGTCCGCTTCGGCTCGACGATCTCGAACATGCGCGGAAATTCGTCCATCAGCGCCATCAATTCGGCTAGACGCATTGCGTTGCCGGTGAATTTGATCTTGCCGCTTGCGACCGCTTCCGGAAACGAGGTCTGCTTCGCGATCACCTCGTCGAGCGTGCCGCGCGGCAGCGTGAAGCTGGCGTCGGCCGCGGCGGCTTGCGCTCCGGCGACATAGGTTAGCGCGCAGTTCTCGAGGGTAAGGACAAAGCTCTCATTGGTGCCGGTAAAACTCCAGTTGAGCACGATATGCTTGCCTTCGGCCTTCGGGCCATTGAGGCGAACGCCGAGCACATCCCAGAGCTGCTCGGTGCGCAATGCGGCCAGCGTTTCACGCGGCATCGGCGGCCGCGGCGGCGCCTTGGGCATGCCCTGCCGCAATTCCTGCGCGCCGAACAGATAGGCGTTACGCCAGGTGGCGCTCTCCGCCAAATATCCGAGTTGCTCGTAGGTATCCGCAAGCAGCGCACGGGCAGATTGATTGTCCGGCTCGGCGAACACCAGATGGCTGACGGCCTGCGCGACGAAACGAAATTCGCCCTTGGCGAGATCGTTAGCCGCGCGCGCAAGGATCGCGTCGGCCCCGCCCATATACTCGACATATTTCCTGCCGGCCGCGACCGGCGGCAGCGGATCGAGATTGACCGGGTTGGCGTCGTACCAGCCGAGATACTTTTGGTAGATCGCCTTCACATTATGCCGGATGTGGCCGTAGTAGCCGCGCGCGTGCCAGGCGGCGTCGAGGCTCGCCGGCAGTTTTATCGTTTCCGCGATCTCGGTGGCCGTCAGCCCGTGGTTCATCAACCGGACGGTCTGGTCATGCGCGAATTTATAGAGATTGCTGGCCGCACATCGCCTCCGCCTTGCCGCCCCACATCTGCAGCGCCTCGCCCAGATATTTCGACCAGGCGAGCGCATCGCGGACATCGGCGCCGCGGAATGGCAGCAGATTGTGAAAATTATGCGTGCAGTTCTCCGCCAGATTGAGCAGCTTGTAGCGCGGGATGAAGAAATGCATCTCCGCCGGCGCTTCGCTGTTGGGCGCCATCTGGAATTCAAATTCGAGGCCATCGAGGGTGCGTTTGTCACCCGTCGCCATGATGAGATCGGTCGGACGCAACAGGGCCACCGAGCCCGCCGCCATCGACTTGCCCAGACCGCAATCGACCTGTCCGCGCACGCCCTTTGCCAGGAATGGTCCGAACTGATATTGCGCGCGCCGCAGCATCGCGGGACCGGCGATGATGTTTTCCGAAACCGCATGCTCCATGAAGAGATTGGGCGCAATGATCGGGACTTTGCCGCTCGCCATCGTCTCATCATCGAGCACGCCGCGCGCGCCACCCCAATGGTCGGTATGGGTGTGGGTAAAGATGACAGCGGCCACCGAGCGTCGGCCGCGATGTCTAAAATAGAGCTCCATCGCGGCGCGGGCGCCTTCGATCGAGGTCAGCGTATCCACCACGATGACGCCGCGCTCGCTCTCGATCAGCGTCATGTTGGCAATATCGAGGCCGCGAATTTGATAGACGCCCGGCACCACCTCGAAAATCCCGTGATTCATGTTGAGGCGCGACTGCCGCCACAGACTCGGGTCAACGGTCGGGGGAGCTTCCGCGTCGGAAAGAAAACCATAGGGCTCGAGGCTCCAGACTACCCTGCCCTGCGCGGAAGTGATCCGCGCATTTTCCACCGTGCCGAGAAAGCCGCGCGCTGCATCCTCGAAATCGCGCGTGTCCGAGAACGGCAACGCTTTCAGCGTCGCCGCATGCCGCGCGACAACCGGCGCCGATGCCTCCTTGGGGGCTTTAGTGCTGGCTGCTTCGGTCATGTTGTCCTCCCTAGCGCGTGATGAGTTCAGCTTGAAACGAGTAGACATGCGACGCCAGTTCGCCATTGCCGACATCTCGGGCAAGCCGATGCCGCTGAACCAACCCGCAAGCCTGATGAAGGCGGACTATGGGAAGCTGACGGCGGTGGTCAAGGCTTCGGAGATGACACCACAGTGAACCGTTTTCGTCATGGCCGGGCTTGTCCCGGCCATCCGCGTCTTCCTCTCGCGGTGCTGCAAGGACGTGAATGCCCGGAAGGCCGGGCACGACGAGAAAAGCAATTTTTACTTCTTGACCTTGCTCGCATCCATCTTGATCGAGGTGTCGAGCAGCTTTGTCGAAAATTCGAACGGCTTTTCCATGCCGAGATAGGTCTGCACCAGCTCGTAGTCCTTTTTCATGCGCTCGCCGTCGATCCAGCCGAGCCCCTTGGTCGTCGTGAACTCGTCGGTCATCAGGAACTTGATGCGCTCCCACTGGCGCTCCTGGTTTTCCTTGTCGAGACCGGAGACCTGCTCGAGCAGCGCCTTCAGGCAAGGGGTGGCGTCGGCGACGCAGGCGGCAAAGGCCTTTTGGCTGATCTTCACGAAATCCTCGGCCAGTTTTGGATTTTTCTCCAGGAACGCGCCGTTGACGATCAGCGAATTGCCATAGGGATTGAGGCCGATATCCTTCCAGTTCACGAAGCCGAGGTCGCTGCCGAACTCGATCACCTTCAAATCATGCTCGTTGTAGAAATCGCTGATGATATCGACGGTGTGGCTTTTCAGCGCCGCAATCTTGGCCGTCGGGCCGACATTCACGAAGTTCACCGCGTCAGGCGCAATTCCCGCCGCCTTGGCAAAAGCCGGCCACATCACGCGCGAGGCATCGCCCGGCGGATTGCCGATCTTGTGGCCGG
>QHQE01000084.1 GCA_003219265.1 Verrucomicrobiota bacterium
ATCTGCTCCGGCACAACCGCGGGTTTCGTGAGCGTGATCTTTTTTCTTTGTGCGAGCGCCGCGCGTCCTTCGGTCGTCAATTCAAGCACCATGAATCGTTCCGACCCCTGCCGCAGATAG
The DNA here is from genome assembly GCA_003219265.1 of Verrucomicrobiota bacterium. GTDB lineage: Bacteria > Verrucomicrobiota > Verrucomicrobiia > Chthoniobacterales > UBA10450 > AV133. Next base: position 121 of record QHQE01000084.1, read on the forward strand.
CCGAGCCGGATCAGCTCGCGTCCGATGGCCTGCCACTCCGCGCGTTTCATTTCCTTGCCGACACCGTAGGTCGAAATTTCGTGGTGGTGCCATTTGCGCACGTTTTCCGTGTCCGCGCCCATCAACACATCGACGATGTGATTGAGGCCGAAGCCGAACCCGTTTTTTTCGTGGACTCGATAGACGCACGACAAAAATTTCTGCGCGGCGAGCGTGCCGTCGAATGTTTCACGCGGCGCCAAACAATTGTCGCACCCGCCGCAATTCTGCTCCGGCCATTTCTCGCCGAAATAACGCAGCAGCGTGACGCGCCGGCACTCCGACGACTCGGCATAATGCACCATCTGCTGCAACTGCGCGCGCGCGATCTTTTGCTCCTGTGCGCTCGCCTTTTCGTCGATGAATTGCGTCTGCTTGATCACGTCGCCCGCGCTGAACAGCAGCACGCAATCGCTCGGCAATCCATCACGTCCGGCGCGTCCGGTTTCTTGGTAGTAGCCCTCGATGTTTTTCGGCAAATCGTAGTGGATGACGTAGCGGACGTTCGGTTTGTTGATGCCCATGCCGAATGCGATCGTCGCGCAGATGACGCGCACTTCATCACGCAGAAAAAGCTCCTGGTTCGTCGTGCGCTCAGCACTCGTAAGTCCGGCGTGATAAGGCCTGGCCTTGATGCCGTCTTCGTTCAAACGCCCCGCTACGCTCTCCGATGATTTGCGGCTCTGGCAATAAACGATGCCACTCTCATTCGGCCTCGTGCGCACGAACTCGAGCACTTGATCGTACGGTCGCGCTTTCGGCACCACGCGATACGTGAGGTTTGGCCGATTGAAACTTGCGATGTAGCAACTTGGTCCGCGCAATTTCAAGCGGTCAATGATGTCGCCACGCACGCGCTCGGTCGCGGTCGCCGTCAGCGCCATGATCGGAACGTTCGGAAATTTTTCTCGCAGCTCCGCGAGCTGCCGGTACTCCGGGCGGAAGTCGTGTCCCCACTCGCTGATGCAATGGGCCTCATCCACAGCGATGAGATTGACGTTCCATTTCCCCAAATCACCCAGGAATCCCGAAAGCATGAGCCGCTCCGGCGCGACGTAGAGCAAACGAAATTTTCGTGTGTGCAATCCGCGCAACCGCTCGCGAGCTTCGCTCGCCACCAGCGTCGAATTTAGAAACGTCGCCGCAACACCGCTCGCCTGCATCGCATCGACCTGGTCTTTCATCAGCGAAATCAGCGGCGACACAACGACCGTTAATCCGGGCCGGACCAAGGCGGGAATTTGAAAGCAAAGCGATTTACCGCCACCCGTCGGCAGCACGGCAAACACATCCTTGCCCGCGAGCGCATCGCGAACGATCTGCTCTTGCAACGGCCGAAATGATTCGAACCCGAAGTATTGTTTGAGCGCAGCGCGCAAATCCATTTGCGCGCAGTTTAAACATTTCGAGCCGGATTTGGAAGAAGCAGATAAGGCAGTGCTGGCCAGCAGCCCGGCTACTTTGATCGCGCGCATTCGCTTGCAAAGCGCGTCCGCGACGGAATGGTTGCCGGCGATGTCGGTTGGGAGTGAAAAGTTGGAAAAAGCAATCGAGCGAGCGGTAGGAGGCGGCCAATTGCTCGACTCAGCGGCGAAGAATATTCGTGCCCTGCTCGTCGGAGCACCTTCGGATCTTTCCTCGCGAGTCATCGATGAGCTGCTTGCGGCCGAGGAATGGGCGGAGCTCAACGACCGTTTTTACAAGACACTGGAGTTCGGAACCGGCGGACTACGGGGTCGCACGATCGGAAAAATTGTGACCGCTGCAGAGCGCGGCGACGCGGCGCACAGCTCCGAAAGCTTTCGCGAGGAGACCGCCGCGGCTACAGGGCGGCCTGAGTTTCCCTGCGTCGGGACGAACGCGATGAATTTTTACAACATCAGTCGCGCCACGCGCGGGCTCGTCGCTTATCTGCACGAGTGGAACGGGAGAGGAGTCGTCGGCTCGACGGAGTCTCGCCCTACCGGCAAAAAACCGAAACTGGTGATCGCGCACGACACGCGCTTTTTCTCGAATGAATTTGCTGCGCTTACTGCGCAAATTGCATCGGAAAACGGTTGTGATGCGTTCGTTTTCGACGGGCCGCGTTCCACGCCTGAGCTTTCATTTGCCGTGCGATATTTGCGCGCCAGCGCTGGTATTGTTATCACGGCGAGCCATAACCCACCGCACGACAACGGCTACAAAGTTTACTTTGCCGATGGCGCGCAGGTGATCGAGCCGCACGCCAGCAGCATCATCGCAAAGGTGAACGCGATCACGAGCGAAACGTTCGCGCCGCTGTCTAAAGATCGACAAGGAACTGTGACCACGCTCGCCGACGATGTCGATGAAGCGTACATGCAGCGGCTCGAGACGCTGATTGTCGATCCAAGCGTCATTCCCGCGGCAAAATCTCTGCACATTATTTACACGCCGATTCACGGAACCGGCGGTGTGATCATTAAGCCAGCGCTTAAGCGCCTCGGTTTCAATTTTCAAGTCGTCGAAGAGCAGGACCGTTTCGATGGCGCTTTTCCAACCGTGAAATCCCCTAACCCAGAAAACGCGGACGCGTTGCAAATGGGAATCGAACTGGCGAAAAAGAAAAATGCCGATCTCGTCATCGCGACCGATCCGGATTGTGACCGCGTCGGCGTCGCGGTCCGGGCGAAATCGAACAAAATGCAATTGCTGACCGGCAATCAAATCGGATCGCTCCTTGCCTGGTATCGCGTGAAGACGCTATTTGATCGCGGCGTCTTAAACAAAGAGACGGCGGCGCGCGGCGTGATCATCAAAACATTTGTCACTACCGATCTGCTAAAGGCAATCGCGGAGCATTACGGTTTGCGCTGCGTGGAAACGCTCACCGGCTTCAAATACATCGCCGCGAAGCTGGGCAAATATGAGGCCGCATTGCCCGAAGCTTCGCGAAAGAATTATGTCGATCTGAGCGAAGAGGAAACCAGAGAACTCCGGTTGGCGCACTCGTCGTTTTACATTTTCGGCGGCGAAGAAAGTTATGGCTACAGCGCCGGCGATTTCGTGCGTGACAAGGATGGCAATGGCTCCGCGATTATGTTTTGCGAAGTTGCCGCCTACGCAAAATCACGCGGGCTGACGATCGATCAACTGCTCGACGAAATCTTTGCCAGTTTCGGTTATTTCGAGGAGAAAAACGGCTCGCTCCTTTTCGAAGGAGCCGAAGGCGCAAAGAAAATCGCGCGTTTGGTTGAATCGTACGCGAGCGCGCCGCCAAAGGGAATACTTGGATCGAAAGTCACGCGGGTGCGAAATTTCGCCACCGAAACAATCCGCGACGTCGAGGGCGACGAGATTCCGAAGGAGAAGATGTCGGCCTTTGAGTTGGAAGACCGGACAAGGATTGCGGTGCGCGGGTCAGGAACTGAACCAAAGATCAAGTATTATCTTTTCGCGCAGGAGCGCCCGGCGAAAGGAAAATTCGAGATTGCACAGCTTGAAAAAATCAAAGCGAAAGTGATCGAGCGGCTCGAAAGACTTTGGGATTGGTTGCAAGAGGACGCGCAAGGGCGTCTCGCGCGATAAGCTGCTCGACAGCGTGCGATTCGCTGCGAAGAATTGACTATGCGGCGCGAGATTAATTTGAGCGGCGGCGAGATCACGCTTCTGAAAACGATGGGACTCTCAGGCACGCCCACTCCCGGAAAAGAATTAGTGAAACGCATCGGGGAAATGGAGACCGCCGAATTTCTCGACGCGTTGAACGGGCTGATCTCGGTCGGCTACGTGCTCTCGAACAAAGTCACCATCGGATCGATGGAAGACGTGGAGCGCACCTTTTTTCGCGTCAACGCTTCCTACGCGCGCGATTTGCGCGATGCAATTACTCCAGGCCGGCGTCGCGAGCATGACCGGTCGCGCCGCCGCCGCCGCCGCAGTTGAGTTTCGCGAAGTGAACGGCTGGCGAAAAGCGCTGCGAGTTTGGCCGTGGCTTGCAGCAATCTCAAGCGGGCTGCTTTGCACCGGATGCTTCCCGCCATTCAATCAAGCCTGGCTCTGCTGGTTGGCGCTCACGCCGCTCATCGCGGCAATTTGGTTCTCGGGCGAAAATTCAAGAAAACGCTGGCTGCGCGATCTGTTGCTCGGCTACGTCACGGGACTTGTTTTTTTTGCGGAAGCATTTAGGTGGCTCGGCTCGCTTGGGACTTTATTTGAAAATTTTTGGCTGCATGGGTTACCGCTGCTGCTCTCGTTTTATCTCGGAATTAGTTTTGCATTTTGGAGTTGGTTTGTTGGACTCATCCGCCCTTCCGTAGTGGCCCCGAAAGCTTTCGGGGCAGGCGCGAACGATTTCCACGCAGATAAATGGAGCGCGATGCTGGCGCGCGGCCGCAAGCCGATCGTCGCAGCGCCGAGTTCGCCGTGGCAAAGATCGACAAACAATTTGCGGCTTGCCTTTCTGCTCGCTTCCGCCTGGGTCGCGCATGAGTGGATGCGCGGATGGCTCTTCGGCGGGTTCGGTTGGAACGGTCTTGGTGTCGCCTTACACGCGAATTGGCCGATCATTCAAGTCGCGGAATTCACCGGTGTGACCGGACTGTCTTTCGTAATTGCCTTCGCCAATGTCATCGCGGTCACGACTCCGTTCCGTTTGTTTCTCGAGGCACGAACGCATCGAATGCGACCGCATTGGGACCTGAACTTCACGATGTTGGGAATTGTCGGCCTGCTTCTATTCGGCTGGCAGACCGCTCGAAACCCTTCGCAAACAAAATCGCTTCGCGTCGCAGCGGTGCAGGCAAATGTTCCGCAGCACCAAAAATTCGATCCACAATTCACTCGCAAAATCTTTGATCAATTCGCGCGCTTGAGCGCGATCGCGCTGCGTGCAAATCCGGCGCCCGATCTGCTGCTTTGGCCGGAGAGTTCCATGCCCGACCCTGTGCCCGACGAGAACACAGAGAGTTATCGGTTCGTCACGGATTTTTCTCGATCAACAAAAACGGACTTGTTGCTGGGTACGCTCGATGTGGAAGATGGACATGATTACAATGCGGCGCTGCTCGTCTCGGATGCCGGCCAACGGATGCAAATTTATCGCAAACTTCATCTCGTGCCGTTCGGTGAATACGTTCCGCTCCGGCATTCCTTCCCGCTTTTTGCCGCCGTCGCGGGCAAGTGGGTGCCGGGCGATTTCAATGCCGGCAAGGATTACACGCTGTTTCGCCTAACAAGTGGCGATGTGCAGATCGCGCCGTTGATTTGTTTCGAAGACACCATCGGCGACTTGACCCGGCAGTTCGTTTTGCACGGAGCGAATCTGCTCGCCAACGTGACGAATGACGGATGGTTTTTGCATTCGGCCGGCTCAGAGCAGCATCTCGCCAACTCAGTCTTCCGTTGCGTCGAGACGCGGCGTCCGATGGTGCGCGCGGCCAACACCGGCGTGACTTGTTTCGTCAACGAATTCGGCCGCGTCACTCAAGTGTTGCAGGACGAAACGGGAAGCACATTCACCGAAGGCGTGCTGACTGGCGATGTGGATATACCGATTGCGCGCGAACTTACTTTCTATTCGCGTCACGGCGAACTCTTCGCGCAATTGTGCGCATGCGTCACGCTGGTCGCAATCGCAGTCAGGATTGCACTGCGCCAATCAGGTGGATCGGCCGCTCCGTCGGGCGATGCTAATAAAGTCTTGGCTTTGCCGACAATTTTTTAATATCGAGCGCGGAGCGCTCGATCCACCTTGCGACATGTGATAAGACTCGCATCGATGCGCGTCGAACTTCCACTCGACAATCTTAAAGAGCTTTGGCCAGAAAAACTTCGCGGCGCGCGAATTGCGGCCCTGCTGCATCCGGCGTCGGTTTCGGCGAAGCTCGAACATGCGTCGCATATTCTCGAGCGACACAACGGCGATCTTTTCCAAATCACAGCGTTTTTTGGTCCGCAGCATGGGTTTCTCGGCCAGACGCAAGACAACATGGTCGAATGGCAAAGCTATGAGCATCCGCGCCTGGGCATTCCGGTTTACAGCCTGTACGGCGAACATCGCGAACCGACAGCAAGAATGCTGGAAGATGTCGATGTTTTGCTTGTTGATCTTCAAGACATCGGCGTGCGCTACTACACGTTTATCTGGACGCTCTACCTGTGCATGCGCGCCTGTGAAAAACATAATGTGGCAATCGTCGCTCTTGACCGGCCAAATCCGATCAACGGCCTAACGACTGAAGGCCCGGTGCTCGATCCGGCTTACAAATCGTTCGTCGGGATGCACCCTATTCCAGTTCGACACGGCCGCACGATTGGCGAATTGGCCACTCAGTTTCGCGATGAAGCTTTCCCCAAATGTCGACTGCCGATCTTGCCCATGAAAAATTGGGATCGCGCGATGTGGTTCGATCAAACCGGTTTGCCCTGGGTAATGCCGTCGCCGAACATGCCGACGCTCGACACAGCCACAGTTTATCCCGGGATGTGCTTACTCGAAGGCACCAATATTTCCGAAGGCCGCGGCACGACGCGCCCCTTTGAGATGTTCGGCGCGCCGTTCATCGACGCGGCAAATCTTAGTCGCGAACTCAACGAACTGCGATTGCCCGGCGTTTATTTTCGTGAAAATTATTTTCAGCCGACCTTTCACAAGTTCGTCGGCCAACCTTGCCGCGGCGCACAACTGCACGTTATCGATCGAAACAGTTTCCGCCCGTTTGAAACGGGCATTCAAATCATTCGCTACCTTCGAAAAATTTACGGAGAGTCATTCGAGTGGAAAAAGCCCCCATACGAGTACGAGTTCGAAAAACTGCCGATCGAAATTTTGCTCGGCGGGCCCATCGACAAATTCTTTGGCGATTAAGTGCAAGCGTCGCCGCGGTCTTATGTTCGTTGTCGATCTTGGCGCGAGCCCGCGGCGATATTCCATGGCCGGAGGTCGTGCAGCGCCTCGCGTACGAAAATGAAAAACTGGCGCACCGTCCGCAAGGGCACAGCGGCGAATACTTTGTCGTCTGCACCCTTTACTACACGCCGATGGAATCGGGTTTCACCTTCGAGCGCGGCTTTGATGCGACGCCGGTGACGCGACCTGGATTGCACGGGCGCGCGTATCCGCGCGATTTCCTCGCTTCGGTACGAAAAGAGGGTTTCGGCCGGCTGCGTGAGCCGGTCAATGGATGCAATTACGTTCGTTACAACGGCGGAAACTCATATACCTTCGCCAAACATGCGGTCGGGCGCGGAATTGCCACACGCGGCGGACCGCGCGGCTTGGGCTACGGCGTGATCATCGAGACGCCGGATGCGACGGTGCGGCAAGTTTTTGGCAGCACACGATGGAAAATTGTCGATACGGGCGGCGGACTCCGCCGATGGCAAATCGATCTTTATTATGGGGAGGATGAGCCGCTGGGTCCTGGCCGGTTCATGGCCCGGCCGCGCGGGACCACGTTTGAGTATGCGTATTCGGAAGGGAGAATTAGTAAGTGAGGTGAGTTCTTTCACCATCCGGCTCAGTTTTCACGGCGATCTCGCCTTTTTTCTAAAATCGAAAGCGGGTAATAAAATTGTCGAGCGCCGTCTCGGTGAAAAGACCTCGGTTAAAGATGTGATTGAGTCGTGCGGAGTGCCGCATCCCGAGATTGATTTGATCCTAGTGAAGGGGCAGCCGGTCGATTTCTCACACATCTTGGAGCGCGAACAAGAAATTGATGTTTATCCTGTCCAATCGCAGCCTACGCTTTTCCATGAAAATCGATTGCAAGCCAAAGGAATCGATCGATTTATCGCTGATGGTCATCTTGGCAAACTCGCGCGCGACCTGCGCCTGCTTGGTTTCGATGTCGTTTACGATCGGGATGCGCAAGATCGACAATTGCTCGCCGTCATGGAGATCGACAATCGGGCCCTGCTCACGCGCGATCGCTGGCTGCTCATGCACAAGGTCGTGCAACATGGCTATTATCCGCGCTCCCAAGACGCGGCGGAACAAACCATCGAGGTAATGCGGCGCTTTGATCTCTTCTCCGCGATCGCTCCATTTACGCGTTGCCTGCGTTGCAATGCGCTCCTCGAAAAAGTAGAGAAAGCCGAAGTGATGGAGAAGCTCGAGCGGCTAACGCGAATCCATTATGAGCAGTTCAGGCGTTGCACCGGCTGCGGCCAAATTTACTGGCCAGGATCGCATTTTGACAAGTTGCGCGCGCGCATTGAAGGAATCCGCGCAATGCTGGCGGCCGAATCTCGATCTGAGAACCAAATATGAAGAAATCGATTCTCGTTTCGTTAGGCGCAATCGTTCTGTTCGTTTGCAGTTCGCTGGCTTATGGGCCGACCGGTCATGAAATCGTCGGCGGAATTGCCGACAAGTTGCTCGCAAACACGCCAACGGCCGCCAGGGTCAATGCGCTGATCGACGGGATGACGCTGGAAAAAGCCGCCGTCATTCCAGACGAAATTAAAAGCTGGGACAAAAACGGCGCCGATGATCCGAGCGGCTTTCCCCATTATTCAGACCATCCAAAGATCGACAATCAACTGCGCGATTTCTGGCGGGCGAATCAGCCGACGCACGATTTGAATTCAGCGGTTCCATCGCATCATTGGTTTCACTACACCGATGTGCCGGTGCTGAACGCGGCGAAATATTCCGACGGCAAGACTGGACGCAGCAAATGGGACATCGTGCATATGATCAATTACTGCATCGCGGTGTTGCAGGGTGAAACGCTAGAAAACAATCCGCGCAAGATTACCAAGCCTGTCGCGGTGATACTACTCGCGCATTACGTGGGCGACATTCATCAACCGCTGCATGTCGGCGCGGAATATTTTGATGAAGCCGGCCACGCGGTCGATCCAGACAAAGGCACAGCGGGTCTTGGGGACGAAGGGGGAAACACATTCGCGCTTCACCTCAAGGCTGGAACGCCGGAAGAAATGACGCATCGCGCGTTGAAGCTGCATCCGTTTTGGGACAATGAAGCCGTCATGGCGAATTTACCATCGCTGCCGTTCACGATGTCGAAGGAAGAAAGATACGAGAGGACTGAGCGCGCCAAGCGCCGATTAATCGATCGGTTCACGCGTGAAGAACCCACCAACTGGCGATTGCCGCGCAACGTCGCCTTAAAAAATTACGCGGAAGTGTGGGCTGACGAAATCCTGCCAATCGCACGCGAAGCGCACGAGCGATTGCGATTCACAAATGTGCATGCGCAGCACGAAGAAAACCGGGTCGTGGCGGCCGGAGTTGCGCGGGAAAAAAGTTCGCCTGATCACGTGGCCTACGCCGATTGGGCAGCGAAAATTGTTCGGGAGGAACTTCACAAAGCCGGCTGGCGCCTCGCCGATCTGCTCAAGCAAGCGCTAACATCGACAATCACAAATGCCACATCCGCGCCAATTCCGCCCGAGGTGACGCCGGCAGAACCAAACACACAAGCGGAAACGCAGCCTTCTCATCCGTGATAAAGGTGGATCGAGCAGTCCCCCTGGCGCGCCGTAGCGCAGCGAAGGCGGCTTGCTCGATGCTAAAATAGGCGGCGCAGCCGCAATTATCTACCATCCTCCAACGGAGCGGCCGATCCACCTACGCAAAGATCGACAACCTGACGTAGCGTTGTAGCCACAGCCCTGCGGGCCGTTCCGGGCGGGCCACAGGCCCGCGGCTACAGTGCGATTACGCTTCGGTTTTCTTGGCCGACTTGTTGCACTCTGTCTTGAGTTTGGCGTATTGATCAGCCGAAAGAATTCCTTTCGCCTGCTTCAAGAATTGGGCGCGACTTTCTTTCGTGCATCCCGCCTTCGTGCACTCCGCCTGCCAAGCCTCAATCTTTGTCTTTTGATCCGGCGTGAGATTGAGACTCGCCAAATTGGCGCACGCGGCCTGATTGGACGCATTCTTTGCGCAACACGCTTTGCCACCTGCAAAAGCGGGCGATGCCGCGAGCATCGCTACCGCTACTACTGCTGTTCCGAGAATTCTAATCATGATGAATGCTGAGACACGTTTGCGCCGCAAAGCGTTCAATCGTTCGTCGGTGATCCGTCCTTGTCATTTCTAACCTCAGTATGGAAAAAGCTGATGGCGAAGGCGAACCAAGCTTGAATTGCTTAGTAGAAATGCCCCGTTAGAACCAGGGAACGACGGCTGCCCAGCCATAGTGTCCCTTCTATACAGATCTTTTCGTGCCGCTATCGTTGCGAGCCTAACTGCGCCTGCGCGCGGCGCAGATTATCGGCTGCGCCTTTCAACTCCGGTTTGAGACGCAGTGCCACTTCAAATTCGGGAATGCTTTCCCGCGCTTTCCCGGAAGCGAGCAGGGCCAAACCCAGATTGCTATGAGCCTCGGCGCTGTTGGGATTCATCCGGAGAGCTTCGTGAAGTTGCTCCATAGCCTCTGGTATTTTGCCCGCCAGCTCCAATGCGAGTCCCAAGTCAGCCCGGATGCCTGCGTCTTCGGGCGCGAGTTGTGACGCGCGGCGCATTTCCTCAAGCGCGCCTTGATCGTCGTTCTCCTTCCACAGTGCGAGCGCCAACTGCACGTGCGCTTTGGGCGCGTCCGGCTGTGAACGAATCGCGGCTTGGAAATACCCGACGGCTTCCGGTATGCGGCCTTGGAATGCGCGGGTAACGCCCATGCCCACCAGCCCGTCGTAGAAATTGGGGTCGATCTGCAATGTCTTTTCAAAATGCGCCGCAGCTTCGTCGTATCTGCCGCTAGCGCCCATCGCCAGGGCCAGGCTGTTTTCTGCGCGGAGATTAGGTGGAGTGACTGCGAGCGTGTGCTCAAACAAAGTGAAGCTGTCATGCCAGCGGTGAATCTGCGCGTTCGTGAGAGTAGCAAGAATCAGTAGAACCCCGACAGCTATTCCTCCCCTGAGCAATGGCGCAACACGCCAGCTCTTGGCGATGTCCGCTGATCCGAACACGAGCGCAATCAACAAACCGATCGATGGAATATAGAAGTAGCGGTCCGCCATGGTTTGCCCGCCAACCTGAACGATTCCGATAACAGGAACCAGTGTTCCCAGAAACCAAAGCCAGCCTACGATGAGATATGGCCGGATTTTCCGCTGAGAAAAACAAAACGCAGTAATTCCAATCAGAAGGAATGCTGCACCGATGATCTGCCAAGCCGGTATGCCCGCCCACGCAAACGGATAATAGATCGCCAGATCATTCGGCCAGAACGTGAGCAGCAAATATTTCGCATACGACACAAGCGCGTTCGACAGTCGCAGCGCAATAGGAGCGTCCGTGAATGTGCGCACAGCGCCTCCATGAGATTGCGCGAGGAATGTGAGAACAGCGGACGCCGCCACGAGAGCAAACAGCGGCAATTTCTCCCACACTAACGATGTGATCCCTGGAGCCGCTTTCCTGTGGGAAGCCTCTCGCCGATGTTCCTTCGCCATCGGATCTGTCAGACGTGCCAACGGCCAGTAATCGAGCAGCAACATTACCAAAGGCCATGTCACCAGCATCGGTTTGGCCAATAACCCCAGCGCGAGCGTTATGGCGGTCCACGCGTACCGGCTGATCGAGGGTGCTTCTACGTAACGCACGTAAGCGGTCAAGGACAGCAACCCGAAAAATGTGGAGAGGGTATCTTTGCGTTCAGACGCCCAAGCCACCGATTCCACGTGCAACGGATGCAACGCAAAAAGCGCCGCGATCAGCGCGCTCGGCCAGCGGGCGCGTGTTGTTCGCAACAGAAACCAGAAGACAAGTAACGTGTTTGCCGCATGAATCAGTGCGTTGACCAGCAAGTGGCGGCCTGCGTTCGTGCCAAAGAACTGGCAATCGATCATGTGTGAAATCCAAGTGAGCGGATGCCAGTTTGTCGCATAAAACGTGGTGAACGCCCAGACGAGTCCAGCGCCGGTAACACCGCGATTCACCATTGGATTTTCCTGGATATACGTGGGGTCATCGAGAGTGATGAACTGATGCCCGATCACTTGCGCATAAATCCCAAACGTCATTACCGCCAGACCGAGCAAGATAAGGAGATCGAGCCGCCCGAATGTTGTAGCGTGGCTGACCCCGAAAGCTTTCGGGGTTCGTCCGTTGGCTGCGGTAAAGCCAACAGCTTTTCTCTTTTGCGCTGTCCGTTTGGCCATGCCGCTTGCGAGACTACCAGACCACGGACAACCGACCACCCGACCAGCGCATGAGTCTAATCACCACTTTCGCGTAATCTCCCATGGTCTTTGTCCTGTTGTCTTGTGGCCTGTGGTCAGTGGTATCGTTTGCCACTTTAGCGGCGAACAGACGCGGCGCACGCGGTAGAGTAGAGAGGGACGCACGGAATGAGAGGCAAAGCCAATGACCGCCGCGTGCCCTTTCCCTCATCAAACCGGACATGCGGATTTCCCGCATCCGGTTTTCGCATGGCACTTGATTTGGAGCATTCATCACGCATGAGTGATTTGGCCTCCACTTGCAGCTTCGCTCTTCATTGAAGGCATTTGCTTTGTCATGGGTTTGCTCCAATCAGTGCCTTCACCCGCTGAGGACGTTTGTCTCCGGCCGAGTCTGCCTGATTCCGCGACGGAAAATTGCGAAAATGATGATGGACAGGATTTCGACGAGCAAAATCAGATAGGGAATGCCGATGATCGGCGTTGCCAGAAATTTATGGTCGAGCAACAGCCATTGCTCGAGGAACATTCCGGCGAACACGAATACGAACACGAACGGCAAGACAAAGAATCCGACAAACCAGAGAACGCGATGCCGGTTCGCGATCGCGCGATAGGCAAACACCAAAGGCGGGATGGCGAACAGCCAGATCGCGAGATTGGTGAGCCAGAAACCAAGCGTGGTGTGGCCAAGAATTTTATTGGTGACGTATTGTTCATCATTCCAACCGATCAGCGCGAAACCGATGCGGTTGATCGGGAAGTTTGCAAAGATAAGCGCAAACCCGAGCTGCCGTGACGCACTTGATGGCTGGAAAAGCCGATACACGCCGAGCCACATCAGTCCGTAGGTGAAAAGCGGGCCTGCCCAAGTCGCCGCTATGAACGCCAAGCGATTGCCAGCACACGATGGGCAAAGCGTAAATGAATTGAACGTCTTGTAGCCAAAGCAACCGCAAAATGCCGCGCCAACGAAATGATGCACGAACTCGTGAGACGTGCCGCAAAGAATGGTGAGCGCGAGAAACGCGATAATGTAAGCCGGCGAAAGCTCAATCTTCACCGCGCGAGAGATTTCTCGACTCACGCTCGAAATTCAAGGGCGCCGTTTCTGGCATCGACGTGGACGGTTTGGCCCTCGCGGACTTTGCCTTCGAGGATGTCGATGCTGAGCGGGTCGAGAATTTCTTTTTGAATTGTGCGCTTGAGCGGGCGCGCGCCGTAAACCGGATCGTAACCTTCGCGCGCAATCAGTTCTTTGGCCGAATCGGAAAGATCGAGCGTGATTTTCTGTTGCTCGAGCCGTTTCGTTAGGCGGCGAAGCTGAATTTCAACAATCTTCTTGAGATCGTCTTCGCTCAATCGATCGAAGATGATGATCTCATCGACGCGATTGAGAAACTCGGGGCGAAAATGTGCGCGCAGTGCGTCCATGACGAGACGCGAACGCGCTTCGCGCGATTCCTCCTCGCTGATGAATTGCGAACCGATGTTTGACGTCATGATGATGACCGTGTTCTTGAAATCGACCGTCCTCCCCTGCCCGTCCGTGATGCGGCCGTCGTCGAGCACTTGCAGCAACACGTTGAAAACATCGTGATGTGCTTTTTCGATTTCATCGAAAAGAACCACTGAATACGGCTTGCGCCGGACGGCTTCACTCAATTGCCCGCCTTCTTCGTAACCGACGTAACCCGGTGGCGCCCCGATCAACCGCGCGACAGTGTGTTTCTCCATGTACTCGCTCATGTCGATCCTGATCATGGCGTTTTCGTCGTCGAACAGAAATTCCGCGAGTGCTCGGCTCAGTTCGGTTTTGCCGACACCGGTCGGGCCAAGAAAAATGAAGGAGCCGATTGGACGATTTGGATCCTGCAAACCAGCCCGGGCGCGGCGCACCGCGTTCGAAACGGCCTTGATCGCTTCGTCCTGCCCAACCACGCGCTGGTGCAAATGCGCTTCGAGTTTGAGCAGCTTTTCTCGCTCGCCTTCCTGCAACCGCGAGACCGGAATGTGCGTCCAACTCGAGACGACTTCGGCGATATCTTCTTCGGTGACTTCTTCTCTGAGGAGTCTTCTCTGGGGAGCGCCCGCGCCCCCGCGGGCTGTCTTCGGCGCCCCCGCCGAAGAATCTTTCCCGCCGTCCGGCGAGGCGCCGGACGCAGCACGCGAGGCGCGTGCGCTCCCCTGCTCAAGCTCGGCGAGTTTTCTTTCCAATTCCGGAATGCGACCGTACTGAATCTCGCTCGCCTTGGCCAACTCGCCACGGCGCTGCGCGCGCTCCAGCTCAGTGCGTAATGCATCAAGTTGTTCTTTCCATTTCCGCTGTTCTTCGATGACGGCTTTCTCTTTTTGCCATTCAGCCTTGAGCGCGGACGATTTTTCCTTTAGCTCTGCCAATTCCTTCTCGAGTTTCTTCAAGCGCTCCTTGCTTGCCGGATCCTTTTCTTTCTTGAGCGCCTGCCGCTCCATCTCGTGCTGCATGATTTCGCGCTCGATCACGTCAATCTCGGTCGGCATGGAATCGAGCTCGATCTTCAAACGCGACGCCGCTTCATCGACGAGATCGATCGCTTTATCGGGAAGGAAGCGTTCGCTGATGTAGCGATGGGAAAGCACCGCGGCCGCGACGATCGCCGCGTCGGTGATGCGCACGCCGTGATGCACTTCGTAGCGTTCTTTTA
>QHQE01000196.1:0-2883 GCA_003219265.1 Verrucomicrobiota bacterium
GTTCTGCCACTTGGCGAGACCGAAGTCACTTACTAGCGGTTCCAAGGACTCATCTAGAAGAATATTAGTCGGTTTGAGGTCGCGATGAAAAACTCCTTGATCGTGCGCATACTCAACGGCAAGGGCGACTTTGGCCATTATGAGAACGCATTGGCGCGGCTGCTTGCGCAATGCGGCACGGGATGTGCCAAGATTGCCCCGGGAAGCGAGTTTCATCGTGAAAAATGGAATGCCGTCATCGCTTTCACCGACGTAGTACACTGGCACGATGTTTGGGTGCTCGAACGCGGCCGCTGTTTCTGCTTCTCGACGGAAACGGGCAAGCGCCTGCAGCGAATCTAACCCCTCAATTGAGACGCGTTTTAATGCGACAACCCGGCCGGAAGGGAATTCTCGCGCTCGGTAAATGACTCCCATGCCGCCTCGGCCGATCTCATCGAGAACTTCGTAATTCCCGAGGCGCCACTTAGCGTCTCGAATGCGCAGCTCGCTAACTGTTTCCGCGAACGCTCCGCTATCGGCAAGATTAGTAGGATCTTCGAGTGCGCCGCGGAAAAGACAAGTTAAACAGAGGCCGTTAACCAGGAACGAAGTCGCGCAACAATTCTCACATTGCTGCAACTTGCCATTAAGCCGAAGTTCGGCAGAGCTACATACTTTCATCGCCGTTGCTGCATGCGCCAGAACTGAGCGCCGAACATAGATATCGGACTTCATCATCCACCTGCTCAGGAGTCTTGACAGTTTTGGCGACTTCCTCACGGAGAAGGACCCGATAACGAACGCGGAATCGATGGGTCAACTTCTTGACCGAAGCCTCCGACACCCCGAGCAGCATCGACAGATGCCGGTATGAGATATCTCCCCGATCCGCGGCAAGATAATCGCTCAACGCTTCGAAAAGCCGCCGATGGCCTTTACTCTCACATTCTTCGCGCAGTCGCTTTAGCGCTTGTTCAGCAAGTGTTGCAGCCCAGCGGAAATCGAAGAGAGTCTCATCCGAGGCTTGTGCTAGAGCATTCGTCGAAAGCATCTCGTGGGCGGAAGCTTCATCCCGAAGGAACTGTATTGCCCCACCCCGCTTTCGCCTTCGGGACTTTACTTTTCTATCTATCAGAAAATTCGTCAGTGATTTCAGCAACAAAGAGCGGAAACGGCCCCGTTCTGGATCCGCAGATTGAATGAGTTTGCCTTCAAGAACCTCGATAAAAAAATCCTGGGTAAGGTCCTGTGCATCGGCAACCGAGTACCCCCTTCGACAGACGAACGTAAAGATTGGCCGCCAATAGATTTGGCAAAGTTCCGTTAGTGCATCGTTATCCGAGGCCCCCCCATGCGAAGCCTGCTCCGCGCGAATCAGACTCCAGCGGGTGGTGGCGAAATGCGTCAGAGGGTGAAGCACATTGCATGATCTCACGCGATCAGCGTGCACATCCGAAAATAATTGTTCAAGCATAAAAGTGAACAGTCCGTTTTGCTGAAGGAAACTTATTCACAAGCTTGCCGAGTTTTGCGCGCGCCGCGTTCAGCTTGTGAATTTGCCTCCTTCTTCTGTTTTCAGGGAACTTCATGCGGCAAAGATCGTAGTAACGAGTGAATGGAACAGTTTCCGGAGCACGATGTCGACTTCATTGCTGTTGATTGGCAGGCAGCTGCAAAACGAATCGGGCGCGACCTCGTCAGTCCCGCGCCTTGTAAGAGCAGGGCGACACCTATCGTCTTCCAAGCCAAATGGGTGCAGCGGCAGAAAACCAATGGTGCCGCG
The DNA here is from genome assembly GCA_003219265.1 of Verrucomicrobiota bacterium. Taxonomy (GTDB): domain Bacteria; phylum Verrucomicrobiota; class Verrucomicrobiia; order Chthoniobacterales; family UBA10450; genus AV133. The sequence goes on from QHQE01000196.1 coordinate 1,766, forward strand.
CATACACCTAACTTTGCTACGGATGTAAACGGCCATTACGTTTCGGGCGGTTTGTATTTTTCTACAACTCGGGGCGGGCTGGCCTCGCCGCCTCAAAAAGAAATTCAATCGTGTTCGCCGCGCGGGCATCGCTAAAGCAAAGGAGAACAACCTATGAACAAACTACAAAACAGGACGGCAGGAACGCTCTTTCGCCTGTTATTTCTAAACCTGCTGTGGCTTCCGATTATCTTGGTCGTCACCCTCTTTGAGGTCAGGCAACATGAAGCCGGCAAACCGGTAGATCGAACGGCTCCAAGCCAACTCCTTCAATTCACGTCGGGCGGACACATTCTCGGCTTCGCCTCAGGCGGTGTCTATGTCGCCGGCGGCTCGCACGCGTTGCATGTCGAGTTTGTCAACCCGCGCACGACCAATCCGGTGAGCGATGCCACGCCGGGCGATGGCATGCCGGGTAACGTGGAACGCGTGGCGCCATTATCACGGGTTACCTACCCGAATCTCTGGGACGGTGTCACATTGATCTACGACGCGCCCAGTGGCGCGGTTGTTCGCAGCACCTATCGGCTCGAGGCGCATGCGAATGCGGGCAACATTCGTCTGCGCTACAACGCACCGGTCGCAGTGCAGAGTGATGGGTCGCTGCGCGTCAGTTTCCAAACCAGCACGCTGAACGAGAGCGCGCCGCAAGCGTGGCAAGAGCGCGATGGAAAACGCGTGCCTGTGCGGATTGCATTCGCGCCGCGCGGGAACGCCGAGCTCACGTTCGCGTTGGGCGACTATGACCGGAGCGAGCCGCTCTTCATTGACCCGACGCTTACCTGGAATACCTTTCTCGGCGGGGCGGGGATTGACGAGGCTTTCGGGTTCGCAGTGGATGTAATTGGGAATTTTTACGTGGTCGGCTTCAGCACTGCGGCCTGGGGCTCGCCCGTCGCGGCCTACGACGGCGGCGGCGCTGACGCTTTTGCCGCGAAACTAGATTCAAACGGGAATCTGATCTGGAACACTTTTCTCGGCGGCGGCGGAGCGGCCAAGGGCTTCGGGGTGGCGGTGGATGTGATTGGGAATGTTTATGTGACCGGTTTCAGCAATGCCACCTGGGGTTCACCCGTCCA
>QHQE01000196.1:2895-3630 GCA_003219265.1 Verrucomicrobiota bacterium
TGGAACACTTTTCTCGGCGATGGGCCCGCGTTTGAGACTGGCCGGGGCGTGGCAGTGGACGTGATTGGTAACGTCTATGTGGTCGGCTACAGCCCTACCACCTGGGGTTCACCGGTCCGCGCTTACAGCGGCGGCCCTCTCGATGCCTTTGCCGCGAAACTGGATTCAAACGGGATACTCACTTGGAGTACCTTTCTCGGTGGCGGTGGGACTGACTATGGCTGGGCGCTAGGGTTGGACATAAGCGGGAATGTCTATGTGGCGGGCGACAGCGATGCCGCTTGGGGTTCACCCGTCCGCGCCTTCAGCGGTGGCGTTGCTGCCTTTGTCGCCAAACTGGATTCAAGCGGGACGCTAACGTGGAACACTTTTCTCGGAGGCGGTGTAGAGGACTCTTGCCAGGCTTTGGCAATGGATGAGAGCGGGAATGTCTATGTGGCGGGCTACACCGAGGCGACCTGGGGTTCACCCGTCCGCGCTTTCAGCGGCGGCCAATTTGATGTCTTTGCCGCGAAACTGGATTCAGGCGGAGCGCTCACTTGGAATACGTTTCTTGGCGGCGTGGGGTCTGACTTTGGCGCCGGGGTGACAGTGGATGCCAGCGGGAATGTTTATGTGGGGGGCTACAGCGCAGCGACTTGGGGTTCACCCACCCGAGGCTTCAACGGGGGCCTTGACGTTTTTGCCGCGAAACTGGATTCAGGTGGAGCGCTCACTTGGAATACGTTTCTTGGC
>QHQE01000196.1:3731-4115 GCA_003219265.1 Verrucomicrobiota bacterium
CCAACACCAACACCAACGCCAACACCAACACCAACACCAACACCCACGCCCACTCCAACACCAACTCCGACTCCAAGTTTTCAAGGAAGCTTCGTGATCGGCGATGGCAATGCATTAGTCGGCACTCACGTGACATTTTGGGGCCCGGACTGGGCGCACGTAAATTCGTTAAGCGGTGGCCCAGCGCCCACCAATTTTAAAGGCTTTGCAAGCGCCACGAACCCGAATCCACCGACCTGCGGCGGCACATGGACAAGTAACCCAGGCAATAGCTCTGCACAACCAAGCACCGTTCCATCTTACATAACCGTCATTGTGGCCAGTTCGATAACACAGTCGGGTCCAACGATCTCGGGTAACATTCCAGAGATGGTGATCGTTCAA
>QHQE01000085.1 GCA_003219265.1 Verrucomicrobiota bacterium
GGCATTGGACAAAAAAGTAAAACGCGCGTTGAACACGAGGTGTTTGACGATCCCGCCTGGGAATTGCAACCAATGCGTGAGTTGAAGCCGGTGGCGGCCGACCAACTTGGAACGGTCGGTGGCGGAAATCATTATGTCGATCTTTTCGCCGATGAAGAGGATCGCATTTGGGTCGGTGTGCATTTTGGTTCGCGCGGACTTGGCCACAAAACCGCGACGCATTTTTTAAAGGCGGCCGGTGGCAAAGACGGAATGGACGTGCCGCCGACGGTGGTCGATGAAAAATCGGAGATCGGCCACGATTATCTCGCCGGAATGCATCTGGCGGGACGTTACGCGTATGCCGGACGCGAAGCGGTGGCGCGGCATGTCGTGCGCGGAATTTTGGGCGCGCAGATCGTGGAAGAAGTGCACAACCATCACAACTTCGCGTGGCGCGAAAAACATAACGGCGAGGAATATTGGGTCGTGCGCAAGGGCGCGACGCCGGCTTTTCCGGGGCAGAAAGGTTTCGTCGGCGGCAGCATGGGCGATGATGCCGTGATCATCGAAGGAATTGATTCACCGATTTCGCGCGAGGCGCTCTTCTCGACGATTCACGGCGCTGGGCGAATCATGTCGCGCACGGCGGCGAAAGGACGCTTCGTCAAAGTTGGCAAGAAACGAATCCGTCAAGAAGGACTCGTTAGGCACGACGAAATGATGAAGTGGATCGCCGACAAAGGAGTTGTGCTCCGCGGGGGCGATCTCGATGAAGCGCCGCAAGCTTATCGGCGACTTCCAGATGTGCTAGCAGCGCATGCAGGAACAATTCGCATTTTGCACACGCTTCGTCCGCTCGGCGTGGCGATGGCTGGACGCGACATTGTCGATCCGTACAAGGATTAACTTCGAGCCGCCGGCTCAGCGTGGTGCGGCCTTGATCAGACATTCACATTTGGGTCGCGCTCGCCGCGGTGAGCGTCTGCAGCGTTTATGAATGAATTGTCGGAGTCGATCTCGGCACGACCAATTTGTTGATCGGTCTCGGTGTCGATGTTGGGGCGGGCGTGGATGCCGGCGTTGGTGCCGGCGAAGGGGAGGGCGATGGGGTGGGCGAGGCCGGAGCTAACTTGGCCCTGGCTTCACCGAGCAATTTTTTCTCTTCGAGATAAATCGGGCCGCGCTCCGCCGCTTCGATGTACTCCTGGGCCGCCTCCGTCTGGTTCTCATCGAGCAAAAGCAGGGCGACGTAAACCGCGGCATGGGGATCGTGCAATTGATCAGGCGGCAAATTTTTTATGATCTCGAGGCCTTCGGCCGTGCGGTCGAGGCCGTAGAGAGAGAATGCATAGGTCACGGCGCAATTAACGTCGTTCGGCGCACGATCGTACGCTTCTTTGGCGAGTTTCTGCGCCTCTAATGTGTTTTGGTCGATGTTTAGCCCGAGCCGCGCCAGATTCGCGGTGATGGCGGGCTCATTGGGAGAGCTTTCGTGCAAGCGCTGGAGAACGTTATAGAGTTTTTTGATCTCGTTGTTCGCGCGATAAATCCGATAAAGCGTGTCGAGTGCTTCGCGGCGTGTCGGGGGATTTCTGGAAACGCTCGACCAAAGTTGCTCCGCTTTTGTGGATAAATTCCATTTGGTTGCGAGCCGTGCGAGTTTGATTTCGCGGTCGGGTTGCTCGTTGGCCGCGCGCTCGGCCGCGCGCCAGAGCGAAGCGAATTCCGCGTCGGCGATGGATTGCCGCGATTGGCGCGCGCCGAAGGCTTGATAAGCGAGACGCAAATAGTCCGCGTCTTTCCATGAGCTGGTGCGCGTCCAACGCTTCAGCCGCGACCAGTTTTTCATCTCGGCGAAGGCCTCGGCCACGGTGATGGCGACTGGCGGATGAGTGGTAATTTCGGAAGGCAACTTGTCGAGCCACTTCAGGACATCGGCAGCGAGACCATTATTATTCATCCAATCCATGAGGAGGGCGAGATCGGATGGATTGCGCGCGGCAAGTGGTTTTACTTTTTCCAGCAGAGCTTCGAATTTTTCCTGGTCGAGCTTGCGATAAAAGTTCAGGCAGAGCAGGTAATCGGCGAAAGTGACCTGCTGCGACATCTGGAGCTGTTGGGCCAACGTGTCGGCCGCGTCGAAATCACTGCGCTCCACCGCGTCATTCAGCAATGTGCGCAATGCGCCGGTGCGGAACGGAGCGAGTTTGCTGAGCCGCTCGAGGTTGGCGCGCGCAGTGGCGCTCTTTTCCTCGTCGGCGGAACGGATTTGCAATGCGGCAAGATTAAATTGGTAAAGATCGTTGCCCGGCTCTTTTTTAACCGCGGCCGCGAATTGCTGCTCTTGCTCGGTAAGATTTCCCTCTGCGCGCGCGAGCCAGCCTGCGACAACATGGAAAGCAGCTCTGTCGCGGTCGTTGGAGGGCACATGGTTGAGCGCTTTTCGCGCGATGTCGAGTTGGCCAAATCGCAGGGCCGCGGACGCGAGGTTTAGCTGGCTATCGAGATCGTTTGGAAGAAGGCGCGCGATTTGTGCGCGCCAGGAAACTGTTTCCTCGAGGTTCCGCTTTTCCGCTGCTTCCGCCAGAATGTGGAACGCGGGTAAAGAATCCGGGTGCAGTTCCAGGACCTCTCGCGCGGTCTGCGCTGCTTGCTGAAATTTTCCCTGCTGCAGTGTCGAAGTCGCTCGCTGGAGCAAACGAGCTTCCCGCCAGTGGTTATAAAGCTTTGAACCGTAGCTGAAGAAAACCACGCCGAGAACGATAACCAGAGCGGTCGCGCCGATTAAAAGAGCGATCCGGGCCGGCGATAAGTGGCGTCCAAAGATGGGGAGAGATTCGACGCCGGGGAAGGGTCGGATTTTTCTTCTGCGCCGGACGCGTATAATTTTTTCCGCCATCTCTTTGTCCTATGCTCGGAGGGGCGTGGAATGCAACTCGCGGCCCCAATGGCTTTCGGGGCGGGAGCTACGGTTCGGCGCTTTGGGAGCTCGCGACGATGGGCACCTCTTCGATCGATTCAATCGTCTCTTCGCGCAGGCGCCGCCCCCAAACATAGCGCGTCAGCAGCACCTTGACCGTGGCGGTCAGGGGCACGGCGAGGATTGGACCAAGCAATCCGCCAATCAACAAGCCCCAGACAAAGATCGACACGATCACAGTCATCGGATGGAGACCGACCGAAGTACCGACGATGCGCGGAGCGTAGAACATTCCTTCCAGGTTTTGGATGACGATGAAAATGACCGTCACAATCAACGGATGCGTCCAGTCGCCAAATTGAAAAGCGGCGATTAGCACAGCCGGGATCCAGCAAAGGACGATGCCGACGTACGGAATCATGGTGAGGACGACAACGAGCAGGCCGATGAGCGGGGCGAAATTGAGGCCAACAAAAATAGTGAGCGCGCTTCCGATCAAGGCACCATCGACAAGACAAACCAGAAGCTGCCCACGAAAATACGCGATGATGTAATTATTGATCTGCGACAGGACCTCCGCGACTTCGTCCTTAAGCGGTGAGGCGCGCAGCGGCAGATAATCCTTCCATCTTTGTTCGATGCGGGGTCTTTCTTTTAAAAAGAAAAATAAATAAATCGGCACCAACACGAGGCTGAGCAGAAAACCGGTGACGCCAAGAAAACCGCCGATGCTCTTTTTGAGAAGGTTCCAAAACTTTGCGCTCCAGGCAGGGAATTGACGTTCCAGACCGGGAATTAATCTTTGCACCGCGTCCTGGATTCGCTGGCGCTCCGCCGTTGTTAGCTTTGAAGTTGGCGTGGGCGCGATCGCTTCGCTTGGGGACGCGGCCGCTTCCGGCACCGGAGTTGCGGCTGGCGAAGCGGTCGCGGTCGCAGTTGCCTGTGCGCGCGGAGCAGGGGAGCCGAGCAGCCAGTTTACGAAACTGGTGGTGGGCAATTCGGACTTACCCCGTGCGCTGCTGGGCATGCCAAAGGCCCTGTCGTAACGAAAGATAAGATCGACAACGCGATCGCGCGCTTTTTGTGTGTAGCCGGGAAGTTCCTTCGCGAAATTCGCGCTCTGCATCGAAATCGTCGGCACGATCCAGGCAACCAATCCACTGAGCGCGAGAAAAATGATGGCGAAAATCAAAGCGACCGCCTTGGTGCGGCCGAGGCCGCCTTTGCACATTTTCGTCACCAGCGGGTCAAGCAGATACGCGAGAATCAGTGCAATCGCGACTGGAATTAAGATTGGCTGGAGAAAGCTGATGATGTTCGCGCCGATCCAGATAACGGCGCCGACAACGATGACGAGAAAAACGACGAAGAGGGCGGTAAGCGCGGCCCACATCGTTTTTTGCTGCCAGGGCGTCGGATATTTGTTCATGCAAACATCACGCCCCTCGCTCTCTGTGTTTGACGAAGAAGACCAAATGCTGAATCGACATTTTGGTTATTGGAGCGGATTCTGCTTTGCGGGCGCACCTTTGCTCATCGTGGTCCGGGTGCTCTCGATCTTCTCGGCCAACTGCTTGTTTTGCGGATCGAGCGCCATCGCCTTTTGCCATGCTTCCAACGCTTGGGGCACGCGGTTCAATTTCAAATAAGTATCGCCGATGTGTTCGAACACGACCGGGTCGTCATGTGCCATGTTTTTTGCGGCGCGAAGCAAATCAGCCAGGGCTTGATCAAATCTTCCCTGGCGAAACTCGAGCCATCCAAAACTGTCGAGATAGGCGCCATTGTTCGGCTCGATCTGGAGCGCGCGTTTGATCATGTCCTCGGCTTCATCCATGTGCAGGTTGTGATCCGCCCACATGTAGCCGAGATAATTGTAGGCATCGGCCGCGTTGGCCGGATCGAGAGCGATCGATTTGCGAAACAAATCCGCGGCCTTTTCATACAGACCTGCCTGCTCGGCCGTCGCGCCATAATTAAAATAGAACCGCGCGTTTACGATTTCGTTGTCTTCCAGCTCAGCTTCGTGCAGCGCTTCCTCAAAAGTTGCCACCGCTTGCTGGGTCTGTTTTGCTTCGCGCTGGGCGAGGGCGAGATAGTAGGCGATTTCCGGCGCGTCCGGGAAACGGCGGCGCGCTTCGGTGAGGATTTTCACTGCGCGCCCGGCATCTTTCACCGGGCCGAGAAGCAACTCTGCCAGTCGCAGGTAGGTAATGGCATGAGTGGGATTGATCAACAGACTTTGCTCGTAATTTGCCTCCGCTTTCGCGAACGCGGCTGTTGCCTGCTCGGTCCGGTTTGCGCGCTGGAGCGATCGCGCTTCATCGTCCAGAACTTGGGCGAGCAAATCGTATGGCTGATATTTTTCCGGATGCTCCTTGATAATTTCCTCGAGCATCTCAATCGCTTTGGCGCGCTGATTCGTCACGACAAAGCCGGCGGCGAGTTTTTCTCGCGCGTTAGCGTCGTCCGGTTGCAATTCGAGTGCGCGAAGATAGAGCGGGATGGCTTCCTTTATTTGTTGCGACGATGCGTAATAGTCCGCGACGGCTTTGAGGACGGTCGGATCGTCGCCCGCGTTTTCCGCCGCCTTTTTGAAGATCTCATTGACGCGTGCTACGTCGTCGGGCTTCGGTTCGGAATCGCGTTTGAAAACGATCGCCGCATAAAGTTTCCCCAGCCGCGCCCAGAAGGCCGGGTCGTCGCTATGAACTTTTGTGGCGCGCTCCAGTGATTGGCGCGCTTTTTTCTCTTCCCCGGCCGCCAGTTCGATTTCGCAGAGACGCTGATAAGCATCGATGTTACGCGGATCGAGCGCGATGGCCCGGTTGGCGTAATCGACGGCTTGGTCCGTTTTCTTGAGATATTTCGCATAGATAAAAGCAAGCTGGAGATAAGGATCGGGCTCATTGGGGTTGGCCTTGATCGCGTCTTTTAGAACATCGATCGCTTGTGGAAAATCGTCCTGCCGTGTCAGCAAAGCGGCCACACGCGATGCCAGCTCGGATTGGCCTGGATCGACATTGAGCACTTTCCGATACGCCTCCAGCGCGTTGTCTATCTCGCCGTTTTCTTCGAACGACGTTCCTTCGACAAAATGAGCGAGCGCATCGGCCTTCCGCTGGCCGTCCGCGCCGAGGACGAGGTCCTTGGCCGGCGCGAGGTTAAACGAATCATCTTGTCGCTCGATTTTTTTTTCCGAGGCGGCCGGCGAAGGCTCGATCGTCGGCGAGAGCGCGCGGGGCGTCCGCGCGGTTCCGAGGTTAGCCGAGGAAAAAAAAACGAGCGCGAAAAGAAGGTACCGGAGAGCGCGCACACCCCAATGCTTCTGCTCGGTCATGTGTTCGATTGTAGCTGTGAGCGGCGCCGTTCGCAACCTAGCGTCGGCCAGCCTAACGAACAATTAAACGCAACGCGCGCTTACGCTTTGTAGCGCAGGCGCTTCTTGTGGCGATTCTCCCTCATGCGCTTGCGGCGTTTGTGTTTCGAGATCTTCGCTTTGCGTCGTTTCTTCAGAGAGCCCATAAGGGTTTCAGCAGCATGCCGCGTTGGCGGCTCGAAATGCAACCATGTGATGCGACGAACTGCAACTAGTTCTTCTCTCGTTGCGCGGAATGCGGCGAAGCCGGGGCGACTCGTTAATCAGACCTTCTCCTCGGACGCCAGACTGCATTCATGGTGCGGCGTTTCGAATTGCAGAGTCCTATGATGAATTTGAAACCGGCCCGAGCCAGTGCGTCGGGATCGCCGCATGAAAAAACGCGATCCCAAATCCTGTGATCGTAATCGTAGTGAGGACTGTTTCGTTCATTCGGAGCGCTCTGGAAAGTCGCATCCACAGATTACGCAGATTCGCGCAGATTTCGGAATTTCGAAGAAAATCTGTGGTAGATGAAGATTATCGGGCTGGTGGGATTTGAACCCACGGCCTCCTGGTCCCGAACCAGGCGCTCTACCAAGCTGAGCCACAGCCCGTTTTACCTGGGTAGATCGACATTCGCACAGGCACTCAAATTTTCCTCTTGTGAGAAGCCCCACAGATACGGTGAGCGCGTTCCAAAAAGTCGGCGAATATCTTTACCCCTATTCATCCAACGGCGTCTATTATGCACGCATCAAGTCGAGCGGCAAGGAAATCCGCCGAAGCGGTGAAA
>QHQE01000086.1 GCA_003219265.1 Verrucomicrobiota bacterium
CAATTGCTTGACGAAGAAGGCTGGCGCTATTCCACTGACACTGGCTGGAATGAGTGGGACATTCAGATTTACGGAAATTTTTGGTGGAGTGTTGCGCTGCACACCGTGACCGAATATCACGGCGCCGGAAAATGCCTGACGCGGGTCCGGCTTCGCGACCGATTGGTCACTACGACCGTGATTTTCAATCTGATTGCGTTGGCTCTGTTGGTATATCGGCAGCTCAATATTTCCCACCTCGATCTGTGGTCTATCATTCCCTATGGGCTTTTCGTGCTTTTTCTTGCAACGCGCGCCCGAGCGTTAAAATCGCGAGTCGCCGAGGTTGTGGATCTTGCGGCGTTGCGCGCAGGTCTGCAGCGGGTCCTGCGCAAAAGTAAAATCGCTGCGTCCGCCCCGGCCCCGCACGTTCGGCTCGCAGTGAACGCGATTGATCCTGCGTCGCCACCTCTACCGTAAATCCCAATGGCGTCTGACGCAGACGCGCTACAGCTTCAAAACCGTTTTTCCTGATCCGTGTTCTATTCGGCCAATCTGTTTCGCGCCCAAAATCGACATTGCGGGCTGCGCATCTCCCTTTGCGACGACCGCCACCATCCCAATCCCCATGTTGAAAACGTGATACATTTCCGAGAAATCGATATTTCCATGGTGCTGCAGCATCCGGAAAATTCGCGGAACCCGCCAACTTTTGGTTTCAATCACCGCGTCGCAGTTCTGGGGCAAAATACGCGGCAAATTGTCGATCAAACCGCCGCCGGTGATGTGAGCGAGACCTTTGATCATGCCGGCCGGAACTTTCGCAAGCAGCGGCCGATAATTTTTGTGCACGCGCAAAAGTTCTTCACCCACCGCGAGCGTCGATCCTGGGAGGGGCGAGCTCACTTTCAGTCGCATCTTCTCGAGCAAAATTTTCCGTGCGAGCGAGTAGCCATTTGTGTGTAAACCATTCGACAGAAGGCCGAGAATCGCGTCGCCCGGTTTGATTTTTCGGCCGTCGATGATCTTTGCGCGATCGACCACGCCAACGATACAACCGACCAGATCGTACTCGCCTTTGCGATACATCCCTGGCATTTGTGCGGTTTCACCGCCGATCAACGCGCAGCCCGCGGATCGACAGGCGCGCGAAAACCCGCGCAGCAGTTGATCGAAAACGCGCGCCTCAAGTTTTTCGCAGCCGATGTAATCAAGAAAAAAAAGTGGCCGCGCGCCGAGCACGGCGATGTCGTTCACGCAGTGATTCACCACGTCGGCGGCGACCGTGTCGTGCCTGTTCGTCGCAAACGCGATTTTCAATTTTGTGCCGACGCTATCGATGCTGGCGACCAACACCGGCTCGCGCATGTCGCGAAACTGTGCGCGAAACAAACCGCCGAAACCGCCGATTTTTCCGAGCACTTCGGCGCCGTGTGTTCGCCTAACTAGTTGCTGAATGTCGCGCTTGAGCTTGTTGCCAAGATCGACATCGACGCCGGCAGATGCATAAGCCTTTTTCTTTCTGCCCACAGATTTCACAGGACGTCTTGGGAAATTACTTCGCGATCACTCTGCCGGCGAAATGACGAAATCCGAAAGTCGAATGACGAAAGAAATCCGAAGCAGGAATGACGAATTGATCAGCGAGCGAGATGCGGTTTTTCTCCGGACTTTGTCATTCCAATCATTTCAAATCCGCAAACAGCGTCGGGTGCGTTTCTTGATCGGCGAGCGCTTTCGCTCGTTGCTCGCGCTTCTCCATGATGAATTTGTCGAGCGCGGGATCGACGGGCAGGGGATAATTGCCGGTGAAACAGGCAAGACAAAATTCGTTCACCGGTTTTCCCGTGGCGCGCACCATGCCTTCAACATCGAGATAACCGAGACTGTCCACGCCAAGATATTTGCAGATTTGTTCCATCGACATCTGGTTCGCGATCAACTTTTCCGGATCGGGAAAATCGATCCCGTAATGGCAGGCGAAGCGATGGGGCGGACAGCTCACTCGCATGTGCACTTCCTTTGCGCCGGCCTCGCGCAAGTTCACCACCCGCGCGCGCGCCGTTGTCCCGCGCACAATCGAATCATCGACCACCACCACGCGCTTTCCGGCAACCATTTCCTTGATCAGATTCAATTTCACCCGCACATCGAAATCGCGGATGAGCTGGCTGGGCTGCAAAAATGAGCGGCCGATGTAGTGATTGCGCACAAAGGCGTGCGCGTAAGGAATCTTCAATTCCTGTGCGAAACCGAGCGCGGCGTAGTTGCCGGAGTCGGGCACCGGCACGACGATGTCGGCTTCGACCGGAAATTTGCGCGCCAGCTCGCGTCCCATGTTCGTCCGCACTTTGCCGACATTCACGCCGCCGATGATGCTGTCCGGCCGCGCGAAATAAACGTATTCGAACATGCAGAAGGCTGGCTGCTGCGGTGGGAACGGGTGCTCGGAGCGCAATCCATTTTCATCGATGATCAAGACTTCGCCCGGCTCGATTTCGCGAATAAACTCCGCGTGGATAAGATCGAAGGCGCACGTTTCGGAAGCGAGCACGTAAGCGCCGTCGAGTTTCCCCAGCGCGAGCGGCCGCCAGCCAAAGGGATCGCGCACCGCGATCAGCTCACGCTCGCTCATGATTAGCAGCGAGAACGCGCCCTCGATCCGGCGCAACGCCGCCAGGACGTTTCCGCCGTTTTCAGAAGGCTGGGCGAGGAGATGCAGAATGATTTCGCTGTCGGCGGTCGTTTGAAAAATTGAGCCTTTCCGCTCCAGCTCGTCGCGCAGAAGATCCGCGTTGATCAAGTTGCCATTGTGCGCGATCGCCATCTGCCCGCGTACGCAATCCACCACGAAGGGTTGCGCGTTCTTCGCCGTGCTCGAGCCGGTCGTCGAATAGCGTGTGTGTCCGACCGCGCGCGTGCCTTTCAACTTCGCCAGTTCTTCCTGACCGAAAACCTGTGAGACCAGGCCCATGTCTTTGTGGACGAGGAACGTCGTGCCCGGCCCGTTGCTCGTGACGATGCCGGCGCTTTCCTGCCCGCGGTGCTGTAGCGCGAAAAGTCCGTAGTAAGTCAGCACCGCCGCGTTCGAATGACCGAACACGCCGAAGAGACCGCACTCGTGCTGCGGGTAGGCTTCGGCTTCTGTTGGCTCGGAGATGTCGATGTTGTCTGGAGAGGTCACACTAAATGATCCACCAAATCGCGCGACGTTCAACGAATCGTTCCGGACTAATGCGCGAGGTATGCAGGACCGGGGCAAAAATTCATTCATGCACCGCGCGCCAGACAAACGCCTGCATTGTACTTTCGACCGGAGCTGCGCCCCAGCGCTGGGCAATTTCTCGCGTAACAGCCCGCGTTACATCGTCTATTTCTACGCCCCGCTCTTGAATTGCCGTCGCGACAGGATTCCCACGGACCAAGCCGATCGCGAACTCTGCCGCTGACGGGCTACGGCACGGTAGCGTGACGAGCGATGCCTCAATTGCCTTGAAACCTGCTCTTTGTAAGAGCCCTCGAATCAAATCGGCATCGTAAAAGCCAAATGGCAGCTCGTAAAAGTTCGGCGGATCGTGCTCGAAAAAGGAGGCGATCGTTCTATGAGCGATTTGCCCAAAGGGATTCCGGTCGATCGAGTCCCACACGTTAAAGAGCAATACGCCCCCGGGGCCGAGGATCCGATAACATTCGCGCATTGCCGATTTCTTGTCGGGAACAAACATCAAGCCAAACTGGCAAACGACCGCGTCGAATGAGCCGTCGGAAAACGGAAGCGCGCCAGCGTCGGCTTCTTGCCATTCTAAGTTTTGAATTGCGCTGAATTTCCCCTGCGCAAACGCGAGCATCCCGGGGTTGAGATCTGTTGCGACAAGTCGCGCCGCTGGAGCGAGCCCGTCGCGCAGTCGGCGCGTGAGAATGCCTGTTCCGCAGGCCAACTCCAGAACGTTCTTGGGTTGCTCGCCCTTCAAACGCGCGGCCATGTCCATTGCGAATGGCTCGAAAAGAGCTGGACCCAAATAGCGATCGTAATTTTCGGGAATCGGACCCTCGAAGATGACGTTTGGATCGCGCTTCACAAACTTGGAATGCGCTCGGCCAACGAATCGCTTTCGACCGCGCGACAAATGGCGTTCCACCAATCGTCGTAAAGATCGACAACCGGCCAGTGGAAAGTTTCGTTGTCCGCGCGAATGCGCAGCTCGTCACCGCCGACTTTGCCAAGGTGCTGAAATGGAACGTCGCGCGCGCGCAGCGTCGACATCGTCTTTTCGAGATTTTCCGCCGTGACGGATATGACGATCCGTGACTGCGATTCGTTGAAGAGCGCCTCCTCTGTAGAGGCAGGCGTGTCGCCTGCGCAGCCGGCACGGCTGCCACCACAGTTTTCAAGATCGACATCTGCGCCTAACCGGCCACTCGGATTGAAACAGCATTCGGCCAGTGCGACGGCAAGGCCGCCTTCGCTGCAATCGTGCGCACTTTTCACGAGACCTTCGCAAATCAGTTCGCGCGCAGCGCTTTGAACTTTGATTTCGTGCGCAAGATCGACACGTGGGGACGGGCCCTCCTTGCGCGCGTGGCAGACTCTCAGGAACTGTGAGCCGCCCAAGCTGTAGCCGGGGTCGCCGACCCCGGGCGATTTTGCGCTGTTCGGAAAAGTGGGGCCAGCGACCCCGCCTACAGCACCAACCAGAATGATCGCGTCGCCGGCGTCCTTGAACCATTGCGTGGTGATGTGCTCTTCTTTGTCGATCAAGCCGACCATGGCGACGGTGGGCGTCGGATCGACCACTCCGGCCGGGCTCTCATTATATAAAGAGACATTTCCGCCGGTCACCGGCGTGCCAAAAGCGCGACAGGCTTCGGCGATGCCTTCGACCGCTTCGCGCAATTGCCAAAAGTTTTCCGGTTTGTAGGGATTGCCGAAGTTCAAGTTGTCGGTGATGGCCAGCGGTTTCGCGCCGGAACAAGTGAGATTGCGGGCGGCTTCAGCAACTGCAATTTTGCCGCCTTGGCGCGGATCGAGCCGGGAATAGAGCGAATTGCAATCGGTCGTGGCGGCGAGAATTTTATTCGCGTAACGGACGAAGAAGACCGCGGCATCCGATCCCGGCTTCACGACAGTGCCGGTGCGCACGGTGTGATCGTACTGGCGATAGACCCAATTCTTTGACGCGATGGTCGGATCGCGGAGCAACTGACGCAGCGCTTCGTGATTGTCGATTTTTGGAAGCTCATTAATGCGACGGTCATAGACCGCCGCTACAGAAGAAGGCGGTTTCGCTTCACGCGAGTAGAGCGGCGCTTGTTCGGCGAGCGGTTTCGCCGGAATTTCCGCGGCGATCGCGCCGTTGTTGCGCACACGCATCATCCCATCATCCGTCACACGACCGATTTCCGCGCACGGCACGTCCCACTTGTCGAAAATTTCACGCACAACATTTTCTTTTCCGCGCTTGGCGATGATCAACATGCGTTCCTGGGATTCGCTCAGCAGAATTTCATACGGCGTCATGCCTGGTTCGCGTTTCGGGACTTTGGCGAGATCGATTTCGATTCCGCTGCCCGCGCGGCTGGCGGTTTCGCAAGTCGAACAAGTGAGGCCGGCTGCGCCCATGTCCTGAATTCCCGCCACGGCGTCGCGCGCGAGAAGCTCGAGACATGCTTCCAGTAACAGTTTTTCTTTAAACGGATCGCCTACTTGCACAGCCGGACGATCTTGGCGCGATTCTTCGGTTAGCTCGCGCGAGGCGAACGCTGCGCCGGCCAGTCCGTCCCGGCCGGTTTCCGCGCCGACATAGAAAACGGGATTACCGACGCCGCGGGCCGCGCCGCGCACGAGTTGTTCATGTCGTAGCACGCCGAGACAAAAAACATTCACGAGCGGATTGCCCTGGAAACTTTCGTCGAAATAAATTTCGCCACCGATGGTCGGCACGCCGACGCAGTTGCCGTAATGCGCGATGCCGGAGACGACGCCGGTGAAGAGGCGGCGGTTTGCCGCGATTTGTGAATGTCGATCTTGTGGATTACGCCGCGCGGTCGGCCCTTCCTTATTTTGGGATATGGCGAAGCGTGTCCCTCCATCGATGATTGGGCCGAAGCGTAGCGAGTTCAAACAAAATTCGGGCCGCGCGCCCATGGTGAAGATGTCGCGGATGATTCCGCCAACGCCGGTGGCTGCGCCCTGGAACGGCTCAATTGCACTTGGATGATTGTGGCTCTCGATTTTGAACGCGATTGCCCAGCCGTCGCCAATATCGACGACCCCGGCGTTTTCTTCGCCAGCTTTAACCAAGATATTTGGTCCGCTCGTCGGAAATTTCTTCAGTTCTTTTCTCGAATTTTTGTACGAGCAGTGCTCGCTCCACATCACGGAGAAGATTCCCAGCTCGGTGAAATTCGGCTCGCGCCCGAGAATTTTCTTGATGCGCTCGAATTCTTCCGGAGTCAGACCGTGCTCCGCCACCAGCTCGGGAGTGACGGTTGGATCGGCATTCGATTTCGGCATCGACAGCGAGACGTTAGCGAATCTGTTGCCGGTCTCAATCGAACAAATTCGTTCGAATATCCCAAATCCCGACCCCGTCTAAGTATGAAAGGCCGCATTCGTACTTCGGCCGTGCCTTGGGTTCGGACTGAGGCAATCAACAACAAGGGAGGATTAATGAAAAAGAGTATGATTACGCTCGCCTGCGCGCTAATTGCCCCAGTGGCGTTCGCGCAAACGAGCACGACAACGACAGAACAAACAACCACAGCGCCGGTCACTGCGACCGAAACGACGACGACCTATTCATCGGGCACCGTAACTACTTACGAGCCCGGTAAGACGATCGTGGTCAAGAGCGAGCAGGGACCGGTCAGTTTTGCGCTTGGCACGGCTTCGCGCATCGTCGATGGCGCGGGCAAGATCGTGACCGCCCCGTTGCGGGCCGGTCAGAAGGTGCGAGTGTATTACACTGGCCCTACCGAGAAGCGCGTGGTTGAACGCGTTCAAGTCGAAGACTAAGATCGACATCGTCGATTAAATTCAAAGCCGCAGGGTCCGCGTGATCCTGCGGCTTTTTTATTGTCGCTGAGGATTTCTGTGCTTTTGATCGAGAACCAGGTACCCGATGTCGATTTCGCTAGGACAACCGTGTGATGAGGGTCTCGTCCTTTCGAAAGGAGCCACGGCCCCGTGCACAGAGTCTTCGGCTCGATGGATTCTGGTGGCGACCATTCTGGGGTCGAGCATGGCATTCATCGATGGAACCGTCGTGAACGTGGCGCTTGCGAAGTTGCAGGCGAATCTGGATGCAACGGTCCTGCAAGTGCAATGGGTGATGGAAGCCTACTCGCTGTTGCTGGCTGCGTTTTTACTCTTGGGAGGTTCGCTCGGAGATCGTTACGGACGGCGGGGCCTCTTTCTCCTCGGAGTGGCTGTGTTTGCCCTGGCATCTCTCTGGTGCGGCCTGGCACAGAACATTGCTCAACTCATCGCGGCTCGAGCCTTGCAAGGTCTTGGCGGCGCGCTCTTGGTGCCCGGCAGTCTGGCGATCATTGGCGCATCATTTAGCGAAAAGAGCAGAGGCCGCGCGATCGGGACGTGGTCGGCTTTCACCGCGATCACGACCGCGATTGGTCCTGTCGTCGGCGGCTGGTTAATCGAACAAGTGTCCTGGCGCGCCGTGTTCTT
>QHQE01000087.1 GCA_003219265.1 Verrucomicrobiota bacterium
GACCGAGAACAGGGCGAGCACACGTTCGGGTTGTTGGTGGACATTGAGCCATCGGGCGAGCTGGATCGAATCTGCCATTTCGCCCCGGCTCCAGCGCGCGATCGTCTCGTCGTAGATTCGGTCCGCATCTTCGGGATGAACTTGGATGCGCAAGTCGGACGCGAGCAAAGCGTCCGTTATATTCGGAGGAGAAAGAGTGTTGAGAGCTTCCAGGACACGATTTCGTTCGTCGCCAGATAACTCTGGCGCGCGGGCGAGCGCCTCGATGGCCGGTCTTTTGTAAATGCCGTCCGTGCCCGCGAGTTCCCAAAGGAGCTTGCGCGCTTCCGCTCGCTGAGCCAAATCCGTCATTTGCGCGAGCAGATCGGCCAGCTGGAAACGGGCCGCATCATCCTTAGGCGAGCGCTTGACCGCCAGGCGGGCGAACTCGATCGCTTTGGCGCTATCGCCCATTTTGTGGGAGTAGCGCGAGGCGAGGTCGAGCGTCCGAGTGTCTGGATCGCTCTCGAGCAATCGCTCGATGATCCTTTGAGCGACATTCAACCGATCCAGTTTTACGAGAAGCTCGCCATACTCCTGCCGATCGGCGGTCGTGCACTGCGGCAGCTTGTAAACCTGCTCCCAAAGATCGACAGCTTCCGGGTGGCCAAGGAGCGTAGCGAGGCGCGCGCCGCCTTCTAGTCCGCGGTAACCGACCGGATCCAGTTGCAGCGCGGCGCGATATTTTTGCGCGGCGTCATCCCATTTGCCAGCCTGGGCGAGCGCGTCGCCGGCGGCGGCAAATTGCTCTGCGCGTCGAGCTTTCAGCCAGTGGTAAACAGGTTTTGCCCCAAAGGCAACGATGAGCACCGCGACAAGAATTAAACTCCAGACAATGGCCCGCCTTGTGCGCGATGAAGGAGGTGGCCGGCGCTCTTGGCGCAGGGGTGACGCACTCGATGCTTTTTCGCTCATTGAGCTTTATATTGGAAGACTGATTGCAGAAGTGCCACCGCTATCTCCGGCGGCGGCGCAGTCCCGTCGGCGATCACGCTGCAGGCTATGATCTCGGTAGCTGAGCGTCTCTTGCCTTCGAGGTGGAGCGACGACGGAGGAACGGCCGCGCCGAGAACCTGAGCGGGTTGGTAGTCGAGCGGGACCGCTTCGCCGTTGCGCCACACGCCCCAAAGTTCCAAAGCATGGGCATTGCCGCGCTGAAATCGAAAGATGTAGCAGCGAATGGAGCGACCATTGAGCACGACGTCGAACGGCTCAGCCTTCCCATCCAGCTTCCACCCCACGCCCGGCATGCAGATATCTGGGCGATGCACCAGTGCAAAACGGTTCCATGCCGAAGGTTTCCAGAAAAAATGAAAGCAATCCGCGCCACCACGCGGCAGTTCTGGGCTCTCCCGTCGAACATATTCCCCGCTGGTCGGCCGCAACTCGTTCCAGATGTCGCGGGGGATGGGTGCCTGCCGGTTTCTGCTGGAGTTGTCGATCCGCGCAGTAAAAAAAGGCGCAGTCTGCGTTCGATCCTGCGCTTCGAGCCGGGCGGAAAGGGCGCGCGCGCAAATGATCCCGGCGACAAAACAAAGCAAAAGAAGACCGAAGACAGGCCGCGCTTCGGTTCGCAACTTAGCGAGAAGGCGCCGCGCCTGTAACGCAACTTCCGTGGCCGGCGGGAGAGGCCACCGCTTCGCGCGGGGGGCGAGAAGTTTCCCGGCTACCCAAATTCCAACGATCAACGCCGTGATCGTAGTATTGCCGATAAAATCATGGACGCGGTCGAGTGAATCGACCCCTTGCCATTCCGCTTGCAGCGAGAGGGCCAACGTCCTCGCGAGATTAGTCGCGAGAGCCAGAACGATCGCCAGCAACAATAAAACGACGCGGCGCACCGGCCAGAGCAAGAACCATTCGCCCATTGCGAGACCGAACATGATTCCCGCCTGGAGCGACCGAATTCCACTGCACGCCTCCGTGATGCCCACCAGACCTGAGCGTAGCGCGATGGCGGCGCCCGAGGTTTGCGCTTCGATGCCGAGCCAATGCAGCAACTCCGCGGTCGCCGCGGCCACCCAGCCCATTAACGCGCTCGTGATCGGTTGTTCGAAACGCGGCGGCCACGGCACCGCCGTCAAGAAAAAGAGCACGGGAAAAATCTCAGCCCGCGCGAGATCGTTGCCGCCAAGGCCTCGCAACGCAGCGATTGTCGATGTTACCGTGAGCAAGCAAATCGCCCAGAGAACAATCTCCGGATGCCACATTTGTTCGCGCGAATATTCAAGCAGAAAAACGAGCCCGCCGAAACTCAGGGCCGCCAAAATTTGCGCGCTGGCCGGCATTCTCGCGGCGAGATATGACGCCGGTGGTCGCGCGTGATTCAATTTCCAATATCGGCGCAAGCCAAATCCGAGAGCGAGCGTCGGGACCGCCCAACCGTAGGAATAATTCGGGTTTCCTTGCCAATGCTCCGCGCAACTCCAGATCGCCCAGGCCCACATCCCGAGGAGCAGGAAGGTCGGCCAGGGAAGGATTCGGGCGCTACGGGAGATGGTTCCTGCGGCCGAATGAGTCATCAGAGACAGAGGATAAGAGAAGGGTTCATGCGTTGCCTGCGGCACGGGAAAAACCGACACTTACCTGAAAAATTCATTGACATCGGGACGCCAATTTGACAACATCCCGTCAAATCCGGCAAAGACTATGAGGAAAATATACATCCTAGGCTTGATAGCATTGAGTGCGATGACACTCGCGACGTACGCCGATGTGATACCGACTCTTAGTTCCATTACTCCGAGTGGCAACGATTTCACTTGGAATTATTCCGCCAATGTAACCGTGGATCAGAGGGTCGAGCACGATGATTTCTTCACGATTTATGATTTTGGTAATTTCGTGGCCGGGTCGAACACGCAACCGGCCGGTTGGGCATTTTCCTCCGCGCTACTGGGTCGCACCCCCCCGCTCGTTCTTCCGCATGACGATCCGGGCATTCTAAATCTCACTTGGACTTACATTGGCAAAAACCCGATCATCGGACCTGCGCCACTCGGGATATTCTCCGTCAACACCAACACGAATCAGGTGGGCACATCCGATTTCGCCGCGCAGGCAACTCGAAACGGTGGTCCAAATGACGGCACGAAGATTTCTAATGTGGGAGACGTATCGGTGCCAGTTCCTGAGATGTCCGCGCTGCTTCCCATCTTAAGTGTGTGCAGCGCCGGCCTTCTTGCCCTCCTTCCGTCACTTCTCCGCAGACGACAGACTAGCTAGAGCGCAACTCTGTTTCCTGAGAGGCCACCGCAAATACCGCGGTGGCCTTTTTGTTCATGGATTATTCGGGCAAACAGGAGGGGTCAGTTTATTTTGCGCCTTTATTGTTGAATCCCGGGCGCTGAGCGTGTCGTCCCAAAAACCTCTTGGTTTCGCGTTAGCCGCGTGCCAAAATCCGGCGCTGTGGCTACCGTTCTGTTAATCGACGACGACGTCGAAAGCCGTAAAAAGACGGCGCGTCTGTTCGCGGGCAAGGGTTGGGACGTGCTCGAAGCGGATGAAGGCGGGCGTGGAATTGAACTTGCCTTCGAGTACCAGCCTAAAGTGATCGTTTGCGATCTCTTGCTGCCAAAGCTCAGTGGTCTGCAAGTGTGCCGGGCGATCCGGGAAAAACTTCCTTCCACCAAGATGATCATCACCGCCGGACGGCATTATGATGTTGATCGCGAGGCGGTTTTGGACGCCGGGGTCGATGATTATTTCGTCAAGCCGTTGAAGTGGGAAAAAGTCGCGGCCGCGATCAAGCGCGCTGCGCGCCCGCGGCGAAAACTGCGCCCCAAACATTCGCGTGCCCTCAAGTTTCCTCCGCCATCGACGCGTTTGAAATTCTGGGGAGTGCGCGGATCGATTCCCGTTCCCGGCCCATCGACAATTGGTTACGGTGGAAACACCACCTGTGTGGAGGTTCGCACCGATAGCGAGATTATCGTGCTCGACGCCGGCTCTGGAATTCGCGAGTTGGGCCTTGCCTTGGAAAACGAATTCGGACCCGCGCCGATCAATCTGACGTTGCTGCTCACTCACACGCACTGGGACCATATTCAGGGCCTGCCGTTTTTTCTCCCTGCTTACAAACCCAAAAACTCGATCCGCGTTCTGGGATACGAGGGCGCACGCGCTGGGCTGGCTACCGTTCTGGCCGCGCAAATGGAGGTCCCCTTTTTTCCGGTGAGCTGGAGCGATCTGCCGGGAACGATCAAGATCGAGGAACTCAAAAAAATGCAATTTTCGATCGGCAAAGTGCGGGTCCACGCAAAATTTTTGAATCATCCAGGCGTGTGCGTTGGCTACCGGCTTTTCACCAAGGAAGGCTCCATTGCCTTTCTGCCCGACAACGAACCTTTCGAGCCGTTAAAGCTAAAACTGGCGGCGCGCGATGGAACGCGTCCGGAGAAAGCGCGCGCTCAGGCGGTGGTTGAACGATCGAAGCTAGTCGAATTTCTAAAGGAAGCCGACGTGCTGATTCTCGATTCCCAATACACGGACGAGAAGTATCAGGAACACGTCGGTTGGGGACATGGCGCTTTGAGCCGCGTGGTCTCGCTGGCGCTCGAAGCGCGGGTGCGGAAATTATTCTTGTTCCATCACGATCCCCAACACGACGATTACAAGATCGACGAGATGTTGGAGCGCGCGCGGCTCTTGGTGGTGGAAAGCGGCCGCGCGCTGGAAGTGGAAGCAGCTCGGGAAAGCGCGGAAATCTGGCTGACCGCGCAAGCACGAAGCCGATAATTTCTGGCATTCGCTTTGTGCGACTTGCAACGAGCCGAAAAGCGGTTTTAGGTCTTTCGCCATTTTTGCCTCGTAGTGTAATGGTAGCACCAGAGATTCTGGATCTCTTTGTCTAGGTTCGAGTCCTAGCGAGGCAGCACCTAAAAGCCCCGGCATCCTGACGTGGCAACATAATGTTCCATAGTTGCTTTAAGACCGCGTGAGGCGGAGCCTTTTACGCCGTTCGAGTCCTAGCGAGGCAGATAAAATCAGAGATCAGAGGTCAAAGATCAGATATCGGAGATCAGATCTCGCTCTTTCTGAAAAAATTCGCAGGCTGCCACGCCGAAGGCGGGCCGTGTTTTCCGTTTCTTCAACGATCCAAGACTACGGCTTGGCAGGCCCACTCACATTTCCGATTTTCGATTTGTGAGTGTGAATCGCGGCCGACTGCCGCAAGGGCTCCAGTGCTACTGTAGGACGAATGCTTCCACCAGCGCGACGCCCGTGGTGTCATTTTGCCCGCGGACGATCGCGGTGTAGTTGCCTGGCGCGAGCGTGACAATCGTAGCCGATTCACGATTGTCGGTGGGCGCGAGGTGATCCGCTTGAATCTGCGCTGCACCCGGATCGTTCTGCCAGTTATCATTTGTCCCGATGACGGCGCCAGTTCCATCGTGCAATTCCAACGTCGGATCTTGCAAGGCGCCCGGGACACCGTAAGCGGTGAGGGAGGGGCCAATCGCCCGCACGATCACAGTCGCAGGCATGTCTCCTCGGACAATGAAGCCGCCGATCATGACGTTGTCGCCGGTTTGCACCAAGCCACGCGTGGAAATGTTCGCTAGTTGCGCGTTGCTGGATACGTCGAGGCTGGCGGTGCCAAGATCATAGACCTCGACTAATGCCGCGCCGGTAGTTCCATTGTTCCCGCGAATAATTGCGGTGTAGTTGCCGGGATCAAGAGTCGCCAGGATCGCTGACTCAAGGTTGTTACTCGGGGCGAGGCCGCTGTCGATGATCGCTTGTTCGTTCGCTGAATCCATCCAGTTGTCGTTGAAATCGATCATCGCGCCGGTGTGATCGTGCAGCTCCAGCGTTGGATCTTGCAAGGCGCCGGGCACACCGTATTGCGTCAAGGACGGGCCAATCGCGCGCACGATCACTTTTTTCGGCGCATTGCCGGTGACAATAATTCCGCCGATGAGCACGTTATCGCTCGTGCCCACGGCCAGCCGGGTGGAAATGTTCTTCGCAGTGCCGGAAACCTGCTGGAAGAATGCAAGCGTAGAGGTGGCAGTGCCTGAGGAATTAGTGGCGATGAGTTGGACATTGCCAAGCAAGGCGCCGCCATTTTGAAAATGAGAATTATAGGTCCCCGAAATGATTCCGGTTGCAGGATCGAAGCTTAGTCCGGATGGAAGGGTCCCGATGTAGCTGAAGGTGGTGCCAGAGTGATCGGAGCTGGGCGCAACGATCGTGTAAGTAAAGGATTGACCGGCCTCAAGGGTGGTCTCGCGCGGGCTGATGATAACGGGAATCGCCGGATCCGAGGTAAAGGTCAGTTCCAGTGTGGAAGTGGTTGTTACAGCTCCATCCGTCACCGTGAGAGTTACCCAGAAGCTGCCATCGGCAGTGGGAGTTCCCGAGATGATGCCTGTCACTGGGTCGGCGCTCAATCCCGGAGGCAGACCGGTTGCACTTAAGCGCGCTGTCGCGCTCCCCCCGATGGTGAACACATCGAAGCTAAAGGCCTGCCCCGTTCTAGCTGTTATACTAGTGCCGCTCGTGATCACCGGCCCCGAGCTAGGCGCAGGCTGGACCGTGAGGGTCAAGG
>QHQE01000088.1 GCA_003219265.1 Verrucomicrobiota bacterium
AGGTGAGCGCCTTTGTGGGTAGTGCGCGCCTGGGTCTCAGTGCCGCTGACGAAGAATGCGCAAGCGAAAGCAAGAATCAGAAAGAGTCTGGTGGAGTTAGGTCTTGAGTTCATAACTGAATTTAGGTCTCGGATTAATTTGTAGTCAACGACCTTGATTCGGATTGAGTTGTAGCAGCGGTCGCCACGGCGACCACAATTTTAGCCGCTGTCGCTGACTGCGGCCTGCATTTTACATTCGCATCTATCGTAAGCCGCTTACGATGGATGAGACAAAACTCACGACAGGTAGCGAGGGAGTGCCCCCCAGATACTCTCCTATTCCTTGCGAGGTATGTGTGAGGCCCCGCGCAGAACTGCCGGCCGTATTTTAGTAAGCTGCCACGCAACCTCCACGCCCTTGCGCGGGTCTGATCCCAACAGCCAACAGACTCGCACCTGTCGAGATGAGTTGTTGGTGCGCGAGATGCAGAGCATATTGGCAAAGTTTATGAAGGATTCTGTCGTCAGAGGACGCATGCTGCAGCTGCTCTATGAACGTCGACGCGAAGGGTCTATTCCGTTCGGCCACGCTGAGCAGGCGGTCCCGCCGCCAGGAGGCATAAGGCGCCGTGACTGGCTGCGCGCCCTGGCCCAGCTTTCAGAGTATCGCCTCATCGACTGGACCCCTCGTGAAGATCAGAGCGGGATGGGCCTGCTGTCCGGCTTTGCTAAGATAAACGACTTCGGAGTCAAGGTGCTCGAAGGTGGCGTCGCGTCCCCGATCTCGATCTCTATTGATGAGAGCCGGCGAACCACCGTTCCCCGGCAGCAACCAACGCCAATCGGAGCGAGTACTCCGCGGCAGCAGGTGATTACGGAGGCACTGGAGAAAGTGATCACCGCGATCAATCAAGCCGATGTGTCGGAGAAGGAGAAAAATGAAGCGAAATCTTTGTTGCGAAAACTGTTGTGTAGCAAGGCAGCGGCCAGTGTGTTAGGCGCTGGCGCGCAATCCCTCGCCGCCAAGCATTTCACGGGATAGAGCAGTACAGGGTTCTCGTTCGTTCTGACTTCTGTCAGGCTCAGTGTGAACCGACCGAGCCGACGGAAGGACCAACTGATTTACCGCGAACGAGAAGGCTGTAGCCAGCCGAGATCACGCGCCGCGCTGCTTCGCCCGTTTCCGGATCAGCGCGAAGCGGGTCGTCGTGGACGCTTTGCTTAACCTCGAAGGTTCGTATCGGTTTGGTGGGATCGGTGGTCTCGTAAACGTAAGTCGGCATCGCAACAATCTACTCGTAAACGGCTTGGGCGCATTCTATTTCTGGAAATGAAAAATTCCTCCCGGACGAATAACATTAGGTAACGGATGTTTGTGCTGCAGCTTCTCCGACGAGACTGATCTCTGGCTTTTGACGCGGCGCAGGCTCACAAAGCGTCGAAGACCGCTTTGGTCGAGCGTGGGATTTACTTTTGTCTCGCAGACGCGGTGGTTCGGGGGCGTTATTTCGCCGCTTTCTGCTTGCGCTTGGCGAGCGCGAGGCGCTCCGTCTTTTTACGGCGCGCCCTCCGTTTCTTAACGTTGTCTCTGCCTTGGCTGTTTCCCATAAGTTTTAACACTCGCCCACCTGTCGCGCCGAAGCAATTCGTAGGCGGACCTGTCGCACTGCAGTCCCGCGGCTGCGGGACGTAGGCGGATCAACACTCGCCCTTCCCGCGCCGGTTCCAAGCTGTTTCGCTGCGTCTCGGTAAAAAACATCCCGCCGTGAAATCGAACGCCTGTCCCGATTCACGATTCACGATGTAACGTTTTAGCCGGGGTTCTCGAGATGGAACTCATTTCCTCTCCACCGGTACAGACGTTGCTACTTTTAGAGTAATCATGGACGCACCCTGCAGAATCCTGGCGGTCGATAACGAGCCCTCGGTTACGCTTTCTCTGCGGTTTGTCTTTGCCGGGCCGCGCTATGAAGTGACCTGCGCCGACAGCGGCCATGCTGCCCTGGCCAAACTCGATGTCAGTTCAGATTTCTACGACGTAATTATTGTCGATCAAAAGATGCCGAATCTCACCGGGATTGAATTGGTGGAGGAGATCAGGAAACGCGGCATCACCAGCGACATCATCGCGGTAGCGGCGAACCTGTCGCCGGAAGTTCGCGAAGCTTTCGAGCAAATGGACGTGCACGTGATGTTCGTGAAACCCTTTAACGTCGATGAACTACGCTCAGCCGTCGATCGCCTCGTCGCCTGACCTGATTCGCTGTGTCCGGTCGCCTCGCCACGGCGAGTCCGTCCAACCGCGGACGCGGCGACACTGGCTCGCTCACTCCGCGTCGCCGCGACTGACGCGACCTCGACGCGGCTCCTAGTCCATCCTAAAGATCAATTCCCATCGCAATAGCGCCGGTGATCTCTTCCCAGCCGCAGCGCTTCCAGAATTCGCGGCCGCGCGGATTATCGCCGGCCACCATGATAAGGACGCGCTTGACTCCGGTCCGGCGCAGACCCTTCAGGCATTCATGCGCCAACTCATCTTGGCCGCATAAATCGTCGGCACAGGTTTTTGTGGCCGCTGTCGCCGACTGCGGGCCTCGATTTCTAAATTGGCATCTGTCGTAAGCCGCTGACTATGCATGAGAGCAGCTCGCGACGGGCAGCGACTCCGAGGGTTTTGGCGAGCGGACAGCGACGGCTAAAGATGGGCCCAATGCTTTCTTAGTGTGAAGGCTTCAGACTAGGTATTTGCAGCAAAGAAAAACACTGCCGAATCTCCATCGGCGGTGTTTGGTGGGGTTAATGTTAAGGAGTAGCGAAAAAAATCGCTCTTAGCTCAAGTTGCGGCGAACCAGGCCGAGAGCTAAAAGTGCCGCCCCACGGAGCAAGACTGTGCTGCCAGCGTCAAACCGACCGGCGCTTACGCAGTGCGACCGCCAGTCCAAGGGCACCCAAGGCAACCAGGCCTACAGTCCCCGGCTCGGGAACATTGGCAGCGAAACCGGTAGCGAGTGCGCCGTTTGAAGCGACGGCAGGGAATTCTGTAACAAAGATGTGAGCCGCTGCTAAAGCCCCATGGCTGTTCGGGGTCAGGACGTTAGCAGCACTACTCCAAGTGCCGGAGGTGTCAGTAAGGGTGAAAGTCACAGTGTCGGACGAGTGTGTAAAGCCGTCAAAGCTGTCGATGGTCTGATTAAAAATTCCAAACCCGTCTACATTCTGACTTCCAGCATCACTGAAGGGCCCCGGGGAGAATCCCACGCCGGAGTTTGTCCCTATAATAGTGCCAAGTGTCCACGAAGCCGCGTTCACATTGACAGCAACGGTACTCCCGTCTCCAAATAGATAAATGTTCCCACTGTTTATCAGGGAGGCGAACGTGATGGTGGCGGTGGTCGTAGTCAGCCTATTGACGAGCACGCTCGCGTAAGGCCCGGGGTAGCTGGAGATGGCGGAATTCCCATTAGTAAGGTTAAAGGTAAATATGTCTGCTTTGGTTGACTGCACGGTGAACGCCATGAAGCCGATGCATGCGATCACAACGGCCCACTTTGTTACGTTTATCATTTTCATCATAGTGTTAAAATCTCAATGTTGATTAGCGAGCGAATCGTTTACCAAGCACATTTGCGCAGGTCAAGTACATTTTGGTACATTTAGCATGTGTTTTAGCAATGTGTCGCCCAACACATTTAGGGCAAGTCAAGTACATTTTTTGGTACATTTGGTACATTTAGTGAGTGTCGCCCCAGCTGTTCAGATCAAAGCTCCATACGAAGGGCTTTTTCCAAAGCAGTCAGTCGATCGGCTAAAGCGCTCTGAATGTTAGGCCAGTCAACCGGCCTCCTGGATCAGACCCTAAATTCTTCTCTGCATCCTAAAGATCAATTCCCATCGCAATGGCGCCGGTGATCTCTTCCCAGCCGCAGCGCTTCCAGAATTCACGGCCGCGCGAATTATCGCCGGCCACCATGATAAGGACGCGCTTGACCCCGGTCCGGCGCAGACCCTTCAGGCATTCATGCATCAAACGCTTACCGAGTCCGCGTCCCTGATAGTTCGGATCGACCGCCAGGTGATAGATGTGTCCGCGGCGTCCATCATGACTGCATAACGCGACGCCGACAATCGCGGACCCATCGGTCGCCACCCGGCTCAGCCCCGGGTTCCGCGCGAGAAATTGAGCAACGCTTTCTCTGTCATCACCCTCAGCGATCTCGAGACCTTCGACCCGCTGCCATAGCTCACGCGCCGCGTCGTAATCGTTGATAGAAAATTGTCGGGTATCGATCTTGCCGCTCATCGCGCGCCACGTTTACGCCGGCGCATCTTTCAACTATCAACTTTCAACTATCAGCTACTGCTTCTTCGTCCGGCGTAACAATTTTGTGCTCGCTCGCCGCAGACTTCGCGGCCGGCTTGGTCGCTGACTTCTCGCTTTCTTTTTGAGCGGTGGCAACGACCCAGGTCGAAACCGCCGCGATTACGGTAAACAAAACAACGATCTTTTTCATGATGTTAAAAGGTTTCATGCATTATGTCGGCTGCTCCGCTTCGTTGCAACCCCGCATTGGAGCTTTACCTCCGTGAGATAACGTCGGAGGCGATTTTTGATATAACGTTTTCCCCAGGCAGTTTTGAGATACTTCTCACGTTGCGCCGCATCGCTCTCGTTTCGACAACCTTCCCGATACACAAGCTCAAAGGGCCTGCGTTCTATTTCCGATGTAAAGATGTAACGATCCAACGTTTCACGTCATCTCACGGGGTGAATGCTTCCTTATTCACGACATATGGCATCTTGGTCGGGTCGCCGCCGTAGTTCCCTTCCAGCACGTCGATCACTGCCTGGACAGTGCGTCCAGCCATGCCTTTGTCGGGATCGACCGAGAGCCGCGTGATCCGCGCGCCACTGGCGAAGTGATGGAACAGACGCGTGCGGCCGGCAATTTCAGGATCGAGAAGCGGCGAATCCGGCGGCAGAGGCTCTTTCTCAAAGACGTCGAGCGCTGCTCCGGCGATGACTTTGTCTTTCAACGCTTTGGCGAGGGCCTTCTCATCCACGACCGGGCCGCGTGAGCTATTCACCAGGTACGCCGCCGGCTTCATCAGCTTAAGCGTCTTCTCATTGATGAGGTGGTAGGTCGGCTTGTCGGTTTCGCCCTCGCGCAACAGCGGCACGTGGATGCTCACGTAATCGGCGCCGCGCATCGCCTCCTCGAACTCCACGTACTTGATCCAGGTCTTCTCCTTCTGGATCCCGTTGGCGTGCCGCAAGTCCATCAGCTGCTGGATGGAGGCGATGTACTTGTCATTGTGATACGCCGGGTCGTAACAAAGTATGTTCATGTCGAAACCCGAGCATTTTTTGATCATCGCAAGGCCGATGCGTCCGGTGCCGATGATGGCAATGGTCTTGCCCGTAACCTCATCGCCGAGAAACGGCAGGAACGGGTGCCACGACGGCCACTTCTGCTCCCGAACCAGGCGCTCACTTTGCCACATCTTGCGAGCGAGCATTCCCATCATGAAAAAAGCGAACTCGGCGGTCGCTTCGGTGAGCACGTCGGCTGTGTTCGTGAATGGCACTTTGTACTTGTTGGCGTCGGCGCGATTGATGTTGTCGAAGCCGACCGCGATCTGCGCCACGATCTTGAGCGAGCCCTTCCCTGCTTCGAAGATCTCGGCGTCGATGGGATCGCGGAGTGTGGTGATCAAGCCGTCGATGCCGCTCTTCACTTTCTTGATGATCAATTTCTTCGGCGGCGCTTCCGGGCCCTGGAAAACTTCGAGCTCGTAGCCGCGCTCGCGAAGACGGTTCTCAGCAGGATCGCCGATGCGCGAAGTGGCAAAGATTCGTTTCTTGTCGGTCATGGCTGGCGCAATGGTTATCAGTTATCGGTTATTAGTAAATGCGCCTCTCAGCTTTTAGCTAACAGAACCGCGGATTTCGCGGATGGCACAGATTGATAGTCGCCGCGCTGTCGGCACCGAAAAATTGGCCAAACCGCCCTACAGATTTTTCTTCGCCCAGGCGCCGCCGCGATCGAGTGCTTTCTCGATGTTCTCGATCGAGTTGGCCACGCTGAAGCGCAAATAACCCTCGCCGAAATTGCCAAACGCGGTCCCGGATAACGCAGCGACGCCGGCGTCATCCAGCAGCGCGTCGGCCAGTTTCTTCGATGGCCATCCGGTTTGCTTGATGTTGGGGAAAACGTAGAACGCGCCCTTGGGCAACCGGCAGGAAAAACCTTTGATCTTGTTCAGGCCGGCGACCATTACGTCGCGCCGTTTCTTAAACTCGGCACACATAGCATCGACCGATTTCTGAGGTCCGCGCAGCGCTTCGATACCGGCGATTTGGGTGAAACTGGCAGTGCACGAATTAGAGTTCGTCATCAATCGCGCGATGTGCGCCGCCAGATCGACGCGCATCACGCCATAGCCCATCCGCCATCCGGTCATGGCATACGTTTTGGAAAAACCGTCGAGCAGGATGCAGCGCTCCTTCATGCCGTTCACCGACATGATGGAATGGTGCTCGCCCTCGAAGATGAGGCGGCTGTAGATCTCGTCGGTCAGCACCATGATGTTGCGGTCGCCGATCGCGTGTGCGATGCCGTCGATGTCCTTCTTCGTCAGCACGCCGCCGGTGGGATTCTGCGGCGAATTCAGGATGATGAGCTTCGTGCGCTCGTTGATCAGCCCGCCGAG
>QHQE01000089.1 GCA_003219265.1 Verrucomicrobiota bacterium
GGTTCAAATCCCGCCGGCCCGATGTAAAAAAAACAGAACCGGACGACGTGGTCGGGACGATCTTTCGAAGCTACGTTTGTAGAACGGTCGCCGCGGCGACAGGTCGCGGGTTCAATCCCGCCGGCCCGATGGTTTCCTGCGTTGGAGGGACGTGCTCCGTCACGTCCCACAAATTTCTGGGACGACACGGCGGTTATTGCGACAGCTGAGCTATCGCATTAACGTCCGCGCCTATGTTAAGCGCGGGAATCGTCGGGTTGCCGAATGTCGGCAAGTCCACGCTCTTTAATGCGGTCACCCGCACGCACAAAGCGCCCGCGGAGAATTATCCTTTCTGCACAATCGATCCCAATGTCGGCATCGTCACCGTGCCCGATCCGCGTCTCGCAAAGCTCGCGGCCATATCTCATTCGCAGAAGATCGTTCCGACCGCGATCGAGTTTGTCGATATTGCCGGCCTGGTCAAAGGCGCGAGCGCGGGCGAGGGACTGGGCAATCAATTTCTCCATCATATCCGCGCGGTGGACGCAATCGTGCAGGTGGTGCGCTGTTTCGAAGACAGCGACGTTCATCATGTCAGCGGGACGATCGATCCGATTCGCGACATCGAAGTGATCAACACCGAGCTTGTGCTGGCCGATCTGGCGTCGCTCCAGAAACGGCATGATCGCCTGCAAAAGGAAGTTCGGGCCGGCGACAAAGCGGCAAGAACACAAAGCGGGATCATCGAGAAATTATTGCCCCATCTCGATCTCGGGAAACCGGCGATCACTGCGGACTTGACGCCGGAAGAAAAAACCATTGCCCGCAATTTCTTTTTACTGACCTCAAAACCGACTCTCTTCGCTTGCAACGTGGCCGAGTCCGATCTCGTGGCCACTGCTGCAGCCGCGGTCGGTGCTGTAGCCGGGGTCGCTGACCCCGGCCCGAACGCTCCGATTCAATCTGCCAAAACCGGGTTCGACGACCCCGGCTACAGGGCTGCGCGACATGTCGATGCAATCGAAGATTATGCACGACATCATTTCGCGACCGAAGCGGTGGTCATCAGCGCGCAGATCGAAAGCGAACTCGTCGATCTTAGCGAGAAGGAAGCGATGGAATATTTGCGCGGCCTCGGGGTCGAAGACAGCGGCGTGCACGCGCTTATTCGGGCGGTTTATCATCTGCTCGGCTTGCGCACCTTCCTCACCACCGGAGAAAAAGAAACGCGCGCCTGGACCATTCATGCGGGCGAGAAAGCGCCTGCGGCTGCCGGCGCAATCCATTCGGATTTCGAGCGCGGCTTCATCGCGGCGGACACGATTCAGTACGACGATCTGGTTGCGCTCGGTTCCTTTGCCAAAGCGCGCGAAGCGGGCAAGCTTCGTATTGAAGGAAAAGACTACGTCGTGCGCGATGGCGACGTGATCCTCTTTCGCTTCAACGTGTGAGCTGGGGAGCGCACGCGCCTCGCGTGCTGGCGATCGCGCCCTCGCGATCGCGAACTTCTCTGCAGCACAAAGGAGCGTTGCGAGTTGCACAGAAGCATATTTGTTTCGGCGAGGGCACCGAAACAAGCACGCGAGGGCGTGCGCTCCCCAGCGAAAGGGACGGCCTCCCGCAACTGCGGGATCCCGACCAATTATTGGGCGTCGTACAGAATCCGTCCGCAGTTCTCGCAGCTCACGATTTCCTTCCCCGCTCTTGCGCGCATCGCGGTGGCGGGGGTCACTTTCATGTGACAACCGGTGCAGACTTCGTGTTCGAGCGCGACGACAACGGCGTCCCCCTTGCTCGTAAAAAGACGCTCGAAACGACTCAGCAAATCTTCGTCGATCTTGCCGGTCAGCTCAGCGCGTTCCTTCGTCAGGTCTTCCAGCCGCGACTCCAACGTTTTTGATTTAGCTTCGAGGTCCGTCATCTGCCGCGAGTTAGATTCTCTTGTCGTCGCGGCTTTTTTTTCCTCCGCAACGAGCTCGGCTTTGATCTTGTCGGCTTGCTCCATCAGTTCGAGCTCTTCGTCCTCGATTTTGCTGATTTCATTCTCGTAACGCTCAATTTCATGCCCCATCGCCTGGAATTCATCGTTCTTCCGCGTTTGATATTGCTGGGTCTTGAGCCGGGAAACACTTTCCGCGCGTGTCCCCACATCGAGCTCGAGTTTCTTGCGATCGAGCTCGACCTGTCGCCCCTTGTGCTTGAGCGCTTCCACACTGGCCACGCTCGCGGCCAATTGCGCTTCGAGATTCTTCTTTTGCAGCGGCAGCGTTCTTATTTCCGTCTGGATCTGCTTGATCTTTTGTTGTCGATCTTGAAGAACGAGCAGTTGTTCCAGTTCCGCATGCACGGGCCTCGAAGTTATTGGCTCCGCGCAGCGGCGTCAATCGCACTGAGCGCTTGCTCAGGGCGAGCACGAACGGCGATGTTTTCGGTTAACTTCACCCATTTCACCGTGCCGGCCCGGTCAACGTAGAATTCAGCCGGTCGCGCAATATCGGCGCCGCTGGGTCCCGCGCCGCGATGCAGCACGTCGTAAAGTCGAATGACATCGGCGTTTGCGTCGGACAAGAACGGAAACGTGAAGCCCATCTTCCGGCAGTGGTTCTCATTAATCTCTTTCGAGTCGACACTGATGGCCGCGACATGAACGCCGCGTGACGTGAAATCCGAAAGACGCTGCTGAAAACTCCGCAACTCGGAGTTACAAAGCGGTCACCAATGTCCGCGGTAGAAAATCAAGACCGCGCCATTCGGTGAAAGCAAATCATTCAGTGCGACTTCTTTGCCGTTTTGGTCGGGTAACGAAAACGACGGAGCCCTTTGTCCGACTCGCGGCGCTTGCGCAGAAAGCGGCACTTGGCGGAGCACATAAAAAATTTCGTAGGCGAAAAAAGCGAACAGCAACGCAGTGATGAGCGTAAAGATCGATCCAAAAATTTTGCCGCGATAAAGTTGTGGGCGACCAAATGCGCGGAACAGGCCGACAATCAACAGCACAGCGCCCACGCCGAAGAGAACGAGAGTTGCCCACGGAAAATCGCGCGTGACCGGAAACTGCGCGAAAAATTCATAGCTGAACAGCCCGCCAATGGCGACGATGAAGCCGATCCAGATCGGCCAGTTCCATTTCCGTTTCATGTCGATCTTGCCGCCGCCATTCGCAAGATCCACCGGTAAAGTACTACCGCGATAGCTGCGAAGGCGACCCCACCGATGATCCGCCCGGCCGTTTCAAAACCTGCCCCGACCAGCGCCAGCGGCGCAGATACGCCGGAGAACACGACGATCGCGGAGATCACCACGCCGATCACGCTCTCGCCGACGATCAATCCCGACGCGAGTAGGACGCCCAGCTGCTTCGTCGCTTCCGGCCGTGGACTGCGGTTGGCTCGCTGGTCGAAGAACCAGCCAGCGACCGCTCCGACCACGATCATCAGAGTGCTTTGCGTGGGCAGATAGATCCCCAGACCCACCGCCAGCGGTGGAACGCGCATGTGTCGCGTCGTCCGTGCGAGAATCTCGTCCAGTAGAATGATACAGACGCCGATCAAGCCGCCCGTGCGGATCAGGCTCCAATCAATGTCACCGGTGATAACGCCTTGAGCCAGCGAGGAGATCAGGCCGGCCTGAGGCGCCGGTAGTGGATTCGGACGCAGCTCGGCGCCCGGCGCGCCGACGAAACCGTAGGCATGATTCACGAGATCGAGCACCGGCGGAATTACAAACGCGCCCGCGACTACACCGATCACCAGCGCCACCTGCTGCTTCCATGGCGTTGCATCGACCAATTGGCCGGTCTTGAGGTCCTGCAGGTTATTGTTCGCGATGGCGGCAACGTTGAAGATCACTGCGGTAGTGAAGAGCGCGAATGCCATCAGCGATTTACCCGCGTCCGGCGACACGTACGGTTTTACACCCAACACGAGCAGCAACGCGGCGCCAATCACCACCAGAATGCCAATGCCCGACAGCGGGCTGTTGGAGGAACCGATCAAGCCCGCCATGTAACCGCAGACCGCCGAGACGAAGAAGCTCATCAACACAACGTAGGCGACGCCGCCGATGATGAGCGTTGGTAGCTGCGCGCCGAGCCCGCTGATGGTGCCAAAATAGCCAAGCAGCCAACCGATCGGCAGCATGCATACCAATGTGACAATACCGACAATGCCGATTGGAATGTCGCGCTCGGTGATCGGCAGCGTATCCGCCTTGCCGGCCTTGCGCGCACGCGAGGCAGCCATCGCGCTGGCGAGGCCGCTCGCGACCGGCTTTACCAGTTTTAGCAGCGTCCAGATCGCCGAAACGCCGATCGCGCCGGCGCCGAGAAAACGTACTTTGTGACTCCACGTAGTTTGCGCGAGCGCGGCGGCACTGCTGGTGACATCGGACACTAGCAAGGAATAGTGCGGCACGCCCCAGCCCCAGCCAATCAATGTGCCTATGAGCATCGCAATACCAACTGAGAGACCAACCAAGTGCCCGATCGCTAACAGCGCAAACGACAACGAGAAGTCATAACCGCTCACGGCACCGTTGCGGCCGATTCGGAAGGTCTGCGCCACATCGGATGCGAACATTTGTGTCGCAACGACGACGGCAAACACGGCGGAAACAATCCATCCCCATAACACCGCGAGCAGTCCTGCGCGGCCATGTTCGATGTCGGAGGCGTGTCCCCCGACCTCTTTGTCGGGGCTACTACCGACCTTCAGCACTTCGGCGCAGGCGACACCTTCCGGGTAGGGCAGATCCGAAGTAGTTACCAACGCGCGGCGCAGCGGGATTGAGTACATCACGCCCAGAATCCCGCCCAATGCACAGATCGCGAATGAGATCCAGAAAGGAAAACCGGTCCACCACCCGATCATGATCAAACCCGGCAGCACGAAGATAATCGACGACAGCGTGCCCGCGGCCGAGGCGACCGTCTGCACGATGTTGTTTTCCTGAACTGTTGCATCGCGGAAGGCTCGCAGGATCGCCATCGAAATCACCGCCGCGGGAATCGATGTGGAAAAGGTGAGACCGGCCTTGAGGCCGAAGTACACATTGGCCGCAGTGAACACCACCGTAATGATGACGCCAACAATCAAGCCACGAACGGTAAGTTCTTTCCGTGTTTGTTGGTTGACGTTCACGATGTGATTTCGAATTACGGTGGTCGGCTCTCCCGCCCGACCAGTAAGAGCGGAGGATACTGTGGAGTCGTCGGAGGGGTCAAGACGATGTAGTTCAATCTGGCACACGGACCCAGCTCCGCCGCGCAGGTAAGGCGCCGATTCGTAGTTGCGCTCGGCTCAGGCGCTGGGCGTGCAGTCCCACGCCGGAGGCTTCGAACTGCTCGTGCATCACTTCGGTGAGAGCTTCTTCAAAAGCGCTTCGGACAGGGCCCGGAAGGCGCGCGAGGCGGGTGCGCTCCCCGGATTCGTACATCTCCACCGGCGAGCACTTGCCGTCTTCTGCGCTGCGTTGTTTCGCGCCTTCTTCGCCGATCTTCTCGCCCTGATTCCGTTTTTCGTTCTGTGCCGGTCTTCTCTACCTCGTCGGGCGCGATGTTCTGCTCACAACGCGCCCCAAAGTCGCGAAGAACTAACTTCCGTTTCGTGTGATTGTTCAGCAGTTGTAGCCACCGCTCTATGGGCCGTGTGACTCATTTCCCAAACGCCCAGCTCGATGCCCCCGCGTGAAATTTGACCTTCAACCGACATTAGAGGGAAATCTGATTGAGCTACGTCCTCTCGCACGCGAGGACTTCGACGCGCTTTTTGCCGCCGCCAGCGATCCGCTCATCTGGAAGCAACATCCAGAGAATGACCGCTACAAAAGAGAGGTCTTTCAGAGATACTTCGATGGGGCGATTGACTCGAAAGGCGCCTTTGCCATTATCGAACGGAAGTCCGGCAGAATCATTGGAGGCTCACGGTACTGCAATCTCAATCCGGTTGAACGTGAAGTGGAGATCGGCTGGACCTTCCTGGAAAGGGCATTCTGGGGTGGATCGTACAATCGTGAGTTGAAATCACTCATGCTCGACCACGCGTTTCGATTTGTTGATCGCGTCCTTTTTGTCGTCGGAGAGAAAAATCTTCGATCGCAGAAAGCCCTTCAACAGATTGGCGCCAGATTTCTAAAAAAGGCGCAGCTTCCAGGACCTGACGGCGCCCTGAGGCCGAACCTCATATTTGTCATTAGGCGCTGAGTCTTGGTGGGGAGGGATATGGGGTTCGTATCTTAGATACGACCCCATTTTACCCATTCACCTAGCCGGGCTTCCGACTTTCAGCAAAAAGTGACAGTAGCGTTACCTTTTCGGTCCTACGTGCCCATACAGATGGTTGTCTATGTTTGTGGGTATGAAAATGGTGATTTCACTTTTTCATCAATCAACACCGGAGTTATGAATAGCAGCGGACAACTTCCCGTGAGCGACTCGACCGCTCGCCGCGGGCGGAAGTCGAAAGCGCGACGAAGAAGCCGGCCTCGCAAACAAAGTTCCACGAACACTTATACCAATGACGAGCCCAAACTTGCCCCCCCGGGCAGTCTCACCCGCACGAAAACGCTCTTGCTCGCGGCATTGCGCGTCTGGGAATTAAAACACCGGATCGGCGATTGAGTTCGCTAAACAGGGCGACGCGCACCGCGAGCTTGAGACCGGGCTAATACCCGGTCGCCACGGCGGCATTAACTTCGAACCCGTGCGAGGGGCGCGCTAATGCTCCATTTACCCTCCCGTACGCTAGTTGGCGGGCCGCAGACTTAAGGCGGCAGCGCGTGACCTACGTCGGATTTGACGATCGTGACATCCGTCGCAGTGATCGTGCCACTGGCATTCACGTCCTCGCGGAAATTCGAGCCAGTGACCATCTGGCCCACTTGCGATTTGGTCAGGGCGACATCGGTGGAATTGACGCCGGTACTGCCGTTCACATCACCGA